>NZ_JBEPNM010000009.1:0-192079 GCF_040546285.1 Pantoea sp. UYEF8 | reverse complement strand
GGTGCGGATCATTTAGCATTTACAATGCGTCATGCTCTGCACCTCAGCGGCGTTGGTTGCGTTTGCTTACCCCGGTCACTGACTGATGTCAGCTCACGGGGATGCGCGCACTTGCCGCCTTGCTGAGGTGCGGATCATTTAGCATTTACAATGCGTCATGCTCTGCACCTCAGCGGCGTTGGTTGCGTTTGCTTACCCCGGTCACTGACTGATGTCAGCTCCCGGGGATAAGCGCTCTTACCGCCTTGCTGACACACGGATCATTTGGCAGGGATTATGAGCTTTGCTGATACAGGAATCATTGAAAAGACATCGTGAGCTTTGCCGGCAAAGTAGCAAACTTAACCTGTTGTATTTTTAGGGCCGTTACCGTTATCTGAGTTACCAGCCATCACATTCCACTGCAAGGAAACCCTATGTCGGATATTCACCCGTTAGATCAGCTGGTCGCCGCCTGTCACTGGATTGGTGCGAAGGGCTGGGCACCCGCGACCGGCGGTAATATGTCTGTGCGTCAGGATGCGCAGATCTGTCTGCTGAGCGAATCCGGTAAAGATAAAGGCACGCTGACGCGTGATGACTTTATCCAGGTCGATATTGCCACCAGCCAGGCGCTCTCCGGCCGCAAGCCGTCGGCGGAAACCGGCCTGCACACGCTGATCTATCGGCTCTTTCCTGAGGCGGGCGCGGTGCTGCACACCCATACCGTGAATGCGACGGTGTTATCGCGGGTCGAGCAGGGCGCGGCGCTGCTGCTGCACGGTTATGAGATGCAGAAAACGCTCACCGGTCAGCATAATCATCTGGATACCGTCGCCATCCCGGTGTTCGATAACAGCCAGGACATTGCGGCGCTGGCGTCGGAAATTGAAGATTACGCCGCCCGGTTTCCGCTGCGCTATGGCTTCCTGCTGCGCGGTCACGGCTTAACCTGCTGGGGCCGCGATGTCAGCGAAGCGCGTCGCCAGCTGGAAGGGCTGGAGTTTTTATTTGAATGTGAACGTCAACGTCGCCTGCTGGAGAACGCATGATCCGCGCCATTGTTACCGATATTGAAGGCACCACCAGTGATATCCGCTTTGTCCATAACATCCTGTTTCCTTACGCGCGCCAGCATCTGGCGACGTTCCTGCGTGACCAGCAGCATCAGCCAGAGGTGCAGGCTGCACTTGAGGCGGTGCGGGCTGAGGTCGATCAGCCGCAGGCCGATCTGCCGACCCTGACGCAGATCCTGTTCAGCTTTATGGATCAGGATCGTAAATCTACCGGACTGAAAGCGCTGCAGGGGATGATCTGGCGTGATGGCTATCTCAACGGCAGTTTCACCGGCCATCTTTATCCCGATGTGCTCCCGGCCCTGACCGCCTGGCAGGCGCAGGGTCGTAAACTCTATGTATATTCCTCAGGCTCGGTTGCGGCGCAGAAATTGTTATTTGGCTATAGCGACGAAGGTGATATTACTGGCTTATTCAGCGGCTACTTCGATACGCACGTCGGCGCTAAACGTGAAGTCGCGGCGTATCACACCATTGCCGCACAGATTGGCCTGCCAGCGGAGCAACTGCTGTTCCTGTCGGATATTCATCAGGAGCTGGATGCGGCTGCCCAGGCTGGCTGGCATACCCTGCAGCTGATACGTGGTGAGGCGGATGGCGCAAGTTGCCACCGTCAGGTCACTGATTTTTCTGAGATTAACCTGGAGTCGATTTAGAATGAGTGCACTGACTATTTTTACCGACAGCGAAGCCAGCCAGCCGATATGGCACAGCACCGACCCGCAGGCGATCGCTGAGCGGCTGAATACTAAAGGCGTCCGCTTTGAACGCTGGGAAGCCGATCGCGATTTGGGGGAAAACCCGGACGCAGCAGCGGTTATCACCGCCTATCAGCATGCGATTGACCGGCTGGTGGCGGAGAAGGGCTATCAGAGCTGGGACGTGATCAGCATGCGGGCGGACAATCCGCAGAAAACGGTGCTGCGCGAAAAGTTTCTTTCCGAACACACCCACGGCGAAGATGAAGTGCGTTTCTTTGTTGAGGGCGCGGGTTTGTTCTGCCTGCATCTGGATGGCGAGATCCTGCAGATCCTGTGCGAAAAGAACGATCTGATCTCGGTGCCTGCCGGTACGCCACACTGGTTTGATATGGGATCGTCGCCGCATTTCACCGCGATTCGGATTTTTGATAATCAGGAAGGGTGGATCGCTAACTTTACCGGTGACAGGATTGCCGACGCCTATCCACGACTGGCGTAATCGGCTGAGCCGCTTCGGCCACCGCGCAGAACAGTGCGCGATGGCCGTCTGACTCACTGGGGCTGGAAAATTCCCGCCGCTACCTGCTCCGGTGTTACCACGCCGGTATCCAGAACCCAACCGCTAATCAGGGCGGCTGGCGTCACATCAAACGCCGGGTTGTAGACGTTCGCCGCTTCAGGTGCCCACTGCACGCTGCCAAAACTGCCGGCCACGCCGGTCACTTCACTGGCAGCGCGCTGCTCGATCGGAATCGCCGCACCGTTCGGGCAGCTGCGATCCAGCGTGGTGTGCGGCGCGGCCACATAAAACGGGATCTGATGATAGTGTGCCAGTACCGCCAGGCTGTAGGTGCCGATCTTATTGGCGACGTCGCCGTTGGCGGCAATCCGGTCAGCGCCGACCCACACTGCATCCATCTGTTTGCTGGCCATCAGGCTGGCGGCCATGCTGTCGGTAATCAGGGTATAAGGAACCGCCCGTTCGCCCAGCTCCCAGGCCGTTAGCCGGCCGCCCTGCAACAGCGGACGGGTTTCATCGACCCAGACGTTGTTAACCCGGCCCTGCTGATGAGCGAGGATGATTACCCCCAGCGCGGTGCCGACGCCCGCCGTTGCCAGCCCGCCGGTGTTACAGTGGGTCAGCAGCTGGCTGTTGGGTTTTACCAGCGCGCTGCCTGCGGTGGCAATCGCCTCGCACAGCTGTTTATCTTCTTCGACCAGTCGCCAGGCTTCCTCGGCCAGCGCGGTAGCGAACGCCGGTTGCGCCAGCGCCTGTTTCATCCGATCAAGGTTATTCATCAGATTGACGGCGGTAGGGCGGGCAGCACGCAGGATCGCCAGCGACTCAGCCAGTTGCCTCTGCGTCTGTCCCTGTTCTGCCAGCAACGCCAGCAATAACGAGGCGGAAAGGCCAATCAGTGGCGCACCGCGCACCCGCAGCGCGTGAATATGCTCAACCAGCTGCGCCACACTGTGCGCTGGTAGCCAGTTTTTTTGCTGCGGCAGCGCCTGCTGATCGAGGATCCAGAGCTGATTGTCACGAACCTGTAAGCTGGTGGTTTGGAGAGTCTGCATGGTGGGTGAAATCCCTGTTGCGTTAATGTCAGATATTGTGCCAACATGCTCGACGGATGTATAGACGTCTGAACGGCTTTTACACCGGGTTTATTCAGCCTTCGAATGATGAGGAACAGGCAATGTCGCAATACCGTACCTTCACCGCTGCTGATGCGGTGGACTATGCCCGACAATTCGGCGGTCTGGATAATCCTTCCGCCCTGAGCCGTGCCGAGGAAATTGGTGACGGCAATCTTAACCTGGTGTTCAAAATTTATGACGATCAGGGCAACAGCCGGGTGGTGGTCAAGCAGGCGTTGCCTTATGTGCGCTGCGTCGGCGAGTCATGGCCTCTGACGCTGGATCGGGCGCGGCTTGAAGCGCAGACCCTGGTCGAGCACTACAAATATTGCCCACAGCACACGGTGCAGATTACCCATTACGATGCGGATCTGGCGGTGATGGTGATGGAAGATCTCTCCAGCCACCGTATCTGGCGTAGCGAGCTGGTAAAGGGCGTTTACTATCCTGACGCGCCACGGCAGCTGGGCGAATATCTGGCACAGACGCTGTTTAACACCTCCGACTTCGTGCTGCATCCGCATCAGAAGAAAGCGGAAGTGGCGCGCTTCATTAATCCGGAAATGTGCGAGATCACCGAAGATCTGTTCTTTAACGATCCCTACACCGATCATCCGCGTAACAGCTATCCGGCGGCGCTGGAGCCGTTAGTGGCCAGCCTGCGTCACGATGATGCGCTGCGTATTGCGGTAGCTGGTCTCAAGCACCGCTTCTTTGCCCATGCCGAAGCCTTGCTGCATGGCGATATCCACAGCGGATCGATTTTTGTCGCGGACGGTAGCCTGAAAGCGATTGATGCTGAATTTGGCTATTTCGGGCCGATGGGCTTTGATATCGGCACCGCGCTCGGCAATCTGCTGATCAACTATTGCGGCCTGCCCGGTCTGCTGCCGCCGCGTGAAGCCGCCGATGCCCGTGAGCAACGCCTGAGCGATGTGCATAGCGTCTGGACAACCTTCTCCAGCCGTTTCCAGGCGCTGGCGGCGGAGAAAACCGCTGACGTGGCGCTGGCTTATCCCGGCTATGTCGATGCCTTCCTGCGCAAAGTATGGGCGGATACCATCGGCTACTGCGGTACCGAACTGATTCGCCGCACGGTGGGAATGTCACATGTGGCGGATATGAAGCTGATCGCCGATCCGGCGATGCGTACCGACTGCATCCGTAACGCGATTAACCTGGGACGCACGCTGATACTGGCGGCCGATCATGTAGAAGATGTGGATGCGCTGATTGCCCGCATCCGTCAGGCAGGATAAAAAAAGGCCGACGTGATGTCGGCCTTTAGATAAAACAAGAATCTTGCTGGCGATGAGGGGGATGCCAGTGCAGGAAACACGCTCAGATTAAACGCTAAAGCCATTGATGGCGTTGTTGCGTCTTTACGGAGGGCATACGCTCCCTGAGCCTGCGCTCAATTAACGGGCCGACATCACATCGGCCCGCCGCCTTATGCCGCCTCGCTGGCACGTGCCGAAGCGGATTGAGGTTTCTTCTCTGGCACCGGTACCGCCAGTGCATCCGCTTCAAACTCATCCACATTGATAGAACGCAGGCGGCTGGTTTCTGCGCGGCGCAATACCTCGGCTTCTTTATCGTCAATCCAGCCCTGCTCCAGCGCCCGTTTTGCCAGCTCATCCAGCCGGGTAAAGGAGAGGTGCTGCTTGCTCTGTTTGCTCAGTCTGTCGTGAATCACTTCCGCAGCCATTACATCCTGCAACGCCTGTTCCAGCTGACCGGCCGGATTGTTATCAACCGGTGCCAGATACTGTCCGCGTCCCAGACGTGTGCGGGTGGCAGACGGCAGTTGCAGCATTTTTGCCAGCTGATGATCAAGACGATCGGACGGTGCCGGGCAGTGATGACCACCGGCGAAAATCACCAGGCGTAACGCACCCGCCACCAGCCGGTTAGGGAAGTTGCGCAGCAGGTCATCGATAGCCACTTCCGCCTGATGCAGCGCATCCTGAACGCCCCAATGCACCAGCGGCAGATCGGCTTCGTTACGGCCTTCATCGTCGTAGCGCTTCAGCGTGGCAGAGGCCAGATAAAGCTGGCTCAGGACATCACCCAGTCGCGCCGAGATGCGTTCACGACGTTTCAGGCTACCGCCCAGCACCGCCATTGAGACATCTGACAGCAACGCGAGGTTGGCGCTGATGCGGTTGAGATGCTGATAATAACGACGCGTCGCATCACGGGTCGGGGTGGCGCTGGTGCGTCCGCCGGTCAGGCCGAGCCACAGACTGCGCACCTGATTACTGCCGACGTGGCCGATATGGCTGAACAGCGCCCGATCAAAAGCGTCAACGTCGTTACTGGCCGCGGCCGCCATCTCCTGCAGAACATAAGGATGGCAACGAATTGCCCCCTGGCCGAAGATGATCATGCTGCGGGTTAAGATGTTCGCCCCTTCAACGGTAATCGCGATCGGTGCACCCTGATAGGCGCGCGCCAGGAAGTTGCTGTTACCGAGCATAATGCCTTTACCGCCGGCAATATCCATCGCGTCGATGATCGCCCGCTGACCGCGATGGGTGCAGTGATATTTCACAATCGCCGACAGTACCGCCGGTTTTTCACCCTGCATAATACCGGCGGTGATCAGCGTTGCTGCCGCATCCATCACGTAAGCATTACCGGCAATGCGTGCCAGTGGCTCTTCAATCCCTTCCATTTTACCGATCGACAGTCTGAACTGACGGCGGATATGGGCATAGGCACCAATTGCCAGCGCCACGCTTTTCAGGCTGCCGGTCGAGTTGGACGGCAGGGTAATGCCGCGACCCACTGACAGACATTCAACCAGCATACGCCAGCCCTGTCCGGCCATTTCCGGTCCGCCGATGATGTAATCGATCGGCACGAAAATATCCTTACCACGGGTCGGACCGTTCTGGAACGGCACGTTAAGCGGGAAGTGACGGTGACCGATTTCCACGCCGGGGGTGTTGGTCGGGATCAACGCGCAGGTAATGCCCGGATGGGTGTTATCGCTGAGCAGATGATCGGGATCGGACAGTTTAAACGCCAGCCCCAGCACGGTCGCGATAGGCGCCAGCGTGATGTAGCGTTTGTTCCAGGTCAGGCGCATACCCAGCACCTGCTGACCCTGCCATTCACCCATACACACTACGCCGGTATCGGGAATCGCACCGGCATCTGAGCCGGCTTCCGGGCTGGTCAGGGCGAAGCAGGGGATTTCATCGCCACGCGCCAGACGCGGTAAATAGTGATTTTTCTGTTCATCAGTGCCGTAGTGCTGCAGCAGTTCGCCCGGACCGAGCGAGTTCGGTACGCCGACGGTAATCGCCAGGATGCCCGATACGCCAGCCAGTTTCTGCAACACGCGAGCCTGGGCATAAGCGGAAAACTCCAGCCCGCCATACTCTTTTTTGATGATCATCGCGAAGAAGCGATGCTGTTTCAGATAAGCCCACAGTTCCGGCGGCAGATCGGCCATTTCATGAGTAATCTGGAAATCATTCGCCAGCCGGCACGCTTCTTCAACCGGACCCTCCAGGAAGGCCTGCTCATCCGGTGTCAGGTGCGGCTGAGGATAGTTATGCAGCTTCTGCCAGTCCGGTTTGCCCTGAAACAGATCGCCTTCCCACCAGGTGGTACCGGCATCGATCGCTTCTTTCTCGGTGCGTGACATTGGCGGCATCACCTGCTGAAAACGCTGCAGCATCGGTTTTGAAAACAGATTACGGCGCAGCGACGGCAGGTTAAACGGCAACAGAATAATAGCCAGTGGCAGCAGCAGCCACGGCGTCCAGAGGTGTGCGGCCGCCATCGCCGCGGTCCACAGCAGCAGAATCAGGCTGCTCAGCCGCAACGACAGGCGGTGGTAGAACAGGGCGCCAATCAGCACCACCGTGGCAAGTATCGAAACAACCATCATAATGAACCGCTCCGTAAGTAGTAAGAGGTCTGACCTGTTGAGTAGAGGTTTAGAGCAGTTGGCTCTTTTTATCAATTCGTTTACATCGCAATTACAACCTGACTCACAAAATCAATTTTCCGACCCGTTTCGCTGGCGGCTGTGCAGAGATAATGCCAGCGGCGATCGGGCCGGAATGGCGTGATGCTTTGCGCCGCCCAGGCATTCCGTTAAACTTGCTGCGATTAACCTCTGCTAAAAAAGGACCTCCCTATGTACCAGGACATCATCCGCTCTGAGCTCAACGAAGCCGCCGATACGCTGAATAAATTCCTCAGCGATGACGCGAATATCCATGCGATCCAGCGTGCTGCGGTGCTGCTGGCTGACAGTTTCAAGGCGGGCGGCAAGGTGCTCTCCTGCGGCAACGGTGGGTCGCACTGCGACGCGATGCATTTCGCCGAAGAGCTGACCGGTCGCTATCGTGAAAATCGTCCTGGCTATCCGGCGATTGCGATTTCAGACGTCAGCCATCTCTCCTGCGTCAGTAACGACTTTGGCTACGATTACGTCTTTTCGCGTTATGTTGAAGCGGTAGGCCGTCCGGGCGATGTGCTGCTGGGGCTCTCCACCTCCGGCAACTCGGCCAACATCATTAAGGCGATTGAGGCGGCGCGGGCGCAGGGGATGAAAGTGATCACCCTGACCGGCAAAGATGGCGGTAAGATGGCGGGCAGTGCTGACATTGAAATCCGGGTGCCGCACTTTGGTTATGCCGATCGCATTCAGGAGATCCACATTAAAGTGATCCATATTCTGATGCTGCTGATCGAAAAAGAGATGGTGAAGTAACACTCTGGCCTCTCGCCTGGCGGGAGGCGTCTTACTCTAAGGTGGTGGCTATGTGCGAATTGCTCGGGATGAGCGCCAATGTTCCCACGGATATCTGTTTCAGCTTTACCGGCCTGGTGCAGCGTGGTGGCGGAACCGGCCCACATAAAGATGGCTGGGGCATTACCTTTTACGAAGATAAAGGCTGTCGTACCTTTAAGGATCCTCTGCCGAGCTTCAATTCGCCGATAGCGCGGCTGGTGCAGGAGTACCCGATCAAATCGCATTCGGTGGTGGCGCACATCCGCCAGGCGAATCGCGGGCAGGTCTCGCTGGAAAACACCCATCCGTTTACCCGCGAACTGTGGGGCCGTAACTGGACCTACGCCCATAACGGGCAGCTAAAGGGCTACCGTCAGCTGGAGACCGGGACCTTTCGTCCGGTCGGGGAGACCGACAGCGAAAAGGCGTTCTGCTGGATTTTACATCAGCTGGCGACGCGTTATCCCCGCACGCCGGGTAACTGGCCAGCGGTGTTTCGCTTCATCGGTGAACTGGCGGGCAGCCTGCGGCAGAAAGGGGTGTTTAACATGCTGCTGTCGGACGGGCGTTATCTGATGGCCTTCTGCTCCACCAACCTGTTCTGGATCACCCGACGCGCGCCGTTTGGCCGCGCACAGCTGCTCGATCAGGATGTAGAGGTTGATTTTCAGCAGCACACCACGCCGCATGACGTGGTGACGGTGATTGCGACGCAGCCGCTGACGGCCAATGAAACCTGGCAGCGGATTGTGCCAGGTGAGTGGGCGTTATTCTGCCTTGGAGAGCGCCAGGAATGAGCGTGAAGCAGCTTCGGGATTGGTCACTACCGGGCTGCTGTTCATCACATACTTACCGCTGGCGACGTTAACCGTTGGTGGCTGGTGATACTTCGCAAAATAAGCGTAACCCGGCTGCAACTGCTGCCAGAAACTGGCGTAGGTAGAGTAACGGTGACGCTGCATATTGCTGTCGGTCATGCGGAATGGATAGATACTGATGCTGATATCCTGCTGACCGTTACGCAGCGCCGCATTGACATAAGTAAAGATCTCATCCATATAGGCGTTCGTCATGGCATAGCAGCCAATCGACTTACAGTCGCCATGAATCATCAGGTAGTTACCGCTGTAGCCCTGATTGCGATCGTACTGGTTCGGAAAGCCGATATTGATCGCGCGATAAAACCGGCTATCCGGTTTCAGCTGGTTCAGCCTGACGTTATAAAATCCTTCCGGGCTTTTGAAATCGCCTTCACGACGTTTCGGGCCGAGACCACCAGAAAAATTACAGATGCGATAGGTATCCAGCAGGCGGTATTCGTTACCAATTTTGCCGTACAGTTCGAGGGTACGCTCTTCCTTGAAAATCTGAATATAAACCGGCGTGCCGAGTAACTGTTTCTTTAATTCTTTACTGACCGGTGCCGCTTGCTGAGCGGGTTCTGGGGTCATTGCCATGCTGAGGGCTGGCAGTAAAATCATCGCAAACAGGAGTGCGATTTTGCCCATGCTGTGTGTACCTTGAGGTGAAGAGAACAATGACGCGAATCGTGCGTCTCTGCTTGCATTATCGGAACTATCCGCTACCGCAGCGCAACATTAAACATTGTCTGTTTTTTTAGCAAGACAGCGCGCCAGAAATTCGCGATTTCCTGAACAGAATACGGCCAGAAATTTGTAAACTTTAATGCCGGCCGCGACAAATATTGCAGTTACCTTCGCCAACTGTATACTTATCCAGTGCTGGAGGGGGTATGCGTAAAATCATTCATGTCGATATGGACTGCTTCTATGCTGCGGTGGAGATGCGCGATAATCCCCTGTTGCGTGACATCCCGATTGCCATCGGCGGCAGCCGCGAACGTCGCGGTGTCATCAGTACCGCTAACTACCCGGCGCGCAAATATGGCGTGCGCAGCGCCATGCCGACCGGGATGGCGCTCAAGTTATGTCCCCATCTGCGGCTGCTGCCAGGCCGCTTTGATGCCTACAAAGAAGCCTCGGCGCAGATTCGCGAGATCTTCACCCGCTACACACCGCTGATTGAACCGCTGTCGCTGGATGAAGCCTATCTGGATGTGACAGACAGCCCGCACTGCCACGGCTCTGCCACCCTGATCGCCCAGGATATCCGCGCGACTATCCTGCGTGAAACTCAGCTGACCGCCTCGGCCGGCATCGCACCGATTAAATTTCTGGCGAAAATCGCCTCCGACATGAATAAGCCGGACGGACAGTTTGTCATCACGCCGGCGGAGATGTCCGGTTTTTTACTGACGCTGCCGCTGGCGAAGATCCCGGGCGTGGGCAAGGTGTCGGCAAAAAAGCTGGAGGAGATGGGCCTGGTGACCTGCGGAGATGTGCAGAAGGCGGATTTAGCCCAGTTGCTGAAGCGCTTTGGTAAGTTTGGCCGGGTGCTGTGGGAGCGCAGCAACGGCATTGACGAGCGTGGCGTGGTGGTTGAGCGGGAACGTAAATCACTCGGGGTTGAGCGTACGCTGGCCGAGGACATTAACGACTGGGACGCCTGCCTGGAGATCATCGATTTTCTCTATGCCGAGCTGGATCGCCGGCTGAGCCAGATTCGGCCCGATAAGCAGGTGGCGCGGCAGGGCGTGAAACTGAAGTTCAGCGACTTTCAGCAGACCACCCAGGAACACATCTGGCCGGTGCTGAATAAAGAGGACATGATCGCGATTGCCAAAAAAACCTGGGATGAGCGTCGGGTCGGGCGGGGCGTCAGGCTGGTGGGGCTGCACGTCACCCTGCTCGATCCCCAGCTGGAACGACAGCTGTTACTGGGGTTGTAGCGCGGTCTGGCGATAAGTGCGCGTCAGCCTGGCGTGCCTGCCAGTGCTGACGCGCCGTCACTTACTTGTGATTTTTCGCTGCCAGAGTGGCGAACCACGGCGCGACGAAATCGTCATTACCACCCCAGCCTGGGACGATTTTATTCAGCGAGGCAACGTTTACCGCGCCGGGCTGGCTGTTGAGCTGCTGCTGAGAGATCGACGCAGCCTTAAACTGATAGGTGGCTGGCGTCGCTTCACCGGCAATCTTTTTCGCTACCAGACGCATGTTTACCGCGCCAATGGTTTTCGGGTCCACCGCCACGGTCTGAACCCACGGGCTGTTCTTCTCACGCATCAGCTGCAAATCCTGGTTCGAGACATCGATGCTGTAGAGCTTGATCTCGGTACGCCCGTTCTCCTGCAGCGCTTTATAGGCGCCCTGGCTGAAGGCGTCCCACGCGCCCCAGATGGCGTCAATCTTGCCTTTCGGGTATTTCGCCAGAATGGCCCCAATCTTGTTTGCGGTATCACCCTGTACATCGGTAGAGACGGCGCCAATCGACTCCAGCTGATGAATGCCAGGATTCTCCTTCAGCAGTTTCTCGTACACCACCTGACGGCGTTCCATTGGCGGGAAGCCCGCCACCCACAATTTGACGATGTTGGCTTTGCCGTTGAAATCGCTGATTAACTGACCCAGCGACAGCTGCGCCAGCGATGCGTCATCCTGCGCCGTCACGGTCACGCCCTCAATCGGGTTATCAACCGGGGTATCAAACACCGACAGCTTAATACCGGCGTCGGCGATGCGTTTGACCAGACCGCTGGCGTAGGGCGCTTTACCGTGCGACAGCACGATGCCGTCATACTTCTGGCTGATCGCCTGGTTAACGAAATCCTGGAAACGCGCGTCGTCGCCGTTACTGAGGAAAGTGCTGACCTTAAAGCCGAGCTGACGGCCCTGCTGAATCGCACCTGCGACAAACTGGGTGGTGTTATCGTCAGAACCGAGGTTACGGATCACCGCGATGCGGATCGGGCCGTTGTGACTGGCGATAGCCTCGGGCACCGGGGTAACGGTCTCCGCGAAAGCGGCGCTGGCGTTCAGCAGGCTCAGGGCCAGCAGCGAGAGCGTTATTTTTTGCATTATTATCAACTCCGGTCAGTGCGCCTCAGCGGCGCTGGATATAGGTGATTGCCAGTGCCAAAGCCAGCACCAGCCCTTTAATAATGTCCATGGCGTAATAGGGGACGGAGAGCATCACCAGGCCGTTCTGCAATACCCCGAGGATCACCGCGCCGACCAGCGTGCCGAGCGCATTCGGTTTGCCCGATCCCGCCAGCGAGAAGCCAATCCAAGCCGCCGCCACCGCATCCATCAGGTAGCCGCCACCGGCGTTAACCTGTGATGAACCAATACGTGAGGCCAGCAGAATGCCGCCCAGTCCGGCCAGCAGCGAGGCGATCACATAGGCCAGCACGCGATAGCGGGTAGTGCGGATACCGGAGAGTCGCGCCGCTTCGGGATTGCCGCCGAGGGCATACATCCGGCGGCCATGTTTGGTCAGCGACAGCGCCAGCTGGGCCACGACCGTTACCACCAGCATAATGATCACGATGGCTGGCACCTGACCCAGCAGGCCAAACGCCGCCGGGATAGTGCCTTCCGCCATATCGCCGCTCGGCAACACCATGTTTTCCGTGATCGAGCCGCCAAAGCTGTAGGTCATCGCCACACCCTGAATCACAAACAGCGTGGCCAGCGTGGCCAGCATGTCGGGGATCCGCAGGATGACAATCAGAAAGGCGTTAAACAGTCCGACCAGGCTGCAGAGCGCCAGGGTAATCAGGATTGCTTCGGTGGTGTCGAGGCCGTGCCAGACAAACAGCGAAATCACCAGCGCGTTGGCCAGCGAAGCGGTCGAGCCGACCGAAAGATCGAAGCCGCCGACAGTCAGTGAGATCGATACGCCGACCGCGATGACCGTAACAATCGCAATCGATCGCAAAATATTGATGATGTTGTTGGGTTCGAGAAAACTGTCTGAGGCCAGGCCAAAGGCGGCGATCAGGATCACCACCGTCAGTAACATGCCCCATTTATAGAGGAAGTCGAACAGTTGATGACGCCATGAAGATGATGGCAGATTCAGGCTGGTTTCTTTGCTGCTCACGCAGGGGTTCCTCCGGTGGAATAAAGCAAAAGCGTCTCTTCAGTGACATCGCGCGCGGCCAGTTCAGCCACAATGCGTCCATCCCAGAGCACACAAATCCGGTCGCATAAGCCGACCAGTTCAGAAAATTCACCTGACGCGTAGATAATGCCTTTGCCTTCGCGCGCCAGACCGTCGATCAGAGTGAACAGTTCGGTTTTGGCTTTGATATCGACGCCTTTGGTCGGCTCATCGAAAATCAGCACGTCGGCGTTGTTACGCAGCCATTTGCCAATCGCCACTTTTTGCTGATTCCCCCCGGAGAGGCGGCGCAGTGGTTGGGCCGGACCGGTAGTCCGCACCTGAAGTCGCTGAATGATGGCCTCTGCCCAGCGCCACGCCTGGCGATGGCCGAACAGGCTCCAGCGCGAGAAACTGTCGTCCGCGCTGACGCTCAGATTCATCGCCACCGACTCATCAATAAAGATGCCCTCTTTACGCCGCTCCTCCGGCACCAGCGCCATGCGCCGGCTGACCGAATCGTGCGGGGAGCGCGGCTGCCACGGCTGGCCGTGCAGCTCTCCCCGACTGACGCGGCTTTTACTGGCACCAAACAGCGCTTTGCACAGTTCGGTCTTTCCGGCACCGGCCAGTCCGGCGATGCCGAGAATTTCGCCCTGATGCAGCCGCAGCGAGATATCCTGCAGCAGGTGTTCATCATGCAGTCCGTCGACCGCCAGTAGTAGCGGCTGCGGCTGTGGTTCACGCCGGGCGGGATAGATGTCGGTGAGCTGATGCCCAAGCATTTTTTCCACAATCTGCTCACCGCTTAGCGCAGCCATCGGGCCGCTTTCAATCAGCCGGCCATCGCGCAGCACCGTCAGGCGATCGCAAATCGCTTTCAGTTCGTGAATCCGGTGAGAGATAAATATCACGCCGATACCGCTGGCCTGCAGGCGACGCACCACGGTGAATAGCCGCTCGCTCTCATGCTGGTCGAGCGGGGCGGTGGGTTCATCCAGAATCAGAAAGCGGCAATGATGCGACAGCGCACGCGCCAGCAGGATCTGTTGCTTTTCAGCGAGGGTGCAGCGCTCGACCAGCCGATTGACGTCCAGCGTCACCTCGAGCTGCGCCAGTAAGGCTTGCGCCTGACGACGTATCTCACCCCAGCGGTAGCGGTGGCCTGGTTCCGCCAGCCGATCCAGCAGTATGTTTTCCGCCACGCTGAGCTGTGGCACCAGCGCCACATCAACTTCCTGCTGAACCAGATGAATCCCCAACTGCTTTGCGTCGCGCGGGCTGCGGAGGGTGACCGGAACGCCATCCAGCAGGATCTCGCCGCTGTAGTGACTGTGGGCGCCGGACAGCACCGCCATCAGGGTCGATTTTCCTGCGCCATTCGCGCCGGTCAGCGCGTGAACAGAGTGGCCTTCACTGACGAAATCTACCGATGAGAGTGCGGCAAATCCGCCAAAAGCGATGGAGATGTTACGCATCTCGAGGCGGTTTAACGCAGCCATGTCACCATTCTCCTGAAGAATCACTGGCCGCATTTTTTCCTGAAGCTTCAGGCGCGGCAACGACCGAAAGCGCATAAGCTAGCACGAAACGGTATTAGCCATCCAGACATCTGGACATAACGGCGGCTAAAACCAGCGAAGCGTGAAAGCGTGGCGTATTCAGGCGGGGAAGGGCGTTCGGGGTGGTGAATTATGCTGTTGCGGCACGGCGGGCATAAAAAAACCAGGCCGAAGCCTGGTTAAACTTTTTGCGGTGAGATTACTTTTCTGGCACCACATTCAGCAAGGTGGTCAGCAATTTCCAGTAAAGGCCGACGCTTTCAATGTGTACCTGCTCATCCGGTGAGTGCGGACCGGTAATGGTCGGACCGATCGACACCATATCCATCTGTGGATACGGTTTTTTGAACAGACCGCACTCCAGACCGGCGTGAATCACCTGAATGTTTGGCGTTTTGTCGAACAGCGCGATATAGGTCTGACGGGTCAGCGCCATGATCGGCGAGTCCGCGTCTGGCTGCCAGCCTGGGTAGCCGCCTTTCGCTTTGGTCTGCGCGCCTGCCAGCTGGCCAAGCGAGGTCAGCATCTGCACCACATAATCGCGTCCGGTGTCGATCAGTGAACGGATCAGGCAGTTGATTTCTGCTTTATCCGCTTCCATCGTCACCACGCCGATATTCAGTGACGTTTCGACCACGCCTTTGGCGACGTCTGAGTTACGGATTACGCCGTTCGGCGTGCTGTTCAGCAGATTAAGGAAGCGATCGCGGCTGTCGGCGGTTAATGCTTCACCCTGATGCGCCAGCGGTTCGGTGACCAGCGCGATGTTCGGCTCTTTAATGCCGTGCTCGTTCTGGATGGCGGTCAGGAAATGCGCCGCAGCAGATTTCAGCGCATCGGCCTGGTGGCTGTCGACTGCAACGGTTGCAAAGGCTTCACGCGGAATGGCGTTACGCAGCGTACCGCCGCTGAACGCCAGCAGACGCAGATCCAGTTCGGCAGCGTGCGCCGCCAGGAAACGCGCCAGCAGCTTGTTGGCGTTGCCGAGGCCCATATGAATGTCGGCACCAGAGTGGCCACCGCGCAGCCCTTTCAGCGTCAGCTTCAGGGTTTCAAAGCTGGCAGGCACCGCTTCACGGGTCAGTGGCAGGGTGGTAACGAAGTCGATACCTCCCGCGCATCCCATGTAGATCTCACCTTCTTCTTCCGAGTCGGTGTTGATCAGGATTTCGGCCTGCAGCCAGTTGGGTTGCAGACCAAAAGCGCCATCCATGCCGGTTTCTTCGGTCATGGTCAGCAGCACTTCCAGCGGGCCGTGGGTCAGGCTGCTGTCAGCCAGTACCGCCAGCGCCGATGCCATACCGATGCCGTTGTCAGCCCCCAGCGTGGTGCCGCGCGCTTTGACCCATTCGCCGTCAATCCACGGCTGAATCGGATCTTTGGTGAAGTCGTGTACGGTATCGTTATTCTTCTGCGGCACCATATCGAGGTGGGCCTGCAGCGCGACCGGCTTGCGGTTTTCCATCCCGGCAGTGGCGGGTTTACGAATCAGGATATTGCCGACCTGATCGCGCTCACACCAGAAGCCTTGCTCTTTGGCCCAGCCGACGATGTAACTCGCCAGCGCTTCTTCATGAAAAGAGGGATGAGGAATGGAGCAAATCTTAGCGAAAATATCCCACAGTGGCTGTGGAGAGAGTTGAGACAATTCAGACACGACAAGTCTCCTGTGTCAGTGCGCCGGACCAGCCGGACATCGCGAGTTTCCAGTGAAAGATCGCCGCCAGAGAATCTGGCGAGATGGCCTGAGAATATCACTGTTTTTCCCCGGGTGCGCACTCAGACGCGCTAAAAAGCCGCAACCGACGCGCGGGTGCTGGTTTTTAGCGCGTCAACTCCTTATAATCTCGCGCAACCTTTTCCCCGTTGCACATTTTTAAGCCACCGCGGTTGGCTGGGATTCCTATTCTATGAGCGAAAAATACGTCGTTACCTGGGACATGCTACAGATTCATGCCCGTAAACTGGCTCAGCGCCTGCTTCCTGTTGAACAGTGGAAAGGCATTATCGCGGTCAGCCGCGGCGGTCTGGTACCGGCTTCGCTGCTGGCGCGTGAACTGGGGATTCGCTATGTCGATACCGTTTGCATCTCCAGCTACGATCACGATCATCAGCGCGAAATGAAAGTGCTGAAGCGCGCCGAAGGTGATGGCGAAGGCTTCATCGTCATTGACGACCTGGTGGATACCGGCGGAACAGCGCAGGCGATCCGCGAGATGTACCCGAAAGCCCGCTTCTGCACCATTTTTGCCAAACCAGCTGGCCGCCAGCTGGTCGATGATTACATCGTCGACATTCCGCAGAACACCTGGATTGAGCAGCCGTGGGACATGGGCGTGGTCTACATCCCGCCGATTGTTAAAAACTGATTAATCTTCCCTAAACAACGCCCGGTTTTCCGGGCGTTGTGCTTTCTGCACCTCGCACCCTGATTTGGCGTACAGTACACTAAGCTATCGCCGTTTTATGCCGCAGGAGAAGTGAGTATGTCGAGCAAAAATCTCAGCGAAGAGTTGTTCAAACCACGCTTTAAACATCCTGAAACCTCTTCTTTAGTGCGTCGCCAGCATCACGCGACCCCGGACGTGCACTCCGCCCTTGATGGCGACAGCCAGCGCGGCTGGTATCGCATGCTGAATAAGCTGATGTGGACCTGGCGCGGTCTGACGCCGCAGGAGATCAGCGAAGTGCTGGCGCGCATCGCCATCAGCGACGTTGAGCATACCGACGAGACGCTGCTGGACACCGTGATCGGTTTTCGCGGCGGCAACTGGAATTTCGAATGGTGCCGCCAGGCGGGCTTCTGGCAGCAGAAAGCGCTGGAGTGCAGCGACGACAGCGAAGCGGGCGAGTACTGGCTGCATGCTGCCCATCTCTATAGCGTGGCTGCCTATCCCTATATCAAAGGCGATGAGCTGGCCGACCAGGCCCAGACGCTGGCTAACCGTGCCTACGAAGAGGCGACGCAGCGGCTGCCGGGTGAGCTGAAGCCGCTGACTTTCGCCATCAGCGGCGGCAGTCCGGTGAGCGGTTTCCTGCATATGCCGTCAGGCGTCGATGCCCCTTATCCGACCGTCCTGTTTTGTGGCGCACTCGACTCGCTACAAAGCGATCATTACCGGCTGTTCCATGACTATCTTGCGCCGCGCGGCATTGCGATGCTGACCATTGATGTACCGTCGGTTGGCAACTCGGTGAAGTGGACGCTGAATCAGGACACCAGCTTTTTACATCAGCAGGTGCTGCGTCAGCTGGAAACGGTGCCGTGGATCGATCACACCCGCGTGGCGGCGTTTGGCTATCGCTTTGGTGCCAACGTGGCGGTACGGCTGGCTTACCTTGAGTCGTCACGGCTGCGGGCGGTCGCCTGTCTCGGCCCGATTGTGCATGCGCTGCTGACCCAGACTGCGCTGCAGGATGAGATCCCGGATATGTACATGGATATGCTGGCAAGCCGGCTCGGCATGGCCTCCTCGTCTGACAGCGCGTTACGTACCGAGCTCAACCGCTATTCGCTGAAAACCCAGGGGCTGCTGGGCCGGCGTACCCCGACGCCGATGCTGTCAGGCTACTGGCAGAACGATCTGTTCAGCCCGGAAGAGGAGAGCAAACTGATCGCCAACTCCTCGGCGGAGGGCAAAGCGCTGCTGATTCCGGTGAAGCCGATGATGGCCAGTTTTGATCGGGCGCTAAATGAAATTTGCGACTGGCTGGAGAAGCGTTTAAAAAGGTAACTGGCAAAATTTACAGTATTTGCTACAACTACTACCTGAATTATTGCGGGCTGCTGCAGCGCGCTTCGCTGACCCCTGGCGATTGATGCCAGTGACGTGGCGTGAAGCGGGCGCGACAGTCCGGATGATTGAGGATCGATATCGGTCAAAACCTATGGAGAATTAGCATGACGTTACCGAGTGGTCACCCCCGCAGTCGCCTGCTTAAGCGCTTCACTGAGCTGGGACCGTATATCCGCGATGGGAAATGTGGTGAAACCCGTTTCTTTTTCGACTGCCTGGCTGCCTGCGTCAATGTGAAACCGGCACCGGAACTGCGTGAATTCTGGGGCTGGTGGATGGAGCTGGAAGCACAGGCCGATCACTTTACCTATGTCTACCATATCGGTCTGTTCGATAAAGAGGGCGACTGGTCTGTGGCGACGGTTAAAGGCAAAGAGAATACGGCGCGGGTGGAAGAAACCTTACGTAACTTTCATACCCGTCTGAAAGCGATGCTGCACGAATTTGAGCTTGATCTGATTCCGGCCAGCGATTTCGATGAGAAACCGGTGAAACTGAGTGCCTGATTACAGCGTTCAGCAATAAGAAAGGGCGAGTTGAAAAACTCGCCCTTTTTTTATCAGACACACTTCACATTGAGGGTAACGCACTGCGGGCCCGCCGCCGCCACAGCAATCAACAGGGACGGAGCCGGCCCGACAGATATCAGAACTGGTAGGTCATGCCCACGGCAACCACGTCATCATTGTTGATTGACAGCGCGTTATCGTCATCCAGCTGGTTAATTTTGTAATCAACAAAGGCGGACATGTTTTTGTTGAAGTAATAGGTGGCGCCCACGTCGATATATTTCACCAGATCCGCATCGCCGATACCGTTTTCGATATCTTTGCCTTTGGTCTGTACGTAACCGATAGAAGGACGCAGGCCGAAATCAAACTGATACTGCGCCACCAGCTCGATGTTCTGCGCTTTGTTGGCGGCACCGGCCACTGCGGCACCGGTGTTGCGGTTGGTACCGCTGATTGGCGTCATGTTACGGGTGTCGGTATAGATAGCGGCCAGGTAAATGCTGTTTGCATCATATTTGACGCCAGCGCCCCAGGAATCCGCACGGTCACCGCCGCCGTAAGCACGTGCCTGCTGCTGGTTGGTGCGGTCAGATGAGGTGATGGCACTCATCAGGCTCACGCCGCTATCGCCCAGCGTGTAACCGAGTGACGCACCGTAGCCATCGCCGTTCTGGCGGTTGATGTCGGTACGGCTGTTGGCGCTGCTGGCGTCATTTTTGCCCTGATACTGCAGCGCAAATTTCAGACCATCCACCAGGCCGAAGAAGTTATTGTTGCGGTAGGTTGCGACGCCGGTGGCGCGCTGAGTCATAAAGTTATCAGAACGCGCGGTGCCGTCACCGCCAAATTCCGGGAACACGTCGGTCCAGGACTCTACGTCATACAGTACGCCGTAGTTGCGACCGTAATCGACCGAGCCATACTGTGAAAATTTCAGGCCGGCAAAACCGAGGCGGGTTTTGTTGCCGTTGTTGGCATCGCTGCCTTCGGAGTTATTGACGTTGTACTGATATTCCCACTGACCGTAACCGGTCATCAGGTCGTTGATCTGCGTCTGGCCTTTGAAGCCGATACGCACGTAGGATTTGTCGCCATCTGAGCCGGCATTATCGCTGAAGTAGTGTTCAGCTTTAACTTTGCCGTAAAAGTCCAGTTTGTTGCCATCTTTGTTATAGACTTCGGCAGCCTGTGCGGTCGACGCCAGCGCCAGAGCGGAGATGATCATTGCCAGTGTGCTTTTCTTCATTTGCTATCAATCCCGATGTGTACGTCAAAAAGTTATGAAAGTTTTTGTAAAACACCGACTTTTTACCGGGCGGTGATGAACTTTTTATGACACTTTTCGTGATTTCTTGTTAATCGTGAACTTTTGGTCTACGCCCTTGTCCGCGTAAAATCGTGCTTTTCCCCCGCTGGCTGTTGGCTTCCTTATCGACTCCTGTTAAAACGTCCTTTCGTAAAAATTTTTCACTACGGCAGGAAATATGAGTGGCAGTCAGACCTTAGTGGTCAAATTGGGTACCAGCGTTCTCACCGGCGGATCACGCCGGCTGAATCGGGCGCATATGGTGGAGCTGGTTCGCCAGTGTGCGCAGCAACATGCTGCAGGCCACCGCATTGTGATTGTGACCTCTGGCGCGATGGCGGCCGGACGCGAACATCTGGGCTACCCCGAACTGCCGCCGACCATCGCCTCAAAGCAGCTGCTGGCTGCGGTGGGGCAGAGCCGTCTGATCCAGCTGTGGGAACAGTTATTCTCTATCTACGGTATCCACATCGGCCAGATGTTGCTGACCCGCGCGGATATGGAAGATCGCGAGCGTTTCCTGAATGCCCGCGACACGCTGCGGGCGCTGCTGGATAACCACATCGTACCGGTGATCAATGAGAACGACGCCGTGGCGACCGCCGAGATTAAAGTGGGCGACAATGACAACCTCTCGGCGCTGGCCGCGATGCTTGGCGGGGCCGACAAGCTGCTGCTGCTGACCGATCAGCAGGGGCTGTTCACCGCCGATCCGCGCAATAATCCCGACGCTGAGCTGATCGGCGACGTGCATGTGATTGATGATGCGTTACGCTCATTAGCCGGCGGCAGCGTTTCCGGGCTGGGCACCGGCGGCATGTCAACCAAGCTTCAGGCGGCCGATGTCGCCTGCCGTGCCGGCATTGATGTGATCATCGCCTCAGGCAGCCGCAGCGGGGTGATCGGCGATGTGATTGACGGCAAACCCGTCGGCACGCTGTTTCATGCTCAGCAGTCGCCGCTGGAAAACCGTAAACGCTGGATATTCGGCGCACCGCCGGCGGGCGAACTGACGGTGGATGATGGCGCGCTGGCCGCGATTATTGAACGTGGCAGTTCACTGCTGCCGAAAGGGATCCGCGCCATTCAGGGCAATTTCTCCCGCGGTGAAGTCATCCGTATCCGCAGCCTGCAGGGACGCGATATCGCCCACGGCGTGTCACGCTATAACAGCGATGCGATGCGAATGATTGCCGGTCACCACAGCCAGCAGATCAGTGAGATCCTCGGCTATGAATATGGCCCGGTGGCGGTTCACCGCGACGACATGATCGTCAGTTAAGGAGCAGACAATGCTTGAAGAGATGGGTAAAGCGGCCCGCGCGGCAGCATATCGCGTGGCCGATCTGTCGACCGCAGAGAAAAATCAGGTCCTGATGACCATTGCCGATCGTCTGGAAGCCGAAAGCGCCGACATTCTGGCCGCCAATGAACAGGACTTAGCCGAGGCGCGTCAGAATGGCATGAGCGCGGCACTGTTAGATCGGCTGACGCTGAATCCGCAGCGGCTGAGCGGCATCGCCAGTGACGTTCGTCAGGTTTGTCAGCTGGCCGATCCGGTTGGGCAGTTGATCGATGGCGGTCAGCTCGACAGCGGACTGCGTATCGAACGTCGCCGTGTGCCGCTCGGCGTGGTGGCGGTGATTTATGAAGCGCGTCCCAATGTGACGGTGGATGTCGCCAGCCTGTGCCTGAAAACCGGTAATGCGGCGATTCTGCGCGGCGGTAAAGAGACGTGGCGCACCAATGCCGCCACGGTGCGGGTCATCCAGAACGCCTTGCAGCAGCACGGTCTGCCGACGGCTATCATCCAGGCGATCGAAAATCCCGATCGTGAACTGGTGAATCAGCTACTGAAGCTGGATCGCTACGTCGATATGCTGATTCCGCGCGGCGGCGCGGCGCTGCATAAACTGTGCCGCGAAAACTCCACCATTCCGGTGATCACCGGCGGAATCGGGGTATGCCATATCTACATCGACGACACCATGGAGATCGAACCGGCGCTTGAGGTGATCGTCAATGCCAAGAAGCAGCGCCCCAGCGCCTGCAATTCGCTGGAGACGCTGCTGGTGGATCAGGCGATTGCCGACCGTTTCCTGCCAGCGTTCAGCGCCCGGATGGCGCAGGAAAATATTGTGCTGCATGCTGACAGTAACGTGCTGACGCAGCTGCAGGCGGGCCCGGCGCAGGTGATGCCGGTCAGTCTGCCGCAATACGATGATGAATGGCTGTCGCTCGATCTTAACGTGAAGCTGGTGGCGGATATGGATCAGGCGATTGACCATATCCGGACGCACGGCACCCAGCATTCCGATGCCATTCTGACCCGCAGCACCCGCAATGCCACGCGCTTTGTTCGTCAGGTCGACTCCTCTGCGGTCTACGTTAACGCCAGCACCCGCTTTACCGACGGCGGACAGTTTGGTCTGGGGGCGGAAGTCGCTGTCAGTACCCAGAAGCTGCATGCACGGGGTCCGATGGGATTAGAGGCGCTAACTACCTACAAATGGATTGCCTGGGGCGACGACACGCTGCGGCCATAATCCCCCCCTTTTTTTTAACAAAACGGGAGTCTTTTACAGACTCCCGTTTTTTTTTAGCTGCCACTTTCGGTCCAGTTATATCTGGAGTTTCTCGCCTGTAAGATAATTTTTCGTCGCTGCCGGGTCGTTTCAGCTAAAAAAGCTGGCTGAATTTCACGCAATTCCTTACGGAAGATTCCTGAAAGCCGGGGCTGCACGCGGCCTGAGGCAATATTTTTTGTTCAGCTGCAAACGGCAGGGGATAATGATAATTAGAAATGCTTGATAAAGCGGTTAGGTAGTAAACGGACGGTAATATAAAATGAACTGGTAGCAATAATGAAAATAACATCCAGTACCTCCTCTATGGCTGATTATTAACTAATGGTTAAAAAAGAAAGTACAAGACAAGCTTTCACCGCCAGGCTGATTGCGGCCTGTGAGAGTGCCGGCATTGTCGGACATGGACGAAACAAACAGGTTGCTAAGGCCCTGCAACAGCAAGGCTGCAAGATTTCAACGCCGGGAGTGTGGAAGTGGTTCAACGCCCAGTCAGTGCCCGATGGGGGCAATCTGCTGGCCCTGAGTCAGCTGCTTGGCGTCAGAGTGGAGTGGCTGCAGTACGGGATGGATCATCCGGCTGAACCGGTGACGTTAAGCGCGCTGACCGGCCATAAAAACGTCTTTCGCGTTGATAGCCTCGACATCGGCCAGAAAAGTGCGGCGGGTCTGCCTGCGCGCGATGAGTTTGTCGAAACCATCCAGGCCATTGAGTATGGTCAGGATGAGGCGCGGGTGCTTTTCAACGGCCGGCCGGCAGAAAATATCCGTCTGATCGCCATCAACAGCGATTCGATGGCCGACACCTTTGCTCCGCGCGATCAGCTGTTTGTCGACATCAGCGTGCGGATGTTTGACGGTGACGGCATCTACATTTTCACCCTCGACGAGCAGCTCTACCTGAAGCGCCTGCAGCTACAGCATAAGAAAATTGCTGTAATATCAGATAATAAGCGCTATGAAACCTGGTATCTCAACCACGATGATGTGGCCAGCCTGAAGGTACTGGCGAAAGTCATCATGAGCCAGGCACGACACTATCAGATCCTCGGTTAAGCGCGCTGTCAGCGGGCGAGACCGCCAGCCTGCAAAAAAATAATCGACATAAATTCAAAAATTTAACCAGCGGTAAATAAAAAATTAACCAACAGTGTTTGATAAAGCATAAGAACCTGTTAATAATTTGAACATGGATGAACGAAGCAGTTCTTTCAGGGACGACCCGCTCTTAAACAATTGAGGCGCTGCACAAGCGCGAATCAAACCACCCAAAAGTCAGTGAACTTTGGGATGGGGTGGATGCGCAAAATGCAGCGTCGTCAGATGCCGTTTATTCCCCTTCGCCTACTTTCCACCTGGCTGCTCACGCAGCCGGGCGGTGAGTGTGCGAGCGTGAATCGCGACATTCGGGCCCGTTCGGTTCGCCGAAAGCTCGCGCCTGCCACCCCATCGCCAAAGACTCATTCACAGGAGGAGTTATGGCGATAATTCACTATGGCAAAAGCGTTTTTATGGGCAACGCACGTACTCGTCGCCATCGGCGGCGCCAACCTCTCAGCAGCCTGAAACAGAGCATCGACCAGGCACTAAACTTCCCATCCGAAACACCCACCCTGCGGCGTGCAGAGCAAATCTGCCAGCGTCAGGTCACCCCGCGCGTTGATCGTGCGATAACGGCGCCTCGCGCCAAAAATCAGGAAACGCCCAGCTTCGACAATTGCTGTCTGCCGCATGTGCATCTCTACGCAGTGCGCTGATAAGCGTCAGAAATCTCCCGTTCTGTCTCCCTGTTCAATTCCTGTTACCTCCATTTTTCACTGGCCGCAATCCGGTTATTTACTGTTCAGTTTCGCTGGAGGGTCATCCCTGTCTGCGGCTGAAGGTGTGAGGGGCATTGATCAGCGGACGTTATGTATTTTTTCACAGGGCTGAGTTGCTCTGACCCGTCATTGAGGAATCGTTATGAGCCAGATAATTGCAATGCTGAATTTTGAAGAGGGCTATGCCGACGTGCCTTATCTCGACACGCTGGGCTTCCCGACGGTCGCGGGAGGGATTCGTATCGGCCCGAAAGGCGCATCGCTAAGTAACTATGCGTTCCGCGTTCCGCGCCGCGTCGGGGATGTGTGGAAGCAATGCATTCTGGAAGGCAAGGTGCAGGACATGCAGAGCCGGGAGCTGCTGCGTAATGCGCTGGCGAAGTGCAATGACGCCCGCACTGATGTGCTGCTGAGCATGGCCTATCAGCTGGGGGTCGATGGTGTGATGCAGTTTAAAAACATGCTTACCGCCATTGCCAGTGAGAACTTCAACGAGGCCGCAGACGCGATGATGAACAGCCTGTGGGCGCGTCAGACACCAGGACGGGCCCGGCGCCATGCTGAAGTGATGCGTAGCGGCACCTATGCGGTGTACAGGGGGCTGCTATGAGATGGCTGATGTTCCTGATTGCCGTGCTGACCGCGATCATCATTCTGCTGCTGCTGCAGCGCTTTACCACTCTGCAGTTTGTCTCCCACGCCCGTCTGTTATTCAAAACCTGGTCGGTCTGGCTCGCCTCGCTGGGATCGATGCTCAGCGCCTGGGCGCAATCCTTTCCCTCCGCCGCCGTCGATGCCTGGAGCGTACTGCCGGAAGACGTCAAAGCGATTCTGCCGCACAACTACCTTGGGCTGGTCGGCGCTTTCATGGTGGCGATGGGGGTGATTGCCCAATTTGTTCGTCAGAAAAACCTGCTGAATGAGAAGCAGCGGGCGGAGGTAACCAAATCATGACGCTGTTAACCACGTTACTCGGCGGCGGCTGGCACTGGATCGCGGCGCTGGCCGGCATCATTGCCGCGCTGGGTGCCAGCTATTTCGGTGGGAAAAAAATCGGCAAAGTGCAGCAAAAAGCGCGTTCTGACGTCGAAAACGCACAACAACAGGCGTCCCGCGTCGAAGCAGTCGCGCAGCAGCAACAACATAACCGTGAGGAGGCCAACCGTGTGGCGACTGACAATCACAACCTTGATGACGCTGCTGCTCGCGACAAGCTGCAGCAGTCGAAATACCACCAACCCTGAACCGGTCGCGATAACCGATTCAGCCTGCGTTCTGTTTTCCCCTCTTTATACCTACGGCGATGACGCACAAAAGCTGGACGTTCGCACCGTGCGCGCTATTAACACCCACAACGACATGTGGGACACCCTCTGCGGCCACCCGGCCTCTGCTAAGTAACCTGCTGATAATCAGCGGCTTATCTAAGTTATCCTGAGGAGGATACTATGATCGAAGTTAACTCTTTTGCTGAACTGCGTACGACTCCCCCATCAAAATCAGGTGAAATTGCGATCCTGAAACGCTATTACGACAAAGACTCGAGCTTCCGTGGCGGCGCAGACTTTGTTGGTTTCCTCAGTACTACCCCACTGAAAGATGATGGCGGTACGGTCGCTATCGGCAACGGTTTTTACTGGAAACGCACCATCAACGATCCTACTGAAGTGAATATCCTGCACTTTGGCGCGAAAGGGGATGGCGTAACTGATGATACCGACGCGTTTAAGCGGATGCTGGCGTGGACGCAGACCTATAACACCTACGTGAAAGCGCTGCCGGTTCGTTTTCCCGGTGGCCGCTTCCTGATTTCGCCTATCGATCTCAGCGATACCGAAATCCCGTTCTTCGGCCTGTTAGGGGACGATCTGGAACTCGGCTCACTGCCGCGCACCACGATTATTTCCGATAAAAGCGCCAATACGGTGTTCAAAGTAAAGGCGCGCCGGACTGCCATCAAAGGCATCGTCTGGAACGGGCAGGCCAGCGCCGATACCACCGCCAAAGTCACTATTTTACCCGAACAGTGCAGCAACAATCAGCCGTTCTTCGAAAACACCTGTATCGAAGGGCAAACCGTCAATATCAGCTGCTTCCGGGCGCAAAGCACTGGCGGCACGGTGTTTAAGCTGCAGGATACGCTCGACAGTAAGTTCGATCAGATCTACACCACCAGCACCTTTTCACGGGTGTTTGACGTCGGTTGGTCGAACTCACCCAATGGCGTCTGGGACCACTCAACCGCGATTGAGTTAAGTAACGCGAACTTCCAGTCCGGCTACGGCGATGCCACGCTCTATATGCCGCGCATGACGCAGGGGATACTGCGTAACGTCTGGATTGAGCATACCCGCAATCCGGGCGATCTGTCGGATGGTGGCTGGACCATTGATACGCTGAACATTGAAGATTGCGGTACGCCGCTCAACCTCAACAATGCCCGCGTCATCATGCGTCAGATTAACCTGCAGGCGGGCGCAAAAATCACTAACGACCTGGCCGCCGGGAAATGGCTATCGACCTTTGAATACGGTTATCGCCGTGACGAAAACCACGGCAGCTTCCTGACCGGTTCACTGCGGGTCGGCTATTTCAGCGGCTATAAGGTGGTGAACAACACTGATACCGATAACTGGTACCGGCTGGGGCAGCTCTATTTCCCGAACCCTAATCAGGCATGGGTGATGGAACTGATCGGGAAAGCGGATGCGACCACGCCTTCCGGCACGGCAGGGTCGCCGGTCAACCTGCCGGGGACCGGCAGAACGCTGATTAATCTGCAGCGACTGGAGACGGTATGGGCGGATGCGTATCACATGGGCCAGCCTTCGGTGATGGATATCCGTTACGGCCGGGTCGGCACCACCTATGCGGTGGTCTGGGTCAAGCTGCGGGCCAACAGTGGCGAAACCATGTTCAACCTGAAGACCACCGGTCCGACCCGTTTTGATACCGGTTCCTGCTCGCTGTTCCAGTCTGATATGTCGGTGGTGACTGACATTACCAAAGTAGGGACGCTGAAACCGGCCGCACGCTTCGGCATGCATAACGGACTGGCCGGCATTGGTGCCAATGAAAAAGGGGTGGTGACTCTCGCAACGGCGGCGGGCACCCCGGCCAATAAAACGGCGCCGACCGGTTTTGTGCTGATCAATATCAACGGCGTTGACCGCAAGGTCCCTTACTACGATTGATGATCACCACTTTTGGGCGAGGCGGCGGCCTCGCCCTTTTTTGTCTGACGCCTGCGCCGCGGGCATCGGACTGTCAGGCGAGCTGCTGCGAAAATCCGCAGTTGAACGCCGCCTCTCTTGACGCATTTCCGCTTTTTTTCTAAGGTATTTCCCCGCTAATCCCGCCCGTTTGCCGGTATAGCTCAGTTGGTAGAGCAGCGCATTCGTAATGCGAAGGTCGGAGGTTCGACTCCTCTTACCGGCACCAGTTTTTCTCTTTATCAGATCCTCTTCTTCTATTACCTCCTTATTAGGTCTGTTTGGCCGGTTAACCTCAGGCAGGATCGCGCTCGCCGATTACCGCTCAGGGCGACATCGCTAGCGCGCGTGGCACCAATTTCTTTCCAGTTCAGCAGAGAAGGGCATGCGACTCGCACCAACCAGCTTCTGACGATTAATTTCAATTGCCGCTTGCGTCACTTAAAGAAGTGTGGCCTAATGAATCGTCGGTTTGATTAACAGACACTATCAAAGTAAGTATCCAAAGCAGTTCTCATCTCTAAGTTTGTCGCGAGACATCCCTTCTTTTTGAGTCTTCTCTTACGTTCTGATTAAAATCTGTTCTCAGGCCATTATGCCGGAAGGCTCGATATATTAAGGATTTAAGCATGTCTAACAAAATTCGCGGTACCGTTAAGTGGTTTAACGCAGAGAAAGGCTTCGGTTTCATCTCTCCTCAGGACGGCAGCAAAGATGTATTCGTACACTTCTCTGCAATCCAGGGCACTGATTTCCGTTCATTAGATGAAGGTCAACAAGTTGAGTTTACAGTAGAAAATGGCGCCAAAGGCCCAGCTGCTGCGAACGTTGTTGGTCTCTAAGGACTGAAAATTACATTTAAATGTCCTCACTGTAATGGCTCACAGTTTCGTACATCACACTTTGATGTTACAAGAGCCAATCCGCATGGAGCGAAATGCATTTTCTGCAAATCTGTCGTTGTTCAGGTGAACGCGGCGAGGATTGCACTTCAGAGCCAGCCTCGCGCTCTCTGATTAAAGGCTAACTGAGCTTTATAGCGTTGTTGCATTTACTGTAATGAAAGGCTGCCAATGGCAGCCTTTTTTGTTTCTGTCATTCTGCTTCTGCTTCTGCTTCTGCTTCTGCTTCTGCTTCTGCCTCTGCCTGAGTCTCAGCTTGCTCTGATGTTCACGCTATTCTGTTGCTTATCCCTGGCTCCGCCTGTTGCTGGCGCACGGCCTGACGTCATCGCTTCCCTGTTCAACAGAAATTAATGCCAGGCGCAGACGCTGGTCTGGCTGTAACAGCGGCGGGGCAACAACGTTACGGCCCGCCGGAGCAGGCCGCTGGAACAAACAAACTTCGCTACTTCTCAGCCACGGTATCAGGCACTGTGTGCTGCGTTCAGCGAGAGCTGTCCTACTTTAAATACGCTCATCGCCTGCGCCATCCGCTCAGCCTGATCCTGCAGGGCTTGTGAAGCCGCGGACGCTTCCTGCACCAGCGCGGCGTTCTGCTGCGTCACCGCTTCCATCTGGGTAATCGCCATATTGATCTCACTGATGCCGCTGCTTTGTTCACTGCTGGCGATGGTGATTTCACTCATGATGTTTGCCACGCTCTGCACGCTGTTGACTACTTCGCCAATGGTAGAACCGGCATGGGTAACCAGCTTGCTGCCTTCATCCACCTTCGCGACCGAATCTTCAATCAGCACTTTGATCTCTTTGGCAGCCGAGGCTGAACGCTGGGCCAGATTACGCACTTCAGAAGCGACCACTGCAAAGCCACGGCCCTGTTCACCGGCACGCGCGGCTTCAACGGCTGCGTTCAGCGACAGAATGTTGGTCTGAAAGGCAATGGAATCAATTACGCTGATAATGTCGACAATCTTCTTCGATGACAGGGCGATTGCTTCCATCTTCTCAATCACCTGTTCCATCACCACACCGCCTTCACGCGCCACGCTGGAGGTGCTGGCTACCAGCTGGTTGGCTTCACGGGCGTTGTCAGCGTTGTGCTTCACGGTTGAGGTCATCTGTTCCATGGCAGACGCGGTCTCTTCCAGTGAGCTGGCCTGCTGCTCGGTGCGGGTAGAGAGATCAAGGTTGCCGCTGGAGATCTGGTTTGATGCCACCGCAATCGTATCGGAACCGGTACGTACTTCGGTGACGATGGAGAGCAGATTATCGTTCATCCGTTGCAGCGCCTGCATCAGCACGCCGGTCTCATCGCGTGACGTCACCTGAATTTTTGAGCTCAGATCGCCGGCGGCAACGCGCTCGGCAACATCAACCGCGGCCACCAGCGGGCGCACGATCGAACGCGTCAGGAAAAGGCCCAGCATAATTGAGGCCAGAATCGCCAGCGCAGAGAAAATCAACGTGATGTTAATTGCTGACTGACCATTGGCCACGATGCTCTGGCCTTCGCCACGCAGCTGGGCATCCTGTGAATTAGCAAATGCGACGGCATCATCAAGGAATTTGTTCTGGGTCGCGGTCATCGACTTCAGCACGTAGGCGCTGGCAGCGTCGAAGTTGCCGCTTTTCACCAGCGTAACCAACTCCGTTTTGACCTTCTCAAAGGCTTCGGCCGATGCCAGCAGACCGGCAATTTTTTTCTTACCGACTGCCGTAACCTGAATGTCGGCGATCTTTTTCATGGCGGCGTTAGTACGCTGGGTTGCTTCGTCCAGCTGGCCGTAACGTTTCACGTTCATTTCCGGCCGGTTAGTGTCGATCACGATGCCGCGCAGGTATTTGATCTGATCGTTGACACCATCGCGCACATCAAATGCCAGTCGCACTTTTACGTAACGATCGTCCACGATCGAGGCGATCGCGGTGTTGATGCTGTTAATTTTCGTTATGGATGTCACCCCAATGACTATCAGTAACGTCACAACAATACCGAAGGCTGCGGCGAGCCGCATACCCACCTTCATATTCTTGATACTGACCATGCTTTTTTCCCCGTTTTATTATTTATCACTGTGTTATCAGCAATCAGGTTCCTTGCTGCTGTGCGCGATTCACCTGCTGTGCCCGGCGTCGTGCCGCCGAAAAAAGGGTGATCTCGCGCACACTGTTATCGGAGCGTTAAGCTTTACCTTTAATGTTTTTGAAGTAACAGGCAGGGGAAAGCGCACCATTAACCGCATGGATTAATCGTGTTTAACAAAACTGCCTTGAGATAACAGAAAGGCCGGATGTGCTCGGTTGGGCTGACAGCCACAAAACTGGCAGCCTGGACCGTAAGGGATGAAAGAAATCAGAAAACTAACAAGTAGAGGCCAACCCAGAACAGGGCGCTAAGAGACAGGGCGCAAATCCAGGCAAGCTGGCGTAAACGGCCACGCAGCACGTTTTGACGAGAGGTAACAGGTAAGGTTTCGCTGTGCATGGGTAAAATTCCTGGCTAAGTAGTAAAGACGCAGTGCGAAACAGGCCAGAGCGGCAGACCGAACGGCAGCGCGTCGGTCTGCATTCGCTTAGCGGGCTGCTTCGAGAACGTTAAAAATTACGTCGGAGAGTTCGTTTAACTCGAACTTAGCGACATAACCGTCGGCACCCACTTTGCGGACGTGATCTTCATTGGCGCTGCCTGACAGTGAAGAGTGGATTACCACCGGCAGCCGTTTCAGAATTTCGTCACGCTTGATGTTGCGGGTCAGGGTAAAACCATCCATCTCCGGCATTTCCAGGTCGGTCAGCACAAAGGCAATTTTGTCGTGAATTGACTCGCCCGCCGCCTGCGCATCCTGGCTCATCAGCTTGAGTTTTTCCCACGCTTCCAGGCCGGTGTTAAACATCAGCGACGGAATTCCCATGCTCTTCAGACCCTGCTCCAGCAGCTGGCGCGCCACTTTCGAGTCTTCCGCCACAATGGCGACGGCGCCGGGACGATAGTTGAATTCACGCGCTTTGGTGGCTTCAGGTTCCACACCGCGCACCGAAGGAATGATGTCATACAGAATTTGCTCAACGTCCAGCACCATCGCCAGATCGTTGCTCTGCTTATCACTGTCCAGACAGGCGATGCTGGTAATGTTGCGGCCACCAATCCCGGCTTCAGCGGTATGCACCTGGCTCCAGTCGAGACGCACAATGTTTTCAACCGACTCCACGGCGAACGCCTGGGTGTTGCGCGCATATTCGGTCACCAGCAGCAGATTCAGGCCGGTTTCTGGCACACAGCCTGCCACCGCCGGCAGATCAATCACCGGGATGAACTGGCCACGAATGCTTGCCATACCCAGCAGCGGTGAGCGCATGCCCGCGGCTTTGGTGATGGTTGGCATCGGCACGATTTCACGCAGCTTGAACACGTTAATGCCAAACAGTTCTGACTTGCCTTTCAGCTGATCGGAACCTAAGCGAAACAGCAGCAGTTCGAATTTGTTCGATAACGCGAGATTCGCTCTCTCATCAATCTCTTTTTGAAAATTATCCATCGTTGCCTCTGCCTTAACGCAGCTGGTGAAATAGGGTGTGAACAGGTTATCGGCAGCAAATGGAAAAAGGTGAGAACAGAAGGGGGAAATAAAACAGACGCCAATTATTGTGCCAGGCTTAACGGTGAAGGTTCGACATGGACACCTTTCCAATACAGGAGTGTGAAATGAAAAAAGTAATTTTAGCGTCGCTGTTGGTGGTAATGAGTGCTGGCGTGTATGCCGATGAGGGTGGCTACAAGGGCGGTGAAGCGCCGCCGCCGCAGCACAAGGAGGATGCAGGCTATAAGGGATCGGAAGATACCGGGCAGACTCACATCGATCAGATTCGCGACTTCCGTCAGGGCGGATACGTGACGCTTGAAGGCTATATCGTGAAGAAAGAGCAGGGCGATACCTATCAGTTCCGCGATAACACCGGCACATTACCGATCATTGCGCCGAAGAAAACCTTTGATGGTAAAACCTATTCGGCTGAGGACAAAGTGCGCGTCAGCGGCAAGGTACATGGCAAAGGGCAGCAAACCACGCTGCATGTCACTCAGATTGACGAGCCGTAATAACCAGGGCGAGGCGTTGTCAGCCTCGCCCGTCCTGTTTTAATCCTTCAGCAGAATCGCCCGGCAGGCTTTGCCTTTGATTTTTCCCTGCTTCAGTTTTACCAGGGCACCTTTCGCCTGCGCGGCATCAATCGCGACGTAAGCGTGAGTCGGCGTCAGCACAATCTTGCCAATCTGGTCAGCGCGATAACCTGCTTCACCGGTCAGTGCGCCGAGAATATCGCCTGGACGGATCTTGGCTTTGCGGCCACCATCAATACACAAGGTCATCATTGCGGCAGGCAACGGTTTGCTGCTGCCTTTTTTCAGCGTGCTGGCGGAAATCCACGGCAGTTTCTGCTGTAGAAAATCTTCCAGCGCATGGGCGCGAGCCATCTCATCAGCCGCAACCAGGCTGACCGCAACGCCGTGCTCACCAGCGCGGGCGGTGCGGCCAATGCGGTGCAGATGCACTTCCGGGTCCCAGGCCAGCTGATAGTTCACCACCATCGCCAGCGATTTGATGTCGAGTCCACGGGCCGCCACGTCGGTGGCGACCAGCACCCGGCCACTGCCGTTGGCGAAGCGGATCAGCACCCGTTCACGATCGCGCTGTTCAAGATCGCCATGCAGCGGCAGCGCACTGATATCACGCGCGTTAAGCGCCGCAGCAATCTCATCGCATTCACGACGGGTATTACAGAACACCACGCATGATGCAGGCTGGCGTTCGCTCAGCAGCGCTATCAGCAGCGACAGCTTTTCACCGTGGCTGGCTTCGATGAACTGCTGCTCAATCGACGGCAGTTCGCTGACTTCTTCCGTCACTACGCTCAGCGCATCGCGCTGGAAGCGGCTGCTGATGGCAGCGATGCCTTCTGGCCAGGTGGCGGAGAACAGCAGCGTCTGACGTGAAGCGGGCGTGGCCTCAATAATGGTTTCCATATCGTCGCGGAAGCCCATTTCCAGCATCCGGTCAGCTTCATCCAGCACCAGCGTACGCAGGTTTTCCAGCTTCAGGTTTTCGCGTTTGATGTGATCCAGAATACGGCCCGGGGTACCGACCACGATATGCGGTGGATGCACCAGCGAATCACGCTGGGCGCTCATCGGCTGTCCGCCACACAAGGTCAGAACTTTAATGTTGCGGGTGAAGCGTGCCAGCTGACGCAGCACGTTGCCGACCTGATCCGCCAGTTCACGAGTCGGGCAGAGAATCAGCGCCTGGGTCTGGAACCGGGCACTGTCGATATGTTGCAGTAAGCCAATACCAAAAGCGGCGGTTTTCCCGCTGCCGGTTTTTGCCTGCGCGCGCACGTCACGACCCTGCAGAATGGCGGGCAGCGTGGCGGCCTGAACTGGCGTCATGCTGGTATAGCCCATCTCGCGCAGGTTATCGAGCTGGCTATCGGGAAGCGTATTGAGGGTAGAAAAAGCGGTCACGGGCGCGGCCTCTGAGGCTGAAAGTGGAGGGCATTATTGCGCGCGCAAGTCTGGCAGAAAGCCGGCCTGACGGCAACGGGAACCTTGAGGTAAGCAGTGTGAAACAATCTGGTGAAGATCGGATAAGAATTAACCGAAGTGACACCGGAATTGGTGTTTTTTTTTAATCCTTTGGCGATGGTCAAAGAAAATACTACCGTTGCGTTTATCCAGCAAGGCCAGTCATTAGTTTATAACCTGCCGTTTTTAAAAATTTATTTCATTGTTAATCAGATAACTCCTTAAAAATAACTCCAGTAAAAGAATTAATCATTAAAAAATATCACCCTTAATGCCGATAAAAATCTGGCGCTAATTGCTTTATATTTAGCGCGCCATATTCCTGGTACAACGACCGGTAGAGGGTATTTTCATTGAGTAATAGCATCCAGGGACCACATGAGAATGTGCTTAAAATAGTAGGCCGCGCCGTACTGACACTGCACGTTCATGGAGAGAGCTTATCAGCCGATAAGATCGCTTCGATGATCGGCTGTTATGCGGAAGATGAGCCCTGTGATCAGGAAGATCGTCGCTTATATGCGCTGGCAATGGAACTGATGTCGAATGATAAATGGGCTAAAACCGCCTGACAGGCGGGTCCATTCAGGTAAATGCAGAGCCTCCGAACCGGAGGCTCTGTTATTTCAGGCGGAGGCCAGCGCAAATACCGCTTTACCGCGTGAAAAAGTCGCCACCACCGGTGAAATACGGGCCACCGCTTCTGCAGAACAACTTGCCGCCACCAGCATCATGCTGGCTTCATCGCCCGATTTCGGCCACTGACGCTCGCCCGTTGCCGACAGCGGCAGCTGATTACCGGTAGCAATCGCCAGCGCCCGTGACAGCGAAAACTCATCCGATCCCCGATAGAGCTGCGCATACAAATTGGCTTTTTCCAGCATGCTGCCGGTGCCAAACGGCGACCAGTGATCGATAACGCTATCGGTGCCGGTCATTACGTTAATGCCGGCCGCCTGTAACTGCGGAATCGGCATGGTGAGTTTGCCGATCGGCAGAGTCGAGGCGACGCTGAACTGCTGCTCAGCCAGCCCTTCAATCATCCTTGCCAGCGCGCTGCCTTCCAGTGTTGCCAGCGCAAAGCCGTGGCTCAGGGTCACTTTGCCCTTCAGGGCAGGGTTACGGGCCACGGTATCGATCATGTACTGAATCGCCGCCACGCCTGCCGCTGAAGTTTCGTGCAGATGAATATCGACGCCACGCTGATAATCGAGCGCAATCCGGAACATCGTATCCAGCGATTTTTCCATCGCGCCATCAACGTTAGTGGGATCGAGTCCGCCAACGTACTGGACGCCGCGCTGCATTGCTTCGCGCATCAGGCCATCAACCTGAGAATGCAGCAGGCCGTGCTGCGGAAAGGCTACGATTTCACAGGAAAACGCGGGATGATTGGCCAGCGCTGCCTGCAGGTGATCAAGGCTTTGCAGGCCGCTGACCGGATCGATATTGCAATGGCTACGGGCGCGGGTGGTGCCTTTGGCGTTCAGCAGCGCAATCAATCCTTCGGCTCGCGCCTGAGAATGCGGCAGCAGCTGTGGGATCAGCACCTGCTCCCGGGCGATCATATCCATAATCGTTTTGCCCTGACGCGGACGTGGTGCCTGCCATGGGCCACCATAAAAGGTCTTATCAAGGTGGATATGCATATCCTGAGTGGCGGGCAGCAGCAGCGCGCCATGCGCATCCCACGCCGGCAGCGAAGCGTCGCCCTGGCCTGCCGGTTGCAGCCGATCAATTTTGCCGTCACGCACGCTGATGTCGTAAAGCGCGGTGCGGGTGGCAATAATCTCGTCGCCCTCGCGTTCAAATCCCTCTTCCAGCCGCACGTTGCGCAGCAGATAGCGATCCTGATGCGGCAGGGCGGTCGACTGCTTCGTGGCTGTTGATGGGCCACTGGCTGTCACGCTGGCCTGGCTAAAGCCGGCGGCCAGCAGACCGCCTGCCGCGGTCCAGCGCACGCTCTGGCTGAGAAAGTCACGGCGGCCTGGCGAAGGGGAAGTGGGCATCAGAGGCTCCTGCAATGTGGGTAAGCGGTTAATCTGACAAATGGCCGGCCGCTTTGCTGCGTTATTTTCCACTGCTGGCTAGTGGAAATTTCACTGCCAGCGTAACTGACCAAATGCCACCAGCGCTTCAGCCAGCTCACGCTGCAACGGTTCATGTGGCTGACGACAGAACAGCGCCAGCTCGAAGCTATCGATCACCGGTAGTCCCTGTTCGCTGCCGAGCACCCGATGTTGCGGCAGGCGGCAACTGGCGGGCAGCAAGGTCAGACCCAGCCCTTCGGCACTGGCGGCAGCAAGCGCCACCAGACTGGCGCTGCTGTAGCTGATACGCCAACTGCGCCCCAGCGCATCAAGCGTCTGGCAGACCTCATCGCGGTACAATCCCAGCTGCGGAAACAGCACCAGCGGCACTGGCGTCTGTTCAAAACAGGGTGACGCCGCGCTGTCGAGCCACAGCAGCGGTTCCGGACGCGACGCCAGCGGACGCTCGCCATAGGTCTGCTTGATCAGCATGATATCGAGTTCTTCACGTTGCCAGGCCCGGCGCAGCTCGACCTGCATACCGCTCATCACATCCAGTCGCAGCTGGGGATGATCGCGACTGAAATCGGCCAGCAGGCCCGCCGTCGGTGCGGCGAAATCTTCCGGTACGCCAAGACGCAGCACGCCATCGCGCCATTGATCGCTCAGCACGTCGTGCGCCTCACCGTTCAGGGCGATAATCCGGCGGGCATAGCCCAGCAATTTTTCGCCCTCTTCGGTGATCTGAACCTGATGTGACGAGCGCACCAGCAAATCTTTACCGACCATCTCTTCCAGCCGCCGTACCTGCTGACTGACGGTTGATTGCGACAGATGCACCCGATCAGCGGCGCGGGTAAAGCTGGCAGTTTCACACACCGCCACAAAGCTAAGCAGTTGCTGCGGCGTAAACATCGGCTGACGATTCATTTTCCCACTACCTGGCAGAGTAATATTTTATTTCCAAATAGTACCGTCTGCTGTCAGGCTGACAACTTTTAACGCTGCGGATGTGTGATGAACAGAGAAAATAAGCTGCTGCTGGCGGCGCTGGTGCTGGCCGGGCTGAATATGCGGCCCCTGATGACTTCGGTCAGTCCGCTGCTCGAACAGTTACGACAGAGTATTGGGCTGTCGCCGCTGGCGGCGTCGCTGCTGCCCGCCGTGCCGATGATGATGATGGGGATGATCGCCCTGACCAGCGCCCGGCTGATGCAGCGCTTTTCGGTGCGTAAGCTCCTGCTGGGCGGCCTGTTTCTGCTGCTGCTGGCGCTGGTGAGCCGGCTATTTATCAGCGATGGTCGCTGGCTGGTGCTGAGCACGATACCGGGCGGCGCGGGAATTGGCGTGGTGCAGATGGCGATGCCAGGGCTGATTCGTCAGCGCTTTAGCCGTCGCAGTGCGCCGGTGACTGGCCTGTGGGCCGGCGCGCTGATGGGCGGCGGTGGAATTGGCGCGGCGCTGACGCCGTGGCTGAATGCGCATGTCGGCTGGCAGGGTGCGCTGAGCAGCTGGACGCTGCCGGTGGTGCTGGCGCTGTTGCTGTGGCTGTTTATTCCGACCGCTGCGCCAGCAAAAGCGGCGGCGGTCGCGCTGCCCGCCTTGTGGCGCAAAACCCGCGCCTGGACGCTGGCGTTAAGTTTCGGGCTGGTAAACGGCGGTTATGCGATCTGCGTTGCCTGGCTGCCCGATTTCTATCATCAGCTGGGCTGGAGCGCCCAGGCCGGTGGCTCGCTGCTGGGCATGATGATTGGTTGTCAGGTGACAGGTGCGCTGCTGCTGCCGCTGCTGGCACGCGGTAACGATCGCCGGCCGCTGCTGCTGCTGACCCTGACGCTGCAGCTTTGCGGCATGCTCGGTTTTCTGCTGGCACCGCAGGCGGCACCGTGGCTCTGGGCCGGGATCGCGGGTGTCGGGCTCGGCGGCGCGTTCCCGCTGGCGCTGGTTCTGGCGCTGGATCATCTGGCACAACCGCAGGCAGGTGCGCGGCTGGTGGCGTTTATGCAGGGTATCGGTTTTATAATCGCTGGCAGCATGCCGTTTATCGCCGGACAGCTGCGTACGCTGACCGATCATTTCACCAGCGTCTGGCTGCTACAGGCGACAGTCACGCTGGTGCTGATCGTGCTGAATCTGCGGTTTCATCCGCGCAGCTATCCGCAGGCCTTTCCCGAGCAGCATCATTGATTTTGGTCCTACCAATTTCGGAAAAATTTTTCTGTGGTTCACACATCGGGAAAATTTACGCCGCTTTTGTTGCCTTGCATTAACAATGCATTAACTATCTGTTGCCATAAAGCCCGAGGATGTGATTTTTGGTCAGACCAAATATCGCATCGGGCTGATGGTGCGCGGCAGGCGGCTGTACGCGTACCACGTTTCCTCTTCCTCTGGAGATAGCGGCATGCAGCTGTGGCAACAAAACTACGATCCGTTGGGCAATATCTGGCTTTCAAGCCTGGTGGCGCTGATTCCGATTCTGTTTTTCTTTTTTGCGCTGATCAAGCTCAGGCTGAAAGGTTATCTGGCGGCCAGCATCACTGTGGGACTGGCGCTGCTGGTGGCACTGTTTCTCTATCAGATGCCGGTGGCGCAGGCACTGGCGTCGGTGGTTTATGGCTTTCTCTATGGCCTGTGGCCAATCGCCTGGATCATTGTCGCGGCGGTCTTCGTCTACAAAATTTCGGTCAAAACCGGTCAGTTCGATATTATCCGCGCCTCAATCCTGTCGATTACGCCCGATCAGCGCCTGCAGATGCTGATTGTCGGCTTCTCGTTTGGTGCCTTCCTTGAAGGGGCCGCCGGCTTTGGCGCGCCAGTGGCGATCACCGCCGCGCTGCTGGTCGGGCTGGGTTTTAATCCGCTGTATGCTGCCGGGCTGTGCCTGATCGTGAATACCGCGCCGGTCGCCTTTGGCGCGATGGGCATTCCGATTATTGTGGCGGGGCAGGTGACCGGACTCGACAGCTTCGCCATCGGGCAGATGGCCGGGCGGCAGTTACCGCTGCTGACGCTGATCGTGCTGTTCTGGATTATGGCGATCATGGATGGCTGGCGCGGCGTCAAAGAGACCTGGCCGGCGGTGCTGGTGGCCGGCGGATCGTTTGCTATCGCCCAGTTCCTTAGCTCCAACTTTCTCGGGCCGGAACTGCCGGATATCATCTCGTCTCTGGCCTCGCTGATTTCGCTGACGCTGTTTCTGCGCGTCTGGAAGCCGGTGCGTATTTTCCGCTTTGAGAATGGCGGCGCAGCGCCAGGCGAGCAGCCTGCCGTTCAGCCGGTGGTACAGCAAAAATACCGGCTCGGGCAGGTGGTACGCGCCTGGATGCCGTTCCTGTTTCTGACTGCGACCGTCACATTGTGGAGCATCCCGCCGTTTAAAGCGCTGTTCGCCAAAGGCGGCGCGCTGGCTGACTGGGTGCTGAACGTACCGGTGCCGCTGCTCAACGAAGGGGTAGCGCGTATGCCGCCGGTCGTAGGCAGCGCCACGCCTTATCCGGCTATCTTTAAGTTCGATCTCTTTTCCGCCACCGGCACCGCGATCCTGATTGCGGCGATCGTCGCGGTACTCTACCTGAAGATGAAACCCAGGGCTGCGCTGCAAACTTTTGGTGAAACGCTGAAAGAGCTGGCGCTGCCGATCTACTCGATTGGCATGGTGCTGGCCTTCGCCTTTATCTCTAACTACTCCGGCCTGTCAGCCACCCTGGCGTTAGCGCTGGCGCACACCGGCCACGCCTTTACCTTTTTCTCGCCGTTCCTCGGCTGGCTCGGGGTGTTCCTGACCGGCTCGGATACCTCGTCGAACGCCCTGTTCGCCGCGCTGCAGGCCACTACCGCGCAGCAGATTGGCGTATCGGACGTGCTGCTGGTGGCGGCCAACACCACCGGCGGCGTCACTGGCAAGATGATCTCGCCGCAGTCGATCGCCATCGCCTGTGCGGCGGTCGGACTGGTTGGCAAAGAGTCTGACCTGTTCCGCTTTACCGTTAAACACAGCCTGATTTTTACCTGTATGGTCGGCGTGATTACCACGCTGCAGGCATACGTCTTCCCCTGGATGATTCCATGAATACCGTTTCCGATCCGCTGGTGACGCGCCTCCGGGCGTATATCACTGAACATCAACTGACACCGGGCATGCGGCTGCCTGCTGAGCGGCAGCTCTCGGCCGAACTCGGGGTGTCGCGCTCGTCGCTGCGTGAAGCGTTACAGCAGCTGATCAGCGGCGGCATGCTGGTCAGCCGTCGCGGCGGCGGCACCTGGGTCCGGCAACAGCTGGAACCCTGGTCGGAACAGCGCATCGTTGAACCGATTCGCCAGTTGTTACGCGACGATCCTGACTATCGCTACGACATTCTCGAGGCACGACATGCGATTGAAGCCAGCACCGCCTGGCACGCAGCGCTGCGTGCCACCGAGGCGGATCGCGAGCGGCTGCAGTACGCCTTCGACGCTACGCTGAAGCTGAAAGAGAGTGACGATCCTGACCTTGCCGCTCAGGCTGACGTGCGCTTTCACCTGGCGATTGCCGAGGCCTCTCACAATCTGGTGCTGCTGCAAACCATGCGCGGTTTCTTCGAACTGTTGCAATCCTCGGTGATGCAAAGCCGCCAGCGGATGTATACCCAGCCGGCGATATTCGCCCGGCTGACGGAGCAACATCAGGCGCTGCTGGACGCCATTCTCGCCGGGGATGCCGAGGGCGCACGCCAGGCGGCGATGCAGCATCTCGGGTTTGTTCACACCACGATGAAAAATCTGCATGAGGATGAAGCGCGCCAGGCGCGCATCACCCGCTTACCGGACACTGAATCACGTAACCGTAAGGAATCTGATTGATGATTATCTCTGCTGCCAGTGACTATCGCGCCGCCGCGCAACGCATCCTGCCGCCTTTCCTGTTCCACTATCTCGATGGCGGGGCGTATGCCGAGCACACCCTGCGCCGGAATGTGGAGGATCTCTCTGACGTGGCGCTGCGCCAGCGCATTCTGAAGAACATGTCAGAGCTGAGCCTGGAAACGAAATTATTCAATGAGACGCTGTCAATGCCGGTGGCGCTGGCACCGGTCGGCCTGTGTGGCATGTATGCCCGTCGTGGTGAAGTGCAGGCGGCGCGGGCGGCGGCGCTGAAAGGGATTCCGTTTACTCTGTCGACGGTTTCCGTCTGCCCGATTGAAGAGGTCGCACCGCAGATTAATCGCCCGATGTGGTTCCAGCTCTACGTGCTGCGCGACCGCGGGTTTATGCGCAATGCGCTGGAGCGCGCCAAAGCCGCCGGCTGCTCGACGCTGGTGTTTACCGTCGATATGCCGACGCCAGGGGCGCGTTACCGTGACGCGCACTCCGGCATGAGCGGTAACCATGCGGCGCTGCGCCGCTACTGGCAGGCGGTCACCCATCCGCAGTGGGCGCTGGATGTCGGATTGCAGGGACGGCCACACGATCTGGGCAATATTTCAACCTATCTGGGTAAACCGACCGGGCTGGAAGATTACATCGGCTGGCTGGCGAACAACTTTGATCCTTCGATCAGCTGGAAAGACCTGGAGTGGATCCGTGAATTCTGGGATGGCCCGATGGTGATCAAAGGGATCCTCGATCCGGAGGATGCGCGTGATGCGGTGCGTTTTGGCGCTGACGGTATCGTGGTCTCCAACCATGGCGGACGGCAACTGGATGGCGTGCTGTCGTCCGCGCGTGCGCTGCCGGCTATTGCTGATGCGGTGAAAGGCGATATCACCATTCTGGCCGATAGCGGTATCCGCAACGGTCTGGATGTGGTGCGGATGATTGCGCTCGGCGCAGACAGCGTCCTGCTGGGACGGGCCTTTATCTATGCGCTGGCGACCCATGGCCAGCGTGGCGTCGAGAACCTGCTCAATCTGATCGAGAAAGAGATGCGGGTTGCGATGACCCTGACCGGGGCGAAGTCAATCAGCGAGATCACCCGTGAATCACTGGTGCAGGCCGAGGCGGTGCTGAACCCGCAGAGCACCCCGCCACGGCCGCGCGCAGTAAGTTAACCGGCGAAAACGCAGGCGTTGTCTATACTTAGCTTCTTTACCAACAGGAGGAATAACATGACCATTCATAAGAAAGGTTCGGCGCACTGGGAAGGCGATATCAAGGGCAAAGGCACCGTCAGCACCGAAAGTGGCGTGCTGAGCCAGCAACCTTATGGTTTCAACACCCGCTTTGAAGGCGAGAAGGGCACCAACCCGGAAGAGCTGATTGGTGCGGCGCATGCAGCCTGTTTCTCCATGGCGTTATCGCTGATGCTGGGCCAGGCGGGTCATCCGCCAGAAAGTATCGACACCACTGCGGACGTCTCGCTGGATAAGAAAGGTGACGGCTTCGCCATTACCAAAATAGCGCTGACCAGCACCATTTCGCTGCCAGGCATTGATGAATCGACCTTCGATGAGATCATCAATAAAGCCAAAGCGGGTTGCCCGGTTTCTCAGGTGCTTAATGCGGAAATCACGCTGGACTACACCCTGAATAACTGATGCCGTCCACCGGTCGCCTTTTTGCGGCCGGGGCGTTATGCTACGCAGTACCGGTCCTGCAGCTGACCGAATCAGATGCGCCTTGTGGCGCATCTTCGCTTTCTGACAGGGAGGAAACCGATGTGACGAAGTATCGGGCGGCAAAAAAGCACTGGAAAATGGTGCTGGTTCTGTTTTGCATCTGTGGCGCGCTGCTGCTGATACGCTGGGCTGCGATGATTTGGGCCTGACCGGATGAACAGGATCTGCCGCCATAAGCTGGGCATATTATTGATGGTGATACTGGTACTTGAAGCGATTCACTTCCTGCTGACCGCCTCCTGGCTGCCGTGGCAATAGCGTCGCCCGGACGTCAACTTTTCACGCCGCCGTGACAATAATGCCGATCAGACGTACGCGTCTTCCCGCCGCCGGGCACGCACGTCGCTGCGCGCAATGCGATACGCCTTGCGTGGGTCACCGACCACAAACTCAAAGGTCGGCGTATAGTAAAACGGCAACCAGCCGCCGAAGCTGCTTTCCCATTCCCAGCGAACCGGGCAGGGCCACAGAATGCCATCATACAAAATGTAATAAACCCAGCGTCCGTTTGGACGACGGGGACGTGATGTTTTCATGGGATTCACAACGGTAGTAGTCAACAACAGCTCATATTTTGTACGCTAAAGCGTCAGCTTGCAACGTTACAGCCGGGTTTATTGTAGTTGGCCCTGTTTTAACGATGCACTTCACCGCACAGCAGGACCACATTGGGCCTGACTTTATGAATACGGTTCGCCATGGTTTCACAGGCGCTTTTGGTCGGAAAGATGTGCTCCGAAACCGGTAAAGCCTCACAGGCATCGTAGCCGCACGCGCTCACTAATAACACAAATCCAATTAACATAGATCGACTCCTTTGCACGGTCTGGTGGTCCGGACTGTGGTGCTTTTTATCCCTTTTTTTGATCCAGTATAGTCAAACGCGTCGGGGGCAGCATTACCCGCCCGAGCTATAGCCACCCGCAGACCGGAAGGCCGACAGCGATACGGGACTGCAGGTGAGAGAACCGGGCACCCTCAGCCCGCGAAATACCAGGCAGGCAGCAGGGCGATCAGGTTATTGAGGGTGTGGAGGAAAATCGGCAACGCCAGGCTATTACTGCGTAAGCGCGCGTAGCACAGCAGCAGCGAAAACAGCGTCAGTGCGATAATCGTCTGCCAGTGAACGTATTGGGTATGCATCACCGCGAACAGCAGCGAGGTGAGCAACATACAGGCGAAGCGGCTGCGGGGCGCCCACAACAGGAAAGCCTGCAACAGAAAACCGCGAAACAGCACCTCTTCAAACACCGGTGCCAGCAGCACCGCCGTCAGCAGCAGAATCAGCAACGAGTTACGTCCCTGCTGCGCCTGCATCACCAGCCAGCCTTCCGGCTGCATAAACTGCATCTGCGCCGCCATCAGCACAAACAGCGCGCCGGTAAACAGCAGCGTCTGCAGCGTACGCAGTTCACCCAGCGGTAAATCGGTGCGGCGCTGACAGTAAAAGCGATAGAGCGGATAGATCACCGCAAATTCAAACAAACAGAGCACCGGCACCAGCAGACCGTCATTACGCAGCACGCCGTAATTAGGGAACAGCGTGATCAGCATGGTGACAAGGTAATAGACCACAAAGCTGCCGACGTAGAACAGCGTCAGTGTCACTCTGTCGGAATTGGTATTCATAGGCGACCCAGCCAGCGAAGGTTAGCGCATAGTAGCAATGCGCCTGATCGCTGTCGAGTCAGCCAATGACACAATATTTAAGCGCTAAATTTTAACCGCAGACTAAACACCCGACGGCACGGGCCGATAACTGAGGAAACAAATCGGGTCAGCTCGGCGCTTCACCGGGCGGGCCTGTTATCCCAAACGGACTTTATGTCGTGTAGTGAGTACTTTTAATGACTTTTGACCCTCCGGCACCGCCGTCATCCTCTTTTGCGCATGCAGCGGAAGATCGCACTGTCCGCTTTACGCGGCGCAGCCTGCGCACGCTTTCGCTGCTGCTGTTCGGTGTGCTGATACTGTCGATGCTGATGGTGCTGACCATCGCTCAGCGACAGAATAGCGAGTCGATGGCGCACGACCAGTTGCTGATGCAGCAAACGTGGAAAAGTCGCCAGGACGCGATGGTCACCGATATCCGTGACTATGCCTTCTGGGGTGAGGCCTGGCGTAACCTGCACCTGACGGTGAATAAAGTCTGGGCCTACGACGAAGAGAACTTTGGACCGGGCCTGTATGAGGAGTATCACTACGAGGGCGTGTTCGTCGTCGACGGTCACGGACGCACCAGCTACGCGGTGATTAACGGTCAGCTCTCCGATACGCCGCTGGAAGCCTGGCTTGGCAGTCAGAGCCGCGAAATGATTGCGGCCGCGCGTCAGCTCAACAACGCCGCTCTGGTGCGTAACGCCATCATTAATCGTCAGGCAGCCATCGTGGTCGCCGCGCCGATCAGCCGCGGCAAAGTTGCTGCGCTGCCGCTGAAATCGGGGCCGCCGTCGATCATGGTGTTCGTGAATCTGTTTACCCCCGCCAAGCTGAAAGAGCTGGGTGCGGCGCTGGACGTGCGCGGACCGCGGCTGGCCAGCAGCGCGATGGATGCTGAACGCGAACCGCGGATGCTGCAGCCGATTACCGGCAGTACGCCGATGGTGCTGCGCTGGACGCCGAAAATGCCGGGCATGGGGCTGATCTGGTTCCTGCTGCCGCTGCTGGTGATGATGGCGATTATTATCGGGATGATCACCCGCCGCGTCAGCCGTCACGCGCTGTACAACGCCATTCTCTCCGATCGACGCTTTGCCATGCTGGCGATCAGTCAGCAGGAGCTGGCAAACAGCGAGGCCCGTTTCCGCGATCTGGCTGAAGCCGCGTCGGACTGGATCTGGGAGACCGATGAAGAGGGCCGCCTGATCTACCTGTCGGCGCGTTTTCACACCGTAACCGGCCATGAAATCTCCCAGTGGCTGGGGCGTCATATCGATCACTTGCTGACTCACCCCAGCCATTCACTGGTCACCTGGCTACTGCGCCAGGAGCAGGAGCCGCAACAGATGCCGCTGCGCTGCCAGTTTATGTCGGCGCACGGAGACCGGCGGATTGGTCAGCTGGTGGCGAAAACCGTCTGGCACGATCGGCGCTGCATCGGTTTCCGCGGCACGGTGTCAGACATTACCCAGGGAATGGAGGCCGAAGCGCGTATTCAGTTCCTGTCGCGTCACGATGTATTAATTAACCGGCTTGCCCAACCGCGTCCATTTGCAGGAGTTCCTGACGCACCATCTTGAGCTGGCCGACGAAAGCAATCCGCTGATGATTATCAGCCTCGATCTCGATCAATTCCGGCCGATCAACGAAACCTGGGGCCATGCGGCAGGCGATGGCGTACTGAATCAGATGGCCCAGCGCCTGAAAAGCGCTATCGGGCCGCATGAGCTGGCGGCGCGGCTGGGCGGTGATGAGTTTGTACTGGTGCTGCGTGAAGGCAGCCGTGACAAGGTCGATGAACGTTGCGCCCAACTGGTACACGACGTCCAGCAGCCGATCACCACTGGCCAGCACGTTCACTACCTCACCGCCAGCCTCGGCATCGCCTGTGCGCCACAGGATGCCAGCCACCCGGAAGCGCTACTGCGGATGTCCGACATTGCGCTGAATGAAGCGCGTGAAGCCGGACGTAATCAGTGGGTCTGGTACGCCAACGAGATGGCGAACCAGCGCAACAGTAAGCGCGACATGGCGCAGCGTATTGAGAAGGCGCTGAAGAACAACGAATTCCGGCTGCACTATCAGCCGCGCTATCAGCTGCTGAGCGGACAACTGGCCGGCGCAGAAGCATTGATCCGCTGGCAGATCGCGCCCGAACAGTGGATCACGCCGGATCGCTTTATACCGCTGGCGGAAGAGAGCGGGCTGATCGCTACCATCAGCGACTGGGTACTGATGCGCGCCTGTGAAGATGCGCTGGCCTGGGGAGGCGATCGTTACGTGTCGGTTAATATTTCCCCGATGGAGTTTCGCACCACCGACCTGGTTCAGCGGGTGGCGAATACGCTGGCGCGCAGCGGCCTGCCAGCGACGCGGCTGGAGCTGGAAATTACCGAAAATGTCACCTTTGAACATCCCCTGCACGCGCTGGAAGTGATGCAGGGCTTGCGCTCGCTGGGCGTGCGTCTCACGGTTGACGATTTTGGCACCGGCTATGCTGCGCTCGGATACCTGAAAACCTTCCCGTTCAACGGTCTGAAGATCGATCGTTCATGGATGAAAGATTTTCCGGAGTCACAACAGGCGCAGTCGGTAGTGGCAGGGATTATTGCGCTGGCGCGCGCGTTTGCGTTGACTATTACCGCAGAGGGGGTTGAGACAGAAGCGCAACTGAATCAGCTCAAGCTGCTATCGTGCGAAGAGGGGCAAGGCTACTTCCTCGGTCGACCGATGCCGCTGGCCGCATTCAGCACGCTTCTGGAAAGAACTACGCAAAGTCCGCCTGAGCAGAGTTAGCGGACTTTAACGGCCACGGCGGTCATCAGCATGGCACAGACGATAAAAATGATAAGTTCCATGATTTCACCTCTCTGGACCTCAGAATATTCTTAAGTATTTTAGCCGCTGACTGTCGTATTTTTAGGCAGCAAGTGCGATTAATCTTAAAAAATGACGCTGATAGCGCAGCGAATTGGCTGTCAGTGGGGATAACTTTACTTTTTTAGGGTTCAGCTCAGCGGGCGCGCTTTGCTACTCTTGGGGCAGGGTTTTACACGTCCAACAGGAGATCACACGTGAAACATTATGGAAAAGCGCTGCTGGTACTAGGTCTGTTTACATTAACGGCCTGTCAATCTGTCAGCAAACCCGACACCACCACCGCGCCGCAGGACCCGGAAGCGGACCGCTGCGGTGCCTCGCAGTATCAGCATTATGTCGGCAAACCATTAACCTCACTGCAGGGTCAGCATTTTGACCAGAAGGTGCGGGCTATCCCTTATAACTCCGCCGTCACCATGGACTTCAACCTCAGCCGGCTGAACTTCCTGGCTGACAAGAGCGGCAATATCAGCCAGGTTTATTGCGGTTAACCCTGAATCAGGCGATTTGTCATAGCATTGTCATAACGGCAGGCGAGGATAGAGCGGCGTTTAAGAGACTTCCTCGTCACTCTCCATAGACAATGCTCGTCTTGTTTATTCCCGCTCCGGCGGGAATTTTTTTATCGCCTTCAGTGCGATAAGGGAGCACAAATGCAGCGGAACATCGGGGCGTTCCTGCCCGTCCTACTTCTCAGTTCGTCACTGGCGTACGCCTCAACCGACACTGCCTGGCAGCAGAGCCGTCAGGTGATGACGCAGGCCTGTATCAACGCCAGCACCCTGAGCAAGGTCAGAGTCCTCGGCGAGGTTATCGATTATGACGATAGCGTGGGTTACAGCGCGCTGCTGCTGGAAGGCCGCTATCCGCAGCCACAGATGCGGAATAAGCGTGGACGGGAGCTTTGTCTGTTTCAGCGCAGCAGCGGACGCGCCAGCGTCAGCGAAGCCGATCAGCTGCGCTGGGTGAAATAAGCGACTACTCTTCCGGCCGCGTTTCCATCAGCTGCGCCAGCAGGGTGCGGTAATTCTGTAGCCGCGTCTCATCGCCTTCGACCTCGAGTTTGTCGATCACCCGTGCGACGATGGTCTTATTGGTGGCGGGTTGTCCCGCCTCCATCAGTTCACGCAGTATGACCGCCAGCAGGTCAGACTCAGGCGGTATCCGCCAGTCCGGGCTATTGAAATAGTCGGTGATAGCTCGGCTGGCGCTGTTAGGTTGCACTCTCATTCCCTACCTCCGCTAAAACAACAACGCCCCTTACGCCGTGGCATAAGGGCTGGGTTTCTCTCCATTGAGTCAGCTCACCTCGCATCTTACTGACGGCGGGCACCGTCATTGTGAGGCTACTGCGTCTGTCAGAATGATCGACGCACCGCACGAGACTGGCGGTTTTCTAAACATAGAACCGGGGGGGATAATTGTCAGTAACAGGCTGAAATATTTTTTCATAGTGATAATTGCCCGATGCGCTACAGGCCGGTTTTGACACCGGAAGCTGCTGTAAACGTTGGCGTAAGGAAAATTTGTGCCAGGCCGTATGCTGAATCAAAGCGGAAAACAGCGTTTTACCGTCTGTGCCATGTTTTGTCAGTCGACAAAGTCAGGGGCGCGGTAAACTTAAGCTTCTCTTTCCTGCAAACCTTCTGCTGATGCCACGCGTAATTGAACCCTGGAAAATTAACCTGATTTCGGTCTGGTTTGGCTGCTTTTTTACCGGCCTGGCGATCAGCCAGATCATTCCGTTTCTGCCGCTCTACCTTGAACAGCTTGGCGTTAGCGGTGGCGAATCGCTCAGCCTGTGGTCTGGGCTGACCTTCAGCATCACCTTTGTCATTTCGGCGGCGGTCGCGCCGCTGTGGGGCAGCCTGGCGGATCGAAAAGGGCGCAAACTGATGTTGCTGCGTGCCGCTTTTGGCATGGGCGTGGTGATTCTGCTGCAGGCGTTTGTCACCGAGGCGTGGCAACTGCTACTGCTGCGCGCGCTGATGGGGCTGACCTCCGGCTATATTCCTAATGCCATGGCGCTGGTGGCGGCGCAGGTGCCGCGTGAACGCAGCGGCTGGGCGCTGAGCTGCGTCTCCACCGGTCAGATTGGCGGGGTGATCCTCGGGCCGATGCTGGGCGGCCTGCTGGCAGACTGGGTCGGATTACGCACCGTGTTTATTGTCACCGCGGTGCTGCTGATGGTCAGCTTCCTGGTCACCTTGTTTTTGATTAAAGAGACCGGATACCCCCCGGTCAGCAAAAAAGATAAGCTCAGCGGGCGCGAGGTGTTCCGTTCGCTGGATAACCCGAAGCTGATGGTCTGTCTGTTTTTCACCACCATGGTGATTCAGATGTGCAACGGATCGGTGAACCCGATCCTGACGCTGTTTGTGCGCGAACTGGCACCTGCCGCAGAGAACATCGCCTTTCTCAGCGGCGTTATCGCTGCGTTACCGGGCGTGTCAGCACTGCTCGCCGCGCCCCGACTGGGGCGGTTAGGCGATCGCATCGGCACCCAGCGGATTCTGCTGGCCACTATGGTGATCTCGCTGCTGCTGTTTGTCGCCATGTCGTTTGTCACCAGCGCCACCCAGCTTGGGGTGCTGCGTTTCCTGCTGGGATTTGCCGATGGCGCCATGATGCCGGCGGTGCAGACGCTGCTGGTGCGCCATTCACGCGACAACATCACCGGTCGTATCTTTGGCTATAACCAGTCGTTCATGTATCTGGGCAACGTTGCCGGTCCGCTGCTCGGTGCAGCGGTGTCGGCGGTGGCGGGCTTCCGTTGTGTCTTCTTCGCCACCGCCGTGGTGGTGCTGATTAACGTGGTGTTTCTGAAGCGCTTCTATCGCCGTCCGAAAACCCCTTTGCCGGCGTCGGCTGGCAAATCGTCAGCTCCGCCTGCCAGCGCTGCTGAGTCAGCAAAAACTCAGGACTGACGCTCGGACTCCAGGAATCATCGCCGCCCACGCCCATATGATGCAGATCCAGATGCAGCCAGCAGCCCGCTTCGGGCTGTAGAAGATGGCGATGTGAAGTGTCGCGTAATTGCTCCAGACTGAAGCGGCTGAGCGAAAAGGCAAAATCGCCTCTGACCTGCCAGCTGCCGCTGTCGAGCTGGCGGGTGCCGCCACGCAACCCGTTTTCACTCGGGAAAACATAGGGTGTTGTCAGCTGCTGCAACGGCAGTTGCCAGCGCGAGAAGCGGGCAGCTAACTGGCGATCGGGATAGTTTTCATGCGGCCCCAGTCCGAGCCAGCTGACCTGCTGCGGCAGGGTGGCCAGCTGGCAGCGCAGACCGATTCGCGCTGGCGGCGGCAGGCCGGGTGACTGCTCAACGAACAGGTTTATCTGCATCTCGCCCTGGGCACTGATCTGGTAGCGTTTGCGGCTGATAAAGGCCAGCTGGTCATTGGCGTACCAGCCGTGCAGCGTGTCGATTTGTACCGTCTGCGGCAGGCTGCTGGCTTCGATGGATATCAGGCTGCGGATCATCTGGTCATAACCGGCGGCTTTCCAGCGCTCGGCCCAGGCATTGGGATCGACCCGTTCAGCTTCGCTGGTGCCGATGTCATTATCCAGCGGCGCCCGGATAAAGCAGTCACGCAACGGTGAGAGCAGCGTGGGTTGCTGATTAACGTACCACTGCGCCAGTTCGCCGCTGTGGCGTGAAAAGCACCAGCGCTGCTGCTGATGGGTGACGTGAATTTCGCCCTCCTCCTCATGCAGTACCGGCGCACTACCCGACGCCGGCGGCGAGGGCAGCACCAGCGTCGACGGCAGCGGCCATTGATGCCAGGCAACGCACCAGTCTGCGGGACTCCACTCGGTGGCTTCAATCTGATGTACCGCCAGATTGAGCCAGCATTCTCCCTGCAGCCCGGCGGGCGGCGGCAGCGTAATGCGTTGCCGTCCCTGCGCAGCGAGGTCCAGCCGCACTTCACCTTCAGCCACCCGTTCCCCCGCCTGCTCGATACACCAGCGCAGCACTTCATTGTCGCTACGCCGGAACAGGTATTCACTGCTGACGGTCACGCTGAACGGATCGGCCGCATCGGCCTCGAACTGATAAAACTGCTGAGCGCGCTGCGCTTCAAACAGTGCCGGGTGCGGGCTGCGATCGGCAAACACCAGCCCGTTCATACAGAACTGGCGGTCGTTAGGCTTATCGCCGAAATCGCCGCCGTAAGCCTGCCACGGCTGGCCCTGCTGGTCATAGCGGGTCAGGCTTTGATCGACCCAGTCCCAGACAAAGCCGCCCTGTAAGCGGGGAAACTGACGAAAGGCCTGCCAGTATTTAGCGAAACCGCCAAAGCTGTTGCCCATCGCATGCGCGTATTCACACAGGATCAGCGGACGGGTTTCACCCGGCAGGCTAATCCACTTCTTCAGCGACCATTTCGGCACGGCGGGGAAGGGTTGATCCTGATCGACCCGGGCGTACATCGGACAAATAATGTCGGTGGCCGCGGTGTCGGCACCGCCGCCTTCATACTGGACCGGGCGGGTCGGATCGGCGCTTTTAACCCAGCGATAGAGCGCATCATGGGTGCTGCCGTGCCCCGACTCGTTGCCCAGCGACCAGATAATGATGCTGCAGTGGTTACGATCGCGCTGCACCATGCGGGTTACGCGTTCGCTGTAAGCAGCAAACCAACGCGGATCGTCTGAAAGTCGGTTCATCGGCTGCATACCGTGGGTTTCAATATTGGCTTCATCCACCACATACAAACCGTAGCGATCGCACAGCCGGTACCACAACGGATGATTCGGGTAGTGCGAGCAGCGCACGGCATTAAAATTGTGCTGTTTCATCAGCGTAATATCGCGGCGCATCGTCTCCTCATCCATCACCTGACCGCGCTCAGGATGGTGCTCATGACGGTTGGTGCCGCGGATTAACAACGGTTTGCCATTCAGGCACAGCAGGCCATTATCAATCGTGACCTGACGGAAGCCGACGTCATAGGCTTCCACTTCTATGACCTGCTGATTCTTATCCAGCAGCGCCAGCGTGGCGCGATAAAGATGCGGCGTTTCGGCGCTCCACAACTGGGGCTGTTCCACCCGCAGACGCAGCAGGGCGCGTTCCGGATAGTGGCCGCGCTCGTCAATAATCTCGCTGCCGGGCGTCTGCTGGCACTGCGCGATCTGCCGATCTCCCTGCCACAGCGTCAGGCGCAGCTGAACATCGGCGCAGGCCGCGGCGGGCCAGGCTACCTTCACCTCTGCCCGCAGCTCGGCACTGGAAAATTCCGGACTGAGCCGGGTTTCAAGCTGAACGTCGGCCAGCTGGACCGTCGGTTTATGCAGCAGGGTGACATCGCGGAAGATGCCGCTCATCCGCCACATATCCTGATCTTCCAGATAGCTGCCATCGCTCCAGCGCAGCACCATCACCGCCAGCCGGTTATTGCCGGGCCGCAGACAGGCGGTTAAATCGAATTCGGCCGGCAGACGGCTATCCTGCGAGTAGCCGATCCACTGGCCGTTACACCAAAGATGAAAGGCCGAGTTGACTCCATCGAAGATGATGCGGGTCTGGCCGCTAGCCTGCCACTGCGCGTCGCTAGTGAATGTGAGCGAGTAACAGCCGGTCGGGTTTTCCTGCGGAACATAGGGTGGATTGACCGGAATCGGGTATTGCACGTTGGTATAGACCGGCGCGTCGTAGCCGTGCATCTGCCAGTTGGCCGGTACCGAAAGAGTGGCGGCATCGGGCAGATCCGACAGCAGCCAGCTGGCCGGAACCGCTTCAGGCTGGGTGAAATAGCTAAAATTCCACTGACCGTTGAGGCTTTTTAGTGAGGGCGAGGGGCGATCGTCGCGCGCGGCGGTCTCGTCGCGCCAGCTGGCGAACGGCGGATGTGCATCCAGCCGGTGCAGTGCGGTGATCACCGGATTTTCCCAGTCACGTCGGGAAATAATGTCATGAAAAGCAGCCTGGGACATGATGAGTTCCTTAAATTGTAATGCGCTCACAATGCGCAAAAATCTTCAGACTGTAAAGCGTCTGCCTTAACGTTTTGAACAAAATAAGCCGATCGCCGTGGGCCGGAATAGCCGACAGATGTTGAGATTGTGACGTCGTACTGGCTGTAAAGCGTTAAGCCTGGTCAGCAAAGATGAATAGCCGCCCGATACGGAGGATTCTCACTTGTCGGCCTGCAGGCGTCTCCCTACACTCAGCCCGATTTCTTTATCCTGAGGTTGATATGGTACGACTGATTAAGCTGACTGCCGTTGTGGCATTGGTTACCGCGCTGAGCGGATGTATTTTCCCTCCTCCGGGCGGCGGCGGCGGTTGGGGCGGACATGGCGGCGGACATGGCGGCGGGCCGGGTCGCGGCTTTGTCGATCCTCGTTAACGCTTAACGGGCGGTTTCAGGCGGGCGAAACGTTACGCGGCGGCACTTTTCGCTGGCAAAACGTTTCGCCTGCATCAACAGCCTGCATCGATACAGGCGCACGCCACGCGCCATAGGTTAACTGCCTGACAAAAGAGGGATTGCCCTCTGTTTTTTTTATTTCACCAGTGCTAATTTCTGCTTTTCTTCTCTGCTGAGATCACAGCATGAAAAACCTGATAGCTGAACTACTGGTTAAACTGGCTGAAAAAGAAGAGGCGTCAAAAGAACAGGTCGCCCAGATTGAGGCGCTGGAAATCGTGGTCACCGCGCTGGTGCGTAAGCTGGATCCGCAACAGCACCAGGCCATTACCTCCAGCATTGAAACGGCAATGGACAATGCGGCCGACGCCAGTGATGAAAACGCCGTGCTGCTGCGTAATTACATCGACAGGCTGCTCAGGCACCCGCGTGTCTGACCGTGCGCAGCGCGGGCCTGATTTGCGATCCTGGCAGCAGTTCCGCCTGAAATTCCCCCGCTTTGCTTAATCACTGCCAGAATCAGAATGGCTAACACACAATGGAGAAGATACGATGAAAATCGGTTTAACGGCGATGATGATGGCAGGGCTGCTGGTCAGCGGTATAGCCAGCGCGGCGGATAAAACGCCGCAGCAGGAGAAGATGTCGATGTGTAATCAGCATGCCAGCTCACAAAACCTCAAAGGCGATGCCCGTAAAAGCTTTATGAGTGACTGTCTGAAGAAGGACAGCAAGCTGTCGGGCATGTCGCCTCAGCAGATGAAAATGAAAACCTGCAACAGCGAAGCCGGAAATAAACAGCTCGCGGGCGATGCCCGTAAGACCTTTATGAGTCAGTGCCTGAAAAAAAGCTGACGCCTGCCGGCCACCCGGGTGGCCGCTTTTTCCTTCCCGCCTCCGCTGATTAAATTTCCTGATAAAACAGCCCGCTACCCGCCTCGTTAACATTCCGACATGAGCCGTGTGATTCCTTTGCCACACTTACTGTTTGTAGGGGTTTGCGCAGCAGCGGATATTTTGCTGCGCATCCGATAACCAGAACGCAAAAGGAGCCATGTCGTGAACTATCAATTTACCGTTGCCCTGAATGAGTTGCCGCAGCGTCAGCCGGTTAAAAAGAAGCTGGGTGAGGTGGAGGTATTGCTGATCCGGGACGGAGAGAGTGTGCGTGCTTACCAGGCGAAATGTCCCCATGCTGGCGCACCGCTTGAGCAGGGCGCTATCTGCGGCGATCGGCTGGTCTGCCCGTGGCATAAAGCGGCGTTTGATCTGGCGGATGGCAGAATGTGTGAACCACTGGCGCTGGCCGATCTGAAACAGTATCCACTGCGGATTGAAAACGGCAAGGTCCTGGTGAACCCTAAAGCGATGTCGCCTGCTGCGCCGATTGGCAGCGGGGCAAGTGCGCCGGTTTTCGTGGTGCTGGGCGGCGGGGCGGCCGGCAGTGCCGCGCTGTGGCGGCTGCGTCATGAGGGCTTTAAGGGCCGGCTGGTACTGGTCGAACGCGAGCAGGATGCCCCTTACGACCGTACGACGCTGACCAAATTTGTGCCCTCCGGCAAGATGGATATCAGCGAAGTGCCACAGCTGCTGAAAGAGGATGTGATGGATCACGTTGAGCGCATCACGGCCACCGTTACCCGGCTCGACAGCCAGCAGCAGCGGCTGATTTTCGATAACGGTGAGTCACTGTCGTTCGACAAATTATTGATCGCCAGCGGGGCGACGCCGGTGCTTCCTGACCTGCCAGGCAGCGATCTGGCCGGCGTACATCTGCTGCGCAGTAAAGATCAGACCGACGCATTACTGAAAGCGGTGGATGCCAGCCAGCAAATTGTGATCATCGGCAACAGCTTCATCGGTACTGAAATGGCCTCGGCGCTGCGTAATCGTAACATTGACGTCACGGTGATTGCCCACCAGCCGCTGCCGTTTGTGAAACAGTTCGGTGAACAGATTGGCCGCTATTTTTTGCAGCTACATCAGGAAAATGGCGTCAAATGGGTTCACGGCCAGATCGAGGCGTTGCAGGGCGACAAACATGTCACCGCGGTGCGGCTGAAAGAGGGACAACAACTGGCGGCTGATGTGGTGCTGTTTGCCACCGGGGTAAAACCGGCGACGCCGTTTATCCACGATTTACCGCTCGCCGGGGATGGCAGCCTGCAGGCGGATGCTCAGCTGCGGGTGGCAGAAAACATCTGGGTTGCCGGTGATATCGCCACCTGGCCAGCCGCGCAGGGACCGTTGCGCATTGAGCACTACCGCGTGGCGCACCAGCAGGGACAGACGGCGGCCCGCAATATGCTGGATCAGGCGGTGCACTACGATCGTGTGCCGTTTTTCTGGACCACCCAATATGGCACGCGCTATGAATATCTGGGCCATGCCGCTGAATGGGATGAGTACCAGCTGCTTGGCTCGCCGGCCGATAAAACGTTTATCGCGTTTTATGGACAGCAGGGGCAACTGGCTGCGGTCTGCTCATGCGGCCTCTACACCCTGACTGCGGAACTGATCGAACGTATGCAGCAGCCGATGACGGTGGCGCAGGCGGTGGCGCTTTATCAGGCGCGGCAGAGCTAATCTGACTGGCACAAAACAACAGAGCAGGTGCTGGCCTGCTCTGTTTCTGTGGCGTTAACGGGCGGCCTTAACGTGTGGTTTTAACTGCGGCTTAGCTTTTCCGATTTCGCCATGCACTGCTGCATCGCTTCGATAACCGCCGAGCGCAGTCCTTTCTCTTCCAGCACTTTGACCGCTTCAATCGTGGTCCCGCCAGGCGAGCAGACCATATCTTTCAGCTCAGCCGGATGCTTACCGGTGGTCAGCACCATCTGTGCGGCGCCTTTCACCGCCTGAGCCGCAAACTGGTACGCCTGGGCACGCGGCATCCCGCCAGCCACGGCGGCATCGGCCATCGCTTCAATAAACATAAACACGTAGGCAGGGGCAGAACCGCTGACGCCGACCACCGAATGGATCAGATACTCTTCCACCACCGCAGCTTTGCCGAAGCTTTCAAAAATGGCCACCACCTCATCGGTTTCACTCTGCTCAACCAGCGCGTTAGGCGTGACAGACGTCATGCCTTCACTCACCAGCGACGGGGTATTTGGCATCGCCCGGATAATTTTGCGATCGTAACCCAGCACCGATGAGAGCGAATCCAGCGTCACTCCGGCAGCAATGGAGACCACCAGCGCCTCTTTTTTCAGGCTGCCGGTCAGATCCTTGAGAATTTTGAGGATGACGTTGGGTTTAACCGCGCCAAACAGGATATCGACCTCGCGTGCCAGCGCCTCTGCGCTCTCTGCGGCGTTAATGCCGTACTGCTCAGCCAGCGCCTGGTTGGTCTCGGGTTTACGATCGAAAACCGAGATATCAGACGGCGCGATGTTACCACTGCTGATCAGTCCGCCAATAATGGCCTTTGCCATGTTGCCACCGCCGATAAATCCAATTTTCTTTGCCAGCATCGCCGTCTCCTTAATCATTGTTCGCTGTTCTGAGCGGGTTAGCTTACTTCAGCCAGCCTGAATAACAAGTCAGCCGCGCTCAGGCCGGTCACCGCACTGCAAATAAAATTTGCCATTGCGCAGGAGTCCGGCAAGATCGGGGCCTGTCTCTGATAAGAAGGAATCCTGATGGCTATCTGGGTCGATGCTGACGCCTGTCCGAATGTGATCAAAGAGGTGCTGTACCGTGCTGCGGACCGCACGGCGACCACCGTCACCTTTGTCGCTAACCAGTTTCTGCGCGTGCCGTCTTCGCCTTATCTGCGTACGCTGCAGGTGCCGGCGGGGTTTGACGTGGCGGATAATGAAATTGTCCGACGGGCGCAGCCGGGCGATCTGGTGATCACGGCGGATATCCCGCTGGCAGCAGAGGTGATTGAAAAGGGGGCGGCGGCGCTTAATCCACGCGGCGAACGCTACTCACCGGCCACCATTCGTGAACGGCTGACGATGCGCGATTTTATGGATACCCTGCGGGCAAGTGGGGTGCAGACTGGCGGCCCCGCGGCGATGAATCCGCGTGACCGCCAGCAATTTGCTAACGAGCTGGACAGCTGGCTCAGGCAGCAAAAACGCTGAACTCAGACGAAGCTGTCGTCGTCGAAATCGTTGCCACCAAAATCGTTGAGATCGCTGTTGTCGGCGAAGCCGTTATCCCAGCCGGCGTTCTGATCGAGGAAACTGCTCTCATCACCGCCGTTAAAGGTGTTAAGGTTGTCATTCACCTCCGGCAGCGGTGGCTCGTTAATGATGTTTACAATCTCTTCCGGCTGGGAATGATGAAACATGCTGGTCAGCATATCCGCCATCACCACGCCGCCTGCGACGCCCACTGCGGTTTGCAGCGCACCGCCAAGGAAGCCCGTGCCGCGTGGGGCCGGGGCATTGGCATACTGCGGCGGCTGGGCTGGTTGCTGTGGCGCACTGTTCCACACCGGCTGCTGCTGAGCAGGCGGCTGCTGGCGCGATCCGCTGCCAAATAAACCCGACAGAAATCCACCGCGGCTCTGCGCTGGCTGCTGTTGCGCCAGGCGGCTCTCCAGCTCGCTCACCCGCTCATTCAGTTTCTTCAGTGCGGCTTCCTGAATCAGAATCGCCTGCGCCATGTAATAGGGCGCGCCCGGCTGTGCCTGCAGGTGCTGGTTAATCAGTTGTTCGGCGGCGGCATCGCGTGCCGCAGTCTGGCTTTCAGCCTGTTTCAGACGGCTGAACAGCCCTTCAATCAGTTGTTGTTCTTCGCGTTGCATGATGACTCTCCTGTTGCGACTGTTATCAGTATATGGGGGCGGCAAGCTGCAAAGTAAAATTGGGGCGGTAAGCAAATGTTGCGACGGTAACCGGGTGCCCGCCATGCACAAAACGTGCATGGGTTTCACCTTGAAAATAAAAGAATTATCCGAAGTTGAGCGAGGGCGATGCGCAAATCATGCTTGATGGGTAGAGGCAAAAAAGATTTCCAGTTATCATGCGTCGCATTATTGAGCTAAACATGCAGCCGCAGCACGCGGCCAGGCGGAGGAACGGCCCTGATGTCTCTACCCATCTTTTTGATTGGCGCACGCGGTTGCGGCAAAACCACCGTCGGCAAAGCGTTGTCGCAGGCGTTGGGCTACGCCTTTTGCGATACCGATCACCACCTGCAACTGACAACGCAACGCAGCGTGGCGGAAATCGTTGCGGCTGAAGGCTGGGAAGGCTTCCGCGCCCGTGAAACCGAATCGCTGCAGGCGGTCACTGCGCCGTTGACGGTGATTGCGACCGGCGGCGGCATGGTGCTGGCGGAACACAACTGCCGCTTTATGCAGGAGCAGGGCCGCGTCATCTGGCTCAGCGCCTCGCCTGAAGTGCTGGCGGAGCGGCTGGAGAGCCAGCCGGAAACAGCACAGCGGCCAACGCTAACCGGACGCCCGATCGCTGACGAGATGGAAGAGGTGCTGCGTGAGCGCGCCCATTTATACCGCGCGGCGGCTCATCATCAGGTTAACGCCATGCAGTCGCCCGACGGCGTGGTCGATGAAATCCTGCATTCTCTGTCACTGGCGCGCGCCAGCTAACCCTCAGATTTTTCCCGCTTTGATCCCGCTTCGGGCGGGGTTGTCTATACTTACTGTCTGGCAGGCATCAGCCTGTCTCACAGAGAGTTATTCAGCCCGGAGGGAGACCGTATGCCGACAAGACCACCCTATCCACGCGAAGCGCGCATTGTGCCGGTTGAAAAGGGCACCGAAGCCAACAAAGTGACGTCGTACGAATTACGTGCTGACCATCCTAAACCGAATTCGTTAATCAGCGAGCATGAAACGGAAGAGGAAGCGCGCGACGCCAAACTGCGTTATGAAGACGTCGAAAAAGAGTAAAACGTTGCCGCTGGCAGGGACGCCAGCCTGTAAGCCCGCCGACCCGATCTTCAATTCTGTGCAAATTTTCTGCTGAACCCGGTTTTGCACTGTTTTCTGTCCTGCCCGATCTCTCCGTCACCAGATAAAGCCCCGCTAATCATTTCTCTGCCCGTATTTTGTCCGTCTGCCAATCGACCGTGCTAAAAATTGTCACTTGACCGATTCAGCTCAACGCTTTATTTTCGACTTACCCGATTCAGGAACTCAGTTCCATATAGTGAAACTAGCAGCATGACCACACTCGAAAACGCCGCCGCGGTACTCAGATTGTTCCAGCATAAAGGCGTGACGCAGGGCCATGTCGGCCTGACGTTTAGCGAGGTGGTTGAGGCATTAACGCTGCCAAAGAGCACCGTTTCGCGTCTGCTTGCGACGATGGAGAGTCAGGGATTGCTGGAGCGGGATGCCGAAACGCGCGGCTATCACATTGGTCGCGTACTGCTGGCCGCCGCCGGGCATTATCTCTCGGCACCGCTGGTCGATAGCGTTTCCGCCGCGATGATCAGACTGGCTGAAAGCACCGGCTGCATGGGATACGTCTCTAAGCTGGCCGGACGCGAAATATTAGTTATGCGTATGTATCACGGTCGCCATTTTACCCAGATGGTGACACCGCCAGGCAGCCGGATGCCCGCTGCCGCAACCTCTACCGGCCGGGCGCTGTTAGCCCAGTTGAGCGATGAAGAGGTACAGGCGCGCTACCGTGATGACTGGCAGGTCGTTTCAGCTAATTCGCCGCAAACGCCCGACGCGCTGTGTGCCAGACTGGCTGAAGTGCGTCAGCACGGCTGGTCACTGGCACGCAATGAAACATTGCCTGGCATCAGTTCGCTGTCAGTCATCGTGCACAACAAACATCATGGCGAAACGGTAGCGCTCTGCCTGTCGTTTCTGTCGCAGGAGACTGCGCCGGGCTACCCGCCAGCACTGCTTGACGCCTTACGCGCAACCGCCGCACAGATGGCTGAGAAGTTTGGCGCGTAACGTCACAACGATTTTATCGGCGTAATATTTCGCCACACCAGGGAAAAACAAAGGCCTTCGGGCCTTTTTCTTTTAATCTGACCGCCACTCTTTACGCAGCGCTTCGGTTGTCTGTGCGGGCCTCCCCACGTCTCAGGTGCGTCGCCGGGACGGTACGCACACGCGTCCTGCTGCCGCAACGATCAGCGTGTCAGATCAGTGAAATATAAAAACGACGTAAGCCAGCGGGCTGGCAAAACGTTATTTCATTTCGTCTGGGAAGGGAGAGGGGAATAGATGGAACGGGTAAATCCGATTAAGCACGTTGGCGTTGCGCTGGTTTTAATTTTTCTGTCGATTGCGGGTGCCATTATTGGTATTCAGTTGATCACCACCATTGGGGTGACGCCCAATACCTCAATTATCGGCGCGCTGTTTGCGATGTTACTGGCGCGCATTCCACTGCAGGCATTTCGCCGCTATCGCTCAATAGAGATTCAGAATCTGGCGCAGACCGCCATCTCCTCGGCTACTTTCGGTGCCGCTAACAGCTTGCTGATGCCAATTGCCGTCCCGTGGGCGCTGGGCGAGCCACAGCTGGTGCTGCCGCTGTTCTGTGGCGTCAGTGCCGCCATGCTGCTGGATGCCTGGCTGCTCTATCGGCTGTTTGATACCCGCGTTTTCCCGGCCAGCAACGCCTGGCCGCCGGGCGTCGCGGCCGCAGAAGCGATTAAGGCGGGCGATAGAGGCGGACGTCAGGCCTGGCTGCTGGTGATGGGCATTGTGGGCGGCATCGTCGGCGCGATGCTGAAGATTCCAATGTCCGCCTTTGGTACCGCGTTTATCGGCAACATCTGGGCGCTGTCGATGCTGGGCATTGGCTTCCTGCTGCGCGCCTATGCCCAGCCGGTGGCCGGCATTGATATTAACGCGCTCTATATTCCTCATGGCGTTATGGTCGGGGCCGGACTGGTGGCGCTGATTCAGGTGGTAATGGTGATCCGCAGCCGCAAAAATGACGCGCTGGTGGTCAGCCGTAACGGCAATGAAGTGCAGCGGGCGCTGGGACTGGGCAGTGCGGGCTATATCATTATTTCAGCGCTGCTGGCGCTGGCCGGCGGTTTGTGGAGTGAAATGGGGCTGGCCATGCTGCTGCTGTTTATTCTCTACGCCGCCTTTGCCGCCTTCGTTCACGAACTGATTGTCGGTATTGCCGCCATGCACTCTGGCTGGTTTCCGGCGTTTGCGGTGGCGCTGATCACCCTGATTATCGGTATTCTGATCGGTTTCCCGCCGCTGGCGCTTTGCCTGCTGTGCGGCTTTACCGCCGCGACCGGGCCAGCCTTTGCCGATATGGGTTACGACCTCAAGGCGGGCTTTATCCTGCGCGGTAACGGCGCGGATATGCAGCAGGAGCTGTGGGGCCGTCGTATTCAGCTGATCGCCGCAATGATCGCCTTTGTGGTCTCGATTCCGTTGGTCTGGTATGCCCACACGCTGTTCTTCACCGATAACCTGCTGCCGCCGGTCGCGCGGGTCTATGCCAAAACCATTCAGGCTGGCGCAGAGCCAGGCATCGCCGGCAACCTGCTGATCTGGGCCATCCCAGGCGCGATTATTCAGCTGATTGGTGGACCAAAACGCCAGCTGGGCGTGCTGTTAGCCACCGGTTTATTGATCAATAACGCCATGGCCGGTTGGGCGGTGGTGGTGGGTATTGCGCTGCGTATCGTGATCATTCGTGTCTGGGGTGAGCGCGGCCGATCGCCGATGGAAGTGATGGCGGCAGGCTTTATTGCTGGCGATGCCCTGTACAGCTTCTTTAATTCGTTGTTTGCCAGCAGCAGTAAGAAATAGCTAAGGATTAACCATGAGTTTACAGCAGACCTTACAGGTTTTTGAGTTACTGGATAGTGCTCTGATTGATGGGCAGCAGGTGGTGGATCTGTTCGCCGCGTATCCGCAGGTGGAAGCCAGTTTTACCCGGGTTACCGGCCCTAAAGGCCGTACCGATTTTATCCGCATCGATATTCCCGGCACCCAGGGCAAAGCCAGCGGCGGCGCTGCACCGACGCTGGGCATTATCGGGCGTCTTGGCGGTATTGGCGCGCGTCCAGGCCGTATCGGCATGGTGTCAGATGCGGACGGTGCCGTGGCGGCGATCGCCAGTGCGCTGAAGCTGGCCCAGATGCAGCTCAAAGGCGATCGCCTGAGCGGAGATGTGATTGTCACCACCCACATCTGCCCGGATGCACCAACCCGTCCGCATCAGCCGGTCGACTTTATGGATTCGCCAATTGACGATGTCACCATGAATGATAATGAGGTGATGGCGGGAGTGGATGCGATTCTGTCAATCGACACCACCAAAGGTAACCGTATCATCAACCACAAGGGCTTTGCGCTGTCGCCCACGGTGAAAGAGGGTTACATCCTGCGGGTGTCTGAGGATCTGCTGCGCATCATGGAGATGACTACCGGTCGTCCGGCCGTCACTTTTCCGATTACCACTCAGGACATCACCCCCTACGGCAACGGCATCTACCATCTGAACAGCATTCTGCAACCGTCGACCGCCACCGATGTGCCGGTGGTCGGGGTCGCGATCACTGCGGAATCGGTGGTGCCGGGCTGCGGTACCGGAGCCAGTCATGAGGTGGATATCGCCGCCGCGGCAAAATTTGCGGTTGAAGTGGCGAAAGAGTTTGGTCGCGAGACCTGCCACTTTTATGACGCTGAAGAGTATGCGCGGCTGCTGGCGCTGTACGGCAGCCTGGGGCATTTGCGCCAGCGGAATCACTGATATGGCTAAATCTCTGGTCACCCTGACTATCGGTCAGTCACCACGCAGCGATATTCTGCCACTGCTGCGCCAGCATCTGCCGGACGCCGTTACCGACCATGCTGGTTTGCTGGATGGATTAAGCGCGGCCGACATCGCGGTGCAGTATGCTCCGGCGGCGGGTGAGGCGGTCCTGGTTTCCCGGCTGCAGAGCGGTGAGCAGGTACGGCTGGCGGCACCAAAGGTGGAGCAGGGATTACAGCGCAAAATCAGCGCGCTGGAGCAGGCCGGTTACGACACCATTCTGCTGCTGTGTACCGGCGAGTTCGGTACTTTAAGTACCCGGCGCGCACTGCTGCTGGAGCCGGATCGTATTATCCCGCCGCTGATCCGCGCACTGGTGCAGCAGCAACGGGTGGGCATCGTGGTGCCGGTAGAGGAGCAGATCGTTGAACAGGCCGGTAAATGGCGGCAGTTACCATCGCCGCCCTGTTTCGCCGTCGCCAGCCCTTATCTGGCTGATGAGCAGACGTTCGCAGCAGCAGCCCGCACCTTGCAGGCTGCTGATGTCGGGCTGGTGGTGCTGGACTGTATTGGCTATCACCAGCAGCATCGGGCCGCGTTGCAGTCGCGGCTTGGCGTACCGGTACTGCTCTCTAACCAGCTGGTGGCCAGACTGGCGGCGGAACTGCTGGGCTGACGTGAGAGATCACAAACGACCATCATTTCGCGTGACAGATCAGCGAGTTCCCTTCTACACTGCCAGACACCTTAATGTGCTGTGAGGAAGTATTATGCTCAACATTAGTGAGTATTTTGACGGAAAAGTTAAATCCATTGGTTTTGACAGTGCGAGCACCGGCCGTGCCAGCGTGGGCGTGATGGCTGAAGGCGAATATACCTTTGGTACCGCTCAGCCGGAAGAGATGACCGTGGTAAGCGGGTCGCTGAAGGTGCTGCTGCCGGGTGAAACCGAGTGGCAATGGTTTGAAGCGGGTTCGGTGTTCAACGTGCCGGGCCACAGCGAATTTCATTTGCAGGTTGGCGAACCCAGTTCCTATCTCTGTCGCTACCTGAAAGGATAAAAAAATGGCCGCAATGCGGCCATTTTCTTTCAGGGCAGCACCGGCTTAACGCTGGGCTTCGCCGCCTAATGCTTCCACCAGGTTGCTGGTCAGCGCAGCCAGTTCGCTGGTCATCAGAATAAAGTCGGCGTCAAAACGCTGAGCAAAATCTTCACGATCAATATCGTCATTCTGGTCACGCAGCGTGTCGCTGAACTTCAGGCGTTTGACTGAACCGTCGTCGGCCAGCATAAACTGAATGCGCTCCTGCCAGTCCAGCGCCAGTTTGGTCACCAGCTTGCCCGCTTCGATGTGATTAGCGATCTCATCGCACACCAGATCCTGCTTCTTGCAGCGGATCACGCCGCCATCCTCCAGAATTGCTTTCAGCTCCGCCTCATCCATCAGGGCGAAACCGGCCGGCACGTCACCGGAGCGTACCCATTCGGTCAGGGTCAGTTCAATTGGGCTTTCCAGCGTCAGCGGCACCACCGGCAGTGAGCCGAGGCTTTTGCGCAGCAGCGCCAGCGTATCTTCCGCTTTTTTGGCACTGGCGCAGTCAACCATAATCAGGTTGTTCACCGTGTCGATCCACAGGTAAGTCTGGCTGAAGCGGCTGAAGGCACGCGGCAGCAGGCTGTGCAGTACTTCATCTTTCAGCGAATCTTTTTCGGTCTTCTTCAGCTTGCGGCTCTGCTCCGCTTCCAGCTTGTCGATTTTCGCTTCCAGCGCCTGTTTCACTACCGGAGACGGCAGGATTTTCTCTTCTTTACGGGCGCAGATGACAATCTGGCCGTTGTTTTCATGCGTCAGTGCATCGCTGCGGTTGCCCATCGGCGGTACCCAGCCGGTTTTGCTCATATCCTGACTGCCACACGGCGAAAAAGTGAAGGCGTCGAGCTGTTTTTCCATCTCGTCTGCGGACAACGGAATGTCACGATTCAGACGATAAACCATCATATTTTTAAACCACAACATCGGGATTCCTTACCGTGGCGCGATCGGGCGCACAAGTCTAACAGAGTCAGCGCGCATGATAGCGAAACATCGGAGTGGTTTCATTGCCTTTCCGGCTGGCGCCTTCTACTGTATCTTCCACCTGAACGAATAATGAGGAATAAACCGTGCGCATAGGCATTGATTTGGGTGGCACCAAGACAGAAGTGATTGCGTTATCGAACGCCGGACAGGAGCTGTTTCGTCACCGGGTCAACACCCCGCGTGATGACTATCAGGCAACGGTACAGGCGATTGTCGATCTGGTCCGCCTGGCGGAGCAGAAAACCGGGCAGACCGGCACCGTCGGCCTCGGTATTCCCGGCACGATTTCGCCCTACAGCAAGCGGGTAAAAAACGCCAACTCCACCTGGCTCAACGGCCAGCCGCTGGATAAAGATCTGGCGCAGGCGCTGAATCGTGACGTGCGCATCGCCAACGACGCGAATTGTCTCGCCGTTTCTGAGGCGGTCGACGGGGCAGGTGCCGGTCAGCCGCTGGTGTTTGCGGTGATTATTGGCACCGGCTCGGGTGCCGGGGTGGCGATCAATGGTCAGTCACGCATCGGCGGTAACGGCAATGCCGGCGAGTGGGGCCACAATCCGCTGCCGTGGATGGATGAGGATGAGCTGCGTTATCGGCAGGAAGTGCCCTGTTATTGTGGGCAGCAGGGCTGCATTGAAACCTTCGTCTCGGGTACCGGTTTCGCTATTGATTATCAGCGGCTGAGCGGGGTGTCACGTAAAGGCGCGGAGATCGTATCGCTGCTGGCGCAGCAGGATCCGATCGCCGAACTGGCGATGAGCCGTTACGAACTGCGGCTGGCAAAATCGCTGGCACAGGTGGTGAATCTGATCGATCCGGACGTGATCGTGCTGGGCGGCGGGATGAGCAATGTCGATCGTCTCTATCAGACCGTGCCGACGCTGATGAAAAAATGGGTATTTGGCGGCGAATGCGAAACGCCGGTGCTGAAGGCTCACCATGGCGATTCCAGCGGCGTGCGTGGAGCGGCCTGGCTCTGGCCGCTCAACGACTGATCAGCACCGAATAGCGGGGCGCGCCCTGCTATTCACCCACCAGCATGCTGTCCTGTGGCGCCCGATCGCGCTGGGCTTTGGTCGCAAGGAAGTAGAGATAGCCCACCAGCATAAAGGCGAAGAACAGCGCGCCAATGATCGGGTTAAACCACAGCATCGCCAGCAGACAGACCACCGATAACAGCAGGGCGATGCCCGGCACTATCGGGTAGCCTGGTGCACGGAAACTGCGAGCCAGCTGCGGCGCACTGCGGCGCAGCCGGAACAGGCTCAGCATACTCATGATATACATCACAATCGCCCCAAACACCGCCATGGTGATCATCGCTGCCGTCAGCGTCATTCCCTGCAAATTAATAATGCCATCGCTGTAAATCGCTGCGATCCCCAGTACGCCGCCGGTAATGATGGCGCGGTGCGGGGTCCGGAAGCGTGACAGTTTCGCCAGCCCGGGCGGCAGATAACCAGCGCGTGCCAGCGCAAAGAACTGACGTGAATAGCCGAGAATGATGCCGTGGAAGCTGGCTACCAGCCCAAACAGGCCGATCCACACCAGCATGTGCATCCAGTTAGAGTGTTCGCCGACAATCATTTTCATCGCCTGCGGCAGCGGATCGTTAATGTCTGACAGCTTGCGCCAGTCGCCCGCGCCGCCTGCCATCAGCATCACGCCGATCGCCAGCACCACCAGCGTCAGAATGCCGCTGATGTAGGCGCGAGGAATGGTGCGGGTCGGATCCTTTGCCTCTTCCGCCGCCATCGCAGCTCCCTCAATGGCGAGGAAAAACCAGATGGCGAACGGAATAGCGGCAAAAATACCGGAAAAGGCGGGCATGCCGAAGCTGTCGCTGCCGGCCCAGCCGTGCGCGGCAAAGTTGGCCAGGCTGAAACCCGGTGACACCACGCCCATAAACACCAGCAGCTCAATCACCGCCAGAACCGTGACCACCAGTTCGAACATCGCCGCCAGTTTCACGCCAAGAATGTTGAGCGTCATAAACAGCAGGTAAGCGCCGACCGCGGCGGTTTTCGGGTTAAGCGCCGGATACTGCACGTTGAGGTAGGCTCCAATTGCCATCGCAATCGCCGGCGGCGCAAAGACGAACTCAATCAGCGTGGCCAGACCGGCAATCAGCCCGCCGGTTTCACCAAAAGCGCGGCGGCTGTAGGCAAACGGCCCTCCGGCATGTGGAATCGCGGTGGTCAGCTCGGTGAAGCTGAAAATAAAGCAGGTGTAGAGCGTGGCAATCAACGCGGTGGTGACCAGAAAGCCCAGCGTGCCCGCCACCGCCCAGCCGTAACTCCAGCCAAAGTATTCACCTGAGATAACCAGGCCTACCGCGATCCCCCACAGATGCAGGGTGCCCAGAGTGGGCTTGAGTCTGTTTGTCATACTGTTATCCCCGTCGTTGTTGGTGCAGCGCGGCAGTGATACCGCACATCATGGTTTACGCTACAGTGAAGGGATAATGCCGTTGCCTTGCGGGCCGCGACTTGACGTCGGCGCGGTCAATGCTGTCCTCCACGGTCAACTTACAGGCAACAACCGGGCCAGATGCACGCTGCGGTCAACTTTGACTGCTCTGCGGTCAAGCAGCACAGGTTCTGGCAACGCATGCTGAGGTGACGCAAGTGACCAGGAGCCGGACTGATGAGCGCTAAACAATATGACAACCTGACTGATTCCCAACTCACCGCACTGGCGCAGCAGGCGCTGGGCCATTATCCCGCCGCGCTGCAGGGCACGCTGCGCCTGCTCTGTCGCTCAGAAAATGCCACCTTCCTGCTCCAGGCGGGCGGCAGACGCTATGCGCTGCGGCTGCATCGCGGCGACTACCATCAAAAAGCGGATATTCTCAGCGAACTGCTGTGGCTGGATGCGCTGCGTGAAACCGGCATTGTGGTGCCGCAGGCGGTAGCCGATAGCCAGGGCGAGCGCGTGCTGACGCTGCGTTTGCCCGACGGCGGCGAGCGTTATGTGGTGCTGTTCCACTGGATTGACGGCGAGATGCCGACCACCGAGGTGGACCCGCGCGCCTTTCAGCAGCTGGGGCAGATTACGGCCCGGCTGCATCAGCACAGCAAACAGTGGCAGCCGCCGGCAGGCTTCCAGCGCATCATCTGGGATCACCACACCATGACCAGCGCGCAGAGTCACTGGGGACGCTGGCAGGATGCGCCGCATCTGCATCCAGCCGATCACGCGATCGTCGAAGAGGCGATCGCTCAGGCGGGCGAGGCGCTGGCGCAGTTTGGTAAAGGATCGGATCGTTATGGCCTGATCCACGCCGATCTGCGGCTGACCAATCTGCTGCTGCACAACGGCGAAACCCGGGTGATCGACTTTGATGACTGCGGGATGGGCTGGTATCTGCACGATCTGGCGGCCGCGATCAGTTTTGTTGAGCATCATCCGCGCGCGGCAGAATGGATCGATCACTGGATCCGCGGTTACGAGCAGGTCTCGCACATCAGCGATCGGGAGATGGCGCTGCTGCCGACGCTGCTGATCCAGCGCCGGATCCAGCTCACCGCCTGGGTGGGATCGCACGCTGAAACCGAGATGGCGCAGAGCCTGGGTACCGAATGGGCCAGCCACTCGGTACGTCTCTGTCGTCGTTATCTGGAGAGCGAGCAGTTGCCGGTGGGTGCCTGATGCACCAGAGGCGGGCGTCAGTGCGCTGCCGCAGTGCTGCCTGCCCGATGCCGGCTGGCTAACTGGCTGAAACCCGGAACAATTAAGCTGGTACGGAATTTGCTCGGTCTGACAGTGGGTGATCCCCCTGAATTCTGACTGAGGCGACCATGAATCCGATGATGATGAAACAGCCCGATGCGTTTGCTGCCTGCTCCGCTGCTGCGGGTGCCGGCAATCACGGCGTGCTGGCCGCTGCGGCCACTGGCCTGAGCGATTTTATTCATACCCGTGGCGGCGACGTTGACCGCATCTTTGGCATCAGCGGCATCGATCCGGAGCGGCTGGCCAGCCCGACGCTTAGCCTCGGGCTGGTCAACTACTGTCGGGTGCTGGAAGAGGCGGCACGACACTCCGGTTTTGATAACTTCGGTTTGCACTACGGCAGGCAGTTTAAACCGCAGTCATTAGGCCTGATTGGCTATATCGGACTCTGCTCGGCCACGCTGGAGCAGGCGCTGCACAACGTAGTTAATGCCTTTCCGTGGCATCAGCACGACACGCTGACCCGGCTGGTGGACAAAGGCGAGTGCTGGCGGCTCGACTATCAGGTCCGTCACGGCGCTATTCTGTCGCGCCGTCAGGATGCGGAGCTGACGCTGGGCATGTTGATGAATCTGATTCGCCATGCGGCAGGCAAAAACTGGGCGCCGCGTGAAGTTCACTTTGAACATCCGCGCCCGGAACAGTGGCACGATCACGGTAAAGTGTTCGATGCCCCAATCTGGTTCGATCAACCGTTTAACTCGCTGGTGATCCCGAAGCGCGATCTGCTGCGCAGCATGCCGGACAGCGATCCGATGTTGCTGATGGTGATGCAGGATGCGATCCGCCGGCTTAACCGGGCCGCCTCGCAGCAGAGCCTGGCAGAGCAGGCGCGCTCACAGGTTAATCTGTCGCTGATGCAGGGCGAACCGGTGCTGGAAGAGGTGGCCGATAAACTGGGGCTATCGAGCTGGTCGCTGCAGCGGCGGCTGCGTGAAGAGGGCTGCAGCTTTACTGCGCTGGTGGATCAGGTTCGCTGCGAAATGGCCACTCACTATCTGCAGCAGAAGCAGCTGCCGATCTCTGAAATGGCGCTGCTGCTGGGTTATTCAGAAGTCAGCGCCTTCTCGCGCGCCTTTCGTCGCTGGTTTGGCATCAGCCCGCGTCAGTGGCGGCAGCATGGGCTGGCAAGCTAGCCTGGCGCGGCGCAAAGCCAAACCACGCCGGTTGGGTACGCACCGGTGGTGGCGGCAATCCCTGCGTCTGTGCTGCCAGCTGCCACGCCCGTAAGCACAACGCTTCATCTCCCTGAGTCTGCGTCACCGCATAGCGTCCACTCTGTTGCCACTCCAGCCGGACCAGGCATTGCTGGCCCGCATAGCGCGACGCATCGCTGAATTGCTGATTCAGTCGGTGCTGCATTTGATTAGTCCACTGACAGGATGCACTGTCGGGCTCCTTCGTCGGCTGACACAGGTTGGCGACGCTATCCCGTTGCTGTGGTTCAGAATGCTGACAGCCACTGAGCAGGGCGGCGATAATAACGCCCGGCAATATTTTCGAAATTACATTAATTAAATTCATTGAACTGACCAATTCTGATTAAAGTTCTGTTCTGCTGTTGCCGACAGTCTACAGACCGGACTGGCGAATGCTATGGCATTACTCCGACTGTCGGCAGAACCAGAATTTACCGCCCCGAGCGCGGTTTCTTATTATTTATTCATGGATTAGAAATGCAGAGAAAATATGCCGTTGCGGCACTCACCTTAGTAAGTGCTTCACTGATCAGCGGTTGCGCCACCGAATCATCCCGAGCCATTGAGGCACCTCAGGTCCGCGCGGCCAGCCAGCCCGCTTACCAGGGCGTGCGCAGTCCGATTGCCGTCGGTCAGTTTGATAACCGCTCTTCGTATATGAACGGCATCTTCTCCGATGGCGTTGACCGGCTGGGCAATCAGTCAAAAACCATTCTGATCACCCACCTGCAGCAGACTAACCGCTTCAGCGTGCTCGATCGCAGCAACCTGAAAGAGTTAGAGCAGGAAGCGGACTTCAGGCGCAGCCAGCAAAATATCAAAGGCGCGAACTACATCATCACCGGTGATATCACTGAGTTTGGCCGCAAAGAAGTCGGCGATCAGCAGCTGTGGGGCATTCTCGGTCGGGGTAAGAGCCAGATCGCCTACGCCAAAGTTAATCTCAACGTGGTGGACGTCACCACCTCCGAAGTGGTGTTCAGCGCGCAGGGCGCAGGCGAATACCAGCTTTCTGCCCGGGAAATCATCGGCTTTGGCGGTACCAGCAGCTACGACTCGACGCTGAACGGCAAAGTCATGGATCTGGCGATTCGTGAAGCGGTCGATCATTTAGTGGATGGAATCAACAGCGGCGCCTGGCGTCCGGCTAAATAAGGAAGCAGTAAATGAAAATGATCACACTGGGCGGTCTGCTGATGGCGGCTGCGCTGCTGGCTGGCTGTGCGCCGAAAACGCCGAAAACCCTCTACTACTGGGGCGATTATCAGCAGCAGATTTACAGCTACTACCAGAAAGATAGCGATCCGCAGAAGCAGATCGACGCGCTGAATCTGGATGTTGAAAAAGCCCGTGCGGTAAACCAGCCGGTCGCGCCAGGACTGCACGCTCAGCTCGGCCTGCTGTACGCCAAAACCGGTGATACCAATAAAGCCTTTAGCCAGTTCGCCATGGAAAAGCAGCTGTTTCCGGAAGCCGGCCCTTACATGGATTTTCTGATGAGTAATAAACAAGGAGTGACCCGGTGAAAAAACTGATTGCCCTGGGCGGCGCACTGGCCGTGCTGCTGCTGACCGGCTGTGCGCAGCATAAAAAACCGTATGACTACAGCGCGTTTCGCGCCAGCAAACCTGCGTCGATTCTGGTGTTACCGGCCGAAAACAAAGCTCCGGATATTAATGCCGCTCACAGCCTGACCTCGCTGGTGACCCAGCCGCTGGCCGAAGCGGGTTACTACGTGTTTCCGGTGGCGGTAGTGGAAGAGACTTTCCAGCAGAATGGCCTGACCAGCGGCAGTGAAATCCAGGCAGTCAGTCCGGCTCGCCTGAATAAGATCTTTCACGCCGACAGCGCGCTCTATATCTCGATCACCGATTACGGCAGCAGCTACCGGGTAATCGACAGCGTGACCACCGTGTCAGCAACCGCGCGGCTGGTTGATCTGCGTAGCGGCAAAGAGATCTGGCAGGGTTATGCCACCGCCAGCGACAGTGAACAGGGCAACAATAACAATGGCGGACTGGTCGGCATGCTGGTCAATGCGGCGATTAAACAGATCGCCAACAACGTCAGCGATAAAGCTCACTCGATTGCCGGCCTGACCAGCAATCGCCTGCTGGCGCAGAATGAGCAGGGCGGTTTGCTGACCGGTCCGCGCTACAGGCCGATCAGCGTCCGCTGATCGGCGGCAAAGCGGGCGCTGCGGCGCCCGTTATCCCTGCGGCAACTCCAGCTGGCTGTAGCCCAGCCCGTTCATTTTCCGCACCTTGATCTGCACCGGAATCCGCTCTTTCATCGCTTCAACGTGACTGATCACACCGATGGTTTTTCCGCTGGCGTTGAGCGCATCCAGCGCGTCCAGCGCGGTATCGAGCGTTTGCGCATCCAGCGTGCCGAAGCCTTCGTCCAGAAACAGCGATTCGATACGGGTTTTGTGGCTGACCAGATCGGATAACGCCAGCGCCAGCGCCAGGCTGACGAGGAAGCTCTCGCCACCGGAGAGGGTGCGGGTATCGCGCGCCGTGTCAGCCTGCCAGGTATCCACCACGTCCAGCTCCAGCAGATCCTGCGCCCGACGCTGCAGCAGATAACGGCCATGCAGCCGGTCGAGCTGACGGTTGGCGAGCGCCACCAGGTGATCCAGCGTTAAGCCCTGGGCAAAGCGCCGGAACTTGTCGCCGCTGGCGGAGCCAATCAGATCGTTGAGCAGTCCCCACTGCGCCAGCACCGTTTCATCCTCTGCAATCTGTGTCATCAGGCTCTGCTGCTGCTGGCGCAGGCTGGCATCGCTCTGTAGCTGTTGCTGTATCTGGCCCTGCTGGCTGGCATTGTCACGAAGCGCCAGCCGCAACTGTTCCAGCTGCTGCGCCAGCGCCTCAGCCGAGGCTGGCATCGCAGCGGGCTGCGCCTGATGGTGCGCCGCCTGCCGCTGATGCAGATCCGCCAGCCGCGTCTGTTGCTGCTGATGGTGCTGATCGATCTGCTGTAGCTGTTGACGCAGCTGCTGGGCGGTCTGCTCATCCAGCAGCGCGGCGCGCAACGTGGCTTCATCACGGAAACCGGCGGCCGTCAGCGCCTGCAGCAGTGTCTGTTCCGCCTCAGCCAGACGGGTGACGAGCTGCTGCTGCTGGCTCTCCAGCACCGCCAGCTGGCCCTGCAGGCTGCTGACTCCGCTTTGCGCCCGCTGTAACCCCTCCTGCTGCTGTGCGAGCTGCGCCTCATGCTGGCGGATGCTGGCCTGCATCTGCTGGCGGGCCACGGTGACCTCGCGATCGCCAAACAGGGCCTGACGCTGCTGGCGCATCTCGTCGAGCCGGGTTTGATGATGGTGAAGTTGCTGCTGCTGAGTAGTCAGCTGCTGCTGTTCACGTTCAGCCTGTTGTTGCAGCGCGGTCAGCTGAGTTTCGCCGCGCAGCAGCTGCGGCTGCAGGTTAGCGAGTAATTGCTCACTTTCCTGCCAGCGCTGCCAGCGGGACTGCTGAACAGCCAGCCAGGATTCACGTTCAGCGGCGGCAGGCAGGCTCAGGCCATGCTGGCTGAACTGCTGCTGTACCGCGTCCTGCAACTGCTGCCAGCTCGCCTGTTCCTGCTGCTGGCGCTGTTGCAGCGCGCTCAGCGCCTGCCGCAGGTTATCCAGCGACTGCTGTGCCAGCTGTTCGGCCTGCAGATGCTGCTGCCAGGCCTGCGACTGCTGAAGATGGTGATCTTTTGCCGCCTGACGGGCCTGCTCAGCCGCCTCCAGCGCCTGCCGCTGCTGCTCAAGCTGCTGTTCGCATTGATTTTGCTGCTGCTGCCACTGGGTCAGTGCGTCGCGATCTGACAGAGTGAAGGTAAGTGCCAGCTCACCGCTGAGCGCCTGCCATTGCTGCTCCAGACCAACAAGCTGCCGCTGGGTTTCGGCAATGTCGTCGCGCAGCGTCTGCTGCTGGATCGCCGACTGCTTTAACTGTTCGTTTTTGGCGGTACCCGCCTCGCGTAGCGCATCGACCTGCTGTTGCAGGGCAGCGCGTCGCTGTTGATTGGCGCTGATTTCCAGCGTGCTGTAGCTGGCGACTGCCGGATGCGTGCAGGAGCCGCACAGCGGACAGGGCTGGTCTGGTGTGAGCCGGGCGCGATACTGCGAAAGATCGGCAATCTGCTGCTCCAGCGCGCAGATTTTATCGACATCATCCAGCTGCTGTTTCTCGCGTTTCCATCTTTCGCGCAGGCTGTGTAATTCCGCCTCCGCCTGCTGGTGAGCTTTTTCCAGCCCGGCCAGCTGCTGCTGGCGCTGACCAAGCTGCTGATGCAGCGGGTGCCACTGGGTAGAAAGCAGTAACAGCTGCTGCCGCGCCGCGCGGCGACTGTGCAGCTGGCTCAGCGCCTCTCGCAGCGCGGCTGGCGGATGCTGCTCCTGCAGCGAAGTTAGTACTTGCTCCGCTTGCAGCAGCGCCTGAGCGGCGGTCTGCTCAGCCTGCTGGCGTGGTAATGCCTGCTTCGCCTGCTGTTCCCGTTCTGCTTGCTGCGCCGCGATTTTCTGCTGTTGTTGCTGCTGCTGTTGCGCCAGTCCGGCGAGGGTCGCCTCGCGCTGCGCCAGCTGGGCAAATCGTTCCTGCCACAGCGGCAGCGATGCGCCCCATTGCGCCATATCGGCTAACTGCTGACGCAGGGTTTGCTGCTCCGCGATCGCCTGTTGTAAGGCGGTAAGCTGGTGAGTCTGATCGGTCAGCGTACGTTGAGTCTGATCGCTCTGCTGCTGCTGGCGATCTTTTTCCTGCTGCTGCTGCGTCAGCTGCTGTTGCAGCGCCTGCAGTGACTGATCCAGCGGCATCACCTGTTCGGTCAGCAGGCTCTCCTGTTGCTGCTGTTGCTGGCGTGCCTGTTCCGCCGCGGCCTGGGCGGTGGCATAGTGCTGCTGCTGGCGTTGCTGTTCAGCCAGCGCCTGCTGGTGTGCGTCGGACAGCTGCTGCTGCTGACTGCGTACCTCACGCAGCGCGTTCGCCCGTTCGTCACGCTGCTGCAGGGTAGCCCGCAGCTTTTCAGCCGGTTCGCTGCGCGCCAGCCGCTGTCGGTCCGCTTCAGCGGCCTGCGCCGCCGCCTCCGCCTGTTGCAGCGCCTGGCGGGTCTGCGCGATATCCTGCTGGAGCTGCTGCGCCTGTTGCTGCCACTGCTGCTGCTGCTGGGCGTGCTGATAGTCACGGCTCAGCGTCTGTTCCGCCGCGCTCAGTTGCAGCATCTGCTGTTGCAGCGCGGTGCGCGTGTCGTCATCCAGCAGCGCCATGGCTCCCGCCCGGCTGCGCAGCAGGTCGAGCGCGGTTTTTGCCTCTTTGTGACGTTCATAGATTGCGGCGGAAATCTGGCCGTAAATTTCGGTGCCGGTCAGCTCTTCCAGCAGTTCGGCCCGTTCGCTGGCTTTGGCGTTGAGGAAGGCGGCGAACTGCCCCTGGGACAGCATCATTGAGCGGGTAAAACGCTCAAAGTCGAGGCCGGAAAGGGTCTCAATCAGCCTCAGTTTGTCACCGACCTTGTCGGCGACGATGGTATCGTCGGCACAGCGCGCCAGCTCAACCCGCGGCGCCTGCAGTTTGCCGTCGGCAGTGCCGCGTGCGCGGTTCTGGCTCCAGAAGGCGCGCCAGGCTTCGCCTTTGATCTCAAATTCCACTTCAGCCAGACACTCGGCGCAGTCGCGGGTCATCAGCGCATTCTGGCTCTGGGAGATGGCGCCGAGACGCGGCGTCTGGTGATAGAGCGCCAGGCAGATGGCATCCAGCAGCGTGGTTTTGCCTGCGCCAGTGGCACCGGTAATCGCGAACAGCCCGTTACTGGCGAAGGGTTCGGCGCGGAAATCGATAAACCATTCACCGCGCAGTGCGTTAAGGTTTTTAAACCGTAGCGTGAGGATCTTCATTGTGGTTCCTCAATGTCGGCCAGCGTCTGGCGGAACAGGGTGGTCATCTGATCGATCTGCTGCGGTTGCAGTTCACTATCCAGCGCCAGGCGACGGGCAAACACCTCTTCCACTTTCAGTTCGCTCAGGGTTTCGTTATCGAGTCGCGCCAGGCTGTGCTGACGCTGCTCGCGGCTGCGGCGTAACAGCAAAACCTCAACCGGCAGTTCTGCGGTCAGGGTTTCCACCTGGCGCTGCAGATCGCTGAGGTACTCCTGAGTGGTGACTTCGATATCCAGCCAGGTCGGTTTTTCCTGCTGCATGTTGCTGAAATCGCTGAGCTGTTGCGCGATCTGCGCCAGTGAACCTTTCAGCACCTGCATCGGCTGCACCTGCGGCACCACCAGCGGCGTCACCGCTTGCAAACCGCGCGGGGTGAAGTCCAGCAGGAAGACGCTTTTTTCACTGCCCAGTTCATCAAAACTGAGTGGAATCGGCGAGCCGCTGTAACGAATGTGCTCAGTGCCCGCCACCCGCTGAGCGCGGTGAATGTGGCCGAGCGCGATGTAATCCACGTCCGGGAACGCGGAGGCCGGGAAGGCGTCCAGCGTGCCGATATAGATGTCACGCACCGAGTCGCTCTGGCTGACGCCGACGGTGGTGAGGTGACCGGTAGCCACGATTGGCAGAGCCGGCTCCAGCGCCCGCGCAGCAGCCACGCGCTGCTGATAATGGTGAGCAATCGCCTCCAGCAGCGAGGTCTGCTTGTCGCGTCCGGACTGTCCGGCGCGGCTGCGCAGAATATCGCGCGGTCGCAGATAAGGAATGGCGCACAGCAGCACGCCCGGCTCGCCCTGACGGGTGGTGAGCAGCAGCACATCGCTGTTGGTCTGAGGCGTGGCGATCACCCGGGTATTCAGGCAGGCGAGCAGTTCGCGTGACTCATTGAGCGTCGCCACCGAGTCGTGATTGCCCGCCAGCACAATCAGCTGACAGCCGCTGGGCTGCAGCGCCACCACAAAGCGGTTGAACATTTCGCGCGCGTAGCTGGGCGGGGTGCCGGTATCGAACAGATCGCCCGCAACGATTAACGCATCCACCTGATGCTGTTCAATCTGGATCAACAACCAGTCAAGAAACGCCTGATGTTCCGCCGCCCGACTCTTGTTGTAAAAGAACTGCCCCAGATGCCAGTCCGCAGTATGAATGATGCGCATAAAACTCCCTGCCGTTGTAATTCGCCCGGCGATTATACTGGCTCTGTGGCCAAAGCGAAAAATTGTCGCTGCGCTGTCATAATTGATTACCACTGGCCTGAATGAGCGGTTATGTTTTTCATAAAAGTGTCACAAATCTGACGCATAATGGCGCCGCGAATCTCAGTGACAGCCGTCATATCAGCAGGAGTAATAATGGCTAAGCGCATTTTGGTTGTGGAAGATGAAGCCCCAATCCGTGAAATGTTGTGCTTTGTTCTGGAGCAGAACGACTATCAGCCAATTGAGGCGGAAGATTATGACAGCGCAGTGGGTAAGCTGATTGAACCCTGGCCCGATCTGATTCTGCTGGACTGGATGTTACCCGGCGGCAGCGGCATTCAGTTTATTAAGCATCTGAAACGCGAAGCGATGACCCGCGATATTCCGGTGATGATGCTCACCGCACGTGGTGAAGAAGAGGACCGGGTGCGTGGGCTGGAAGTCGGCGCTGACGATTACATCACCAAGCCCTTCTCGCCAAAAGAGCTGATGGCGCGCATCAAAGCCGTCATGCGCCGTATTTCACCGATGGCGGTGGAAGAGGTGATTGAGATGCAGGGACTGAGTCTGGATCCCTCCTCGCATCGGGTGATGTCCGAAACCACGCCGCTGGAAATGGGCCCTACCGAATATAAACTACTGCACTTCTTTATGACGCACCCGGAGCGGGTTTACAGCCGCGAGCAGCTGCTGAACCATGTCTGGGGCACCAACGTGTATGTCGAAGATCGCACCGTCGATGTTCACATTCGCCGTTTACGTAAAGCGCTGGAAGTCTCCGGCCACGATCGCATGGTACAAACCGTCCGTGGAACAGGGTATCGTTTCTCTGCCCGCTACTAAACGGAGTTTTCACCGTGCTGGAACGCCTCTCCTGGAAGAGATTACTGTCAGAACTGCTGCTGGCGTGTCTGCCTGCGCTGCTGCTTGGCCTGCTGTTCGGTTATCTGCCGTGGCTGCTGTTGCTGAGCGTACTGGCGGTGCTGCTGTGGCATTTCCACAACCTGATGCGCCTGTCGCACTGGTTGTGGCTCGATCGCACTATGACGCCGCCGGCTGGGCGGGCCAGCTGGGAACCGCTGTTTTACGGGCTCTACCAGATGCAGTTACGCAACCGGCGGCGGCGGCGTGAACTCGGCAACCTGATTAAACGCTTTCGCAGCGGCGCTGAGTCGCTGCCAGATGCGGTGATCCTCACCACCGAAGAGGGCACCATTTTCTGGTGCAACGGGCTGGCGCAACAGCATCTCGGGCTACGCTGGCCGGAAGATAATGGCCAGAACATCCTCAACCTGCTGCGTTATCCGGAATTCTCGCGCTATATCCGCCAGCGTGACTTCGACAAACCCCTGACGCTGGTGCTGAATAACCAGTACCACATGGAATTTCGCGTCATGCCCTACAGTGAAGGGCAGTGGCTGCTGGTGGCGCGTGACGTCACCCAGATGCACCAGCTGGAAGGGGCGCGCCGTAACTTCTTTGCCAACGTTAGCCATGAACTGCGTACTCCGCTGACGGTGCTGCAGGGCTATCTGGAGATGATGAATGACTCGGTGATGAACGAGCGTTCACGCGGCAAGGCGCTGCATACCATGTCGGAGCAGACGCGCCGCATGGACAGCCTGGTCAAGCAGCTGCTGACGCTGTCGCGGATTGAAGCTGCGCCCGCGATCGATCTGAAAGAGAAGGTCGATGTGCCGGTGATGCTCCGGCTGCTGCAACACGAGGCCGCCACCCTGAGCGGCGGACGTCACGACATCCATTTCCATACCGATCCGCATCTGAAAGTCTTTGGCAACGATGAACAGCTGCGCAGCGCCATCTCCAACCTGGTCTACAACGCGGTAAACCACACGCCGGAGGGCACGCGCATTGATATCAGCTGGCTGCGCAGTAAGCAGGGCGCAACGTTTCGGGTGTGCGATAACGGACCGGGCATTGCGGCTGAACATATTCCCCGTCTCACCGAGCGTTTCTACCGGGTCGATAAGGCGCGATCGCGGGCGACCGGCGGCAGCGGACTGGGGCTGGCGATCGTGAAACATGCCCTGAGCCACCATAATGCGCGGCTGGATATCACCAGCGTGCCGCATCAGGAGACCTGTTTTACCTTTACCTTGCCGGCAAGGTTGATTGTCAGCAGTGGGATGCAGGAGAATGCCCTCCATTAATGGCTGACGGATCTGCTTGATGCGCGCACTTGTTTTGTTGATGGTCATTTTATTGCCGGGCATGGCGCTGGCACAGCCCGGCGCGCTGTCGGGCAACCTTAGCAGCGTCGGGTCTGATACCCTGGGCTACCTGATGACGCTGTGGGGCGAGGACTTCAGTCGGCAGGCTCCGGGCGTCAATGTGCAGGTGCAGGCATCCGGATCGTCGACCGCGCCGACTGCGCTGGCTGCCGGTGCGGCGCAGCTCGGACCGATGAGCCGCCCGATGCAGGCGGATGAACGGCAGGCGTTTGAAGCGCGCTATGGTTATCCTCCGCTGGCGGTACCGGTAGCGATGGATGCGCTGGTGGTGGTGGTCAATCAGCGCAATCCGCTGCAGCAGATAACGCCGCGTCAGCTTGACGCCATTTTCTCGATTACCCGCCTGTGCGGGGCCACCTCGGTGCCGCAACGCTGGGGCGATCTCGGCGCGCGGGCGGCTGAGTGGGCTCACCGGCCGATCCAGCGCTACGGACGCAACTCGGCGTCCGGTACTTGGGGATTCTTCAAGCAGCAGGCGCTCTGTCAGGGTGGTTTTCGCAATGACGTAGCCGAATTTCCCGGTTCGGCAGCGGTGGTGCAGGCGGTGGCAGGCAATCCGCGCAGCATTGGTTACGCCAGTTTCGGCTTCCACCTCAGCGGCGTAAAGATGCTGGCGGTGGTGAACGATCGGGGTGAGGCTGTGGCACCCGACGCGGACGCGATCCGCAGTGGTCGCTATCCGTGGGCCCGTCCGCTCTATCTGTATGTTAACAAGGCGCCGGGTAAGCCGTTGCCACCGCTGGTCGCAGCCTTCCTGCAGCAGGTGCTCTCGGCGCAGGGACAGCGACGGGTCAGCGAAGCGGGTTATCTGCCACTCTCTGATAGCCAGATGGCGCAGGCGCGCGCGGCGCTTAACTGATCCTCTTCAGAGGCGCATTCTGCTCTGCTTGTGTGCTGTGCGCGATGTTTAAGTGAGGGTCTCCAGGCGCGTAGGGCTTTCGCTGTCCGGAACCTGGAAGGTTCACCTTCAGGCGCGCATTCTCTCCTTAACCGCTATGGATGTGCTCCTCTCCCGGCGCGCGCATGTCGCTGCTTATCTGCTGCAAAACCGCGCGGTAGCCCGTCTTATCTGCCAACATGAATTTTCTTCAAGGCCGGTGAATTTTCTTCTATTGCAGCGGGCGGCGGCACATGTCATTCTGCGTTCAGACGTATAGCCATCCAGATGGCTATAAATAACAGAGCGCAATTATTTCCTGCTGAAACCATCGGCAGGCGAGACAGGAGTGATCATGCAAAGAAATACCGCCCCGTTCCGTGCTGATACCGTAGGCAGTTTTCTGCGTCCCGCCGCGATTAAGCAGGCGCGTGAGCAGTTCGCCGCTGGCGAAATTGATGCGGCAGCGCTGCGCCAGGTTGAAGATGACGCCATCCGCGATGTGGTCGCCAGACAGCGCGAAAATGGCCTGCAGGTGGTGACCGATGGCGAATTTCGTCGCGGCTGGTGGCACTTCGATTTTTTCTACGGCCTGGATGGTGTGGAAGCTTATGAAGCAGAGCAGGGGATCCAGTTCAACGGCGTGCAGACCAAAGCGCATGGCGTAAAAGTAGTGAGCAAGCTCGGCTTTTCCAGCCATCCGATGCTGGAACACTTTCGCTTCCTGCAAAGCATTGCCGGTGATGCGGTGGCAAAAATGACCATTCCCAGCCCCAGCGTGCTGCACTTCCGCGGCGGTCGCAAAGTGATCGACGCTGAAGTCTATCCGGACCTGGCAGATTATTTTGACGACCTGGCACAGACCTATAAAGACGCCATTAAGGCGTTTTACGCCGCGGGTTGCCGTTATCTACAGCTGGATGACACCGTCTGGGCCTACCTTTGCTCTGAGGATCAGAAACGCGATATCCGGGCACGCGGCGACGATCCGGAAGCGCTGGCGCGGACCTATGCTCAGGTGCTGAACAAGGCGCTGGAAGACAAGCCAGCCGATCTGACCGTTGGTCTGCATGTCTGCCGTGGCAATTTCCGCTCAACCTGGATTTCAGAAGGTGGTTACGAGCCGGTGGCGGAAATCCTGTTTGGCAGCGTCAATGTCGATGCCTTCTTCCTCGAATATGACAATGCCCGTTCAGGCGGTTTCGAGCCGCTGCGCTTCATCAAGCCAGGCCATCAGCAGGTGGTGCTGGGCCTGATCACCACCAAATCCGGTGAGCTGGAAGATCCGGCGCAGGTGAAAGCCCGACTGCAGGAAGCGGCGCAGTATGTCAGCCTCGACCAGATCTGTCTCAGCCCGCAGTGCGGCTTTGCCTCTACCGAAGAGGGCAACAGCCTGAGCGAAGAGCAGCAGTGGCAGAAGATTCGCCTGGTGGTCGATATCGCAAAACAGGTGTGGTAATGCTGTAAACTTGTGCAAACAGGCGCGTAAAACGCGCCTTTTGTGCATTTGTCAGCGGCGTTATGCGGGGAATTCTCGCGGTCTGTTTATTATTTAGGCACATCATCTTGTGTGCCTGGGTTAAAAATTAACGCTATCCACTGGTTGTTACGTAAATAACGGGATAACCTTCTGGTTTTCCGATCCCGTATTGCCTTTCCCCGCTATAAACGTTTTACTTAGCCCCGTTGTCGATCCATCCCTCCGTGAACAGAAAAAAAGCAGCTTAAATCACCTGCGCTTCACCTCACGACGAGCATAATGCGCTGACATTGGCTGGCTGGTCGTGGTTTTAACGCAGCGAGGGGACAACACAAACCCAACTTCCACCGCAACATCAGTGACAGGCCGTATGACACATCGTTTAACCTCGAAAGACATTCTCGCGCTGGGCTTCATGACATTTGCCCTGTTCGTTGGCGCGGGCAACATCATTTTCCCGCCGATGGTTGGCATTCAGTCTGGCGAACACGTCTGGACCGCCGCTATTGGCTTTCTGATCACTGCCGTGGGTCTGCCGGTGATGACCGTGGTAGCGCTGGCGCGCGTCGGCGGCGGCGTGGATGCACTCAGTACCCCAATCGGTAAGGTTGCCGGTCTGGTGCTGGCCACCGTCTGCTATCTGGCGGTCGGGCCACTCTTTGCGACGCCGCGGACGGCCACCGTCTCCTTTGAGATGGGGATTGCCCCGCTGACCGGTGATGGCGCGATGCCGCTGTTTATCTACAGCCTGGTCTATTTTGCGCTGGTGATTGGCGTGTCGCTCTATCCGGGCAAACTGCTCGATACCGTCGGCCATTTCCTTGCGCCGCTAAAAATTGTGGCGCTGACCGTGCTGGGCATTGCTGCGCTGGTGTGGCCAGCGGGCGGCACTATTCCGGCGACGGAAGATTATCAGCGTGCGGCGTTCTCCAGCGGTTTTGTGAACGGCTATCTGACCATGGATACGCTGGGCGCACTGGTGTTCGGCATCGTGATCGTGAACGCGGCCCGTTCACGCGGGGTTGATAATGCCGCGCTGCTGACGCGTTACACCGTTCTGGCCGGCCTGATTGCTGGCGTGGGCCTGACGCTGGTCTACCTGTGCCTGTTTAAACTGGGCTCCGGCAGCGGCGCGCTGGTCGATCAGAATGCGAACGGCGCAGCGATTCTGCACGCTTACGTTCAGCAGACATTTGGCGGTATGGGCAGCTTCTTCCTGGCGGCGCTGATCTTTGTTGCCTGTATGGTAACGGCGGTCGGTCTGACCTGTGCCTGTGCGGAATTTTTTGCGCAATACCTGCCATTGTCGTATAAAACGCTGGTGTTTATCCTTGGTCTGTTCTCGATGGTGGTGTCGAACCTCGGCCTGAGCCACCTGATTCAGATCTCCATCCCGGTCCTGACGGCGATTTATCCGCCTTGTATCGTGCTGGTGGTGCTGAGCTTCACCCTGAACTGGTGGAACAAGAGCAGCCGGATTATTGCGCCAGCAATGCTGATTAGCCTGCTGTTCGGCATTATTGATGCGATTAAAACTACCGGGTTTAAAGCGTTGCTGCCTGCATTCAGTCAGCACCTGCCGCTGGCCGATCAGGGACTTGCCTGGTTGCCGCCATCGCTGGTGATGCTGCTGATTGCCGCCGTGGTGGATCGGGTTAAAGGACGCGAACAGGTTTCCGTTCACTCGTAGCAGATGGCACTGATTTTTCTTTAACCACGGGCTTGCCCGTGGTTTTTTCATTTCACAGGTACAGGTTGTTATGCAAGAAACCAATAAGCTCAAACGCGGACTGAGCACGCGCCACATCCGCTTTATGGCGCTGGGATCGGCGATTGGCACCGGGCTGTTTTACGGTTCCGCCGATGCGATCAAAATGGCCGGACCCAGCGTGCTGCTCGCCTATATTATCGGCGGGGCCGTGGCCTACATCATCATGCGTGCGCTGGGTGAGATGTCCGTCAACAATCCCCAGGCCAGCTCATTCTCCCGTTACGCCCAGGATTATCTCGGTCCGATGGCGGGCTACATTACCGGCTGGACCTACTGCTTCGAAATCCTGATCGTGGCGATCGCCGATGTGACGGCGTTCGGCATCTATATGGGCGTCTGGTTTCCGGAGGTGCCGCACTGGATTTGGGTACTGAGCGTGGTGCTGATCATCGGCGCGGTCAACCTGATGAGCGTGAAGGTGTTTGGCGAAGTGGAGTTCTGGTTCTCTTTCTTCAAAGTCGCCACCATCATTGTGATGATTCTGGCCGGTTTCGGCATGATTATCTGGGGCATCGGCAACGGCGGCCAGCCGACCGGCATCCATAACCTGTGGACCAACGGCGGCTTCTTTGCCCACGGCGTGGTCGGAATGCTGCTGTCGCTGCAGATGGTGATGTTCGCCTACGGCGGTATCGAAATCATTGGTATCACGGCCGGTGAAGCGAAGGAACCGGAGAAGTCGATTCCGCGCGCCATTAACTCGGTACCCTGGCGTATTCTGGTGTTTTATGTCGGCACGCTGTTTGTGATTATGTCGATCTATCCGTGGAACCAGGTAGGCACCTCGGGCAGCCCGTTTGTGCTGACCTTCCAGCATCTGGGCATCGCGGCGGCCGCCTCGATTCTTAATTTTGTGGTCCTGACCGCCTCACTGTCAGCGATCAACAGCGACGTGTTTGGCGTGGGGCGCATGCTGCACGGTATGGCCCAGCAGGGACATGCGCCGAAGATGTTTATGAAAGTCTCTTCACGCGGTATTCCGTGGGTGACGGTGGTGGTGATGATGTTCGCCATGTTGATTGCGGTCTATCTCAACTACCTGATGCCGGAAAAAGTGTTCCTGGTCATCGCCTCGCTGGCCACCTTTGCGACGGTCTGGGTGTGGATCATGATTCTGCTGTCGCAGATCGCCTTCCGCCGCAAAATCGGCAAACAGGCTGCCAGCGAACTGAAGTTCGCGCTGCCAGGCGGCAGCTGGACCGCGGGTGTCGGTGTCGCATTCCTCTGCTTCATCATTGCGCTGATCGGCTATTTCCCGGATACCCGGATATCGCTTTATGTCGGCGTGGTGTGGATAGTGGTGCTGCTGCTGGGCTACAAGCTGGTACGTAAACCGCGCTGATTGTCGGCTGCTCCCCCTGGCGGGGGAGCAGATGCGCTTTGCCATCTCTTCCATCTTCTCTCTTCCCCCGACTGACTTCTCTGACGCTGCGCTGGCTATTTATGTCAGTCACAACACCGTAACGAAATAACCCGGGCGGATGGCGCTTTCAGACGGTGGAATAACCTATCCGCCTGCGCGGTTAATTATCTGCGGTGAAGGGGATTGCCAGCTAAACATCGGCGTTAAGCGCATCAGGGCGGCTGTGGCGGGGCGAAGAGAACAGCAAATAAATAAAAAAACGGCGAAACCAGTCGCCGAAATATTCAAGAGAATCAGAGAAATAAAAAGGGATGATTGACCCGGTTATCGTAAAACAAAATTAACGCCGCTGATAGCTGGGTTATTTAAATAAGAAAAGTACCAGGTGACAGCAATACAACCAATTAAGCCTGATAAAGCATATTTACGCCGCGCAGCGAGCGCGGCATGGATTTGATTAGCGGCAGCTCAGGGCAGCCGGATGGAAACCGGCTGCGTGGCGCGCTTGTCCAGCCGTTGTTGCCAGCCGGTCAGGGTCGATTGATAAGGACACAGCAGCCCGACGTCGGTCATTCTGCAGTCTGGCTGATGCCACTCCTGACGCAATAAACCCTGTGCGTCATCAATCGGCTGTAACTGACGCAGGCCATCAAGGCTCTGTGCCTGGAAGTAGAGCCGCAGAAAACGCTCGCCGCTCTGGCTGTCACGCCAGCGCTCCAGCACCAGACTGCCGCCGGGCGGAATATTGCCGCGCGCGTAGCCCGGCAGCTGCCAGTCAAACCCCATCAGGGTACGCACCATCGCAATATTGGTGTCATGCGCCACCAGGATCAGCCAGCGGGCAGTGGAGGAATTGCTGGCGATTTCGGTCAGCATCGCCTGCAGTAAAATCGATCCCCGCCGCTGTGCCTGATAGAGCAGATCATTACTCAAATCGTAATTAGCGGTCAGCAACGGCAGCAGGCGGGTAATTTGCGCCGCGGTGGTGATATGCCCCCACGCCAGCTGATCGACGGGCAGATTTTCGCTGTAACCCAGCCGCAGGGTCTCAACCATACTGGCCATCACGCTCAGTCCTTCGACGTAGGTGTGGCCGCTGCGGGTCTGTTTGAATTGCCATGGGCGATCAAAGAAATCACATTTCGCCGTGGGCGGGCAAACCGCGGCTTTAAGCTGCTGAATAGCCGGTTGCAGTTGCTGCTGTAACTGCGCCAGATCGCCCGCTTTCTGCTGCTTAGCCGCAAGTTCTTGCTGCGGATCGGTTTGTGCAAACGCCAGCTTATCGCTCTGAAACAGTGGATCAACCTCACCGGTCACCTGATGGATCGGTACGCCACAGCCCGGAAACGCACCGTCGGCTATCGCCTGGGCGGTGGCTCGGGTGCGCTGGAGCGGGCTGGCGCGCAGATAGACGTCGTCTGCCGTCGGGCAGCCAGCAGGCAGTAAACCAAGCTGGCGGTAATGTTCGCCCTGCCAGCGTCCTTTGTTGACCACTGCGCTGTAGCCGTGACCGGTCAGCTCGCCATCCGCCGTGGTCCATACCGTCCACGGCTGCTGGCTGGCGGCTTCGATCTCTTTACGGTTGCCGGGCGTCGGTGGCCGCACGCCGTGCCGGCTCAGTTCGACCACTTTTTCCAACTGATAATGGGGCAGCGGGGCCGCCTGCATCGGCAGGCTCAGTAGCCAGAGTGCACTCAGGGCTAACGTGCATTGGCACCATCGGGTAGCGCGCATTTATTCGTCCAGCGCGCGATTGCCGGTCAGCGCTTTTATCTTTGGATAGAGCGTGGCATTCGCCAGCAGCACCGGATTGCCATTTTTCAGTCCGTCGTTACTGAGGTAATCGTTAGTGACGCCACCGGCTTCTCGCATCAGCACAATGCCTGGCAGGCTATCCCACGGATGCATATGCGCTTCGTAGTAGCCGATTAACCGGCCCGCTGCCGCCCAGGCGCTGGTCAGCGCGCCGGAACCGATGCGGATAAACATGCCGCCCTGTTGAGTCAGTCCGGCAATCAGGCGGGTAACGCTCTCGCCCGGCGTGCGGCTGGAGTGACTGATGCCGAGCAGACCTTCGTTGAGATGTTGCGCTGCATGTACCTGCAACCGGGTCTCGTTGACCCACGCGCCCTGGCCCAGTCGGGCGTGGAACAGCTCCTGATGATTAGGATCGCACACCACGCCAATCACCGGTTCACCGTCGCACACCACTGCCAGCGAGACGCACCAGTTAGGCAGGCCGTTGACGAAGCAGGCGGTGCCATCAATTGGATCGACGACCCAGATAAAGCTGGCGTTGCCTGTTTCGCCGCCGCTCTCTTCACCGTAGACGGCATCGTCCGGGAAGCGCTCCTCAATCAACGTTTTGATTAATGCTTCGACGTTGCGATCGGCTTCGCTGACCACGTCCTGCAGATCCCTCTTGTGTTCCACCACCAGGTTTTGACGCTGCTGATACCACGAATAAGCCCGGCTGGCCGCCGCACGGGCGATGTCGCAGGCGTAACGGTAACGCGCGTCAATTTCAGAATGCGAAGCGGATGACATCTTTCCCTCTTATGTTTTTTTGCCATAGCGAACGGAAGGCGCGCCTGAACAGGCGGTCTGGCTGTGTGTTTTGCTTAACTATTGTTAAGAAAGGCTTCATTAAGCCGCAGATAAGACGCGATGGCAAGATGGGGAGGGGGCGGGCAGGCGGCTTTTTTGTGCGGTATTGGCCGGCATCTGCCAGCCAACAGAAGAGGATCGGGTTTTACAGCGTTCTGGCCGTCGCCTGCGCCATTAAACGCGGATAAAAAATGAAAAACAGGGCTTCAAGCTGCTCATAGTGTTCAGTGAAGTCGTGATAAGAATCGCGCAGTGCCGCCAGGCGTGGGCGGCGGCTGGCCATGCCGTGCAGCACCCGTTCCAGCCGGGCGGGCTGGGCGTAGTGCTCGAACCAGCGTTCATGCCACATCACTGCGTTCAGCCGCTGAAATTCCTCCGGGGTCGCCGCCAGCTGCGGCACGATTTCGCGCTCGGCAGCGGCAGAAAACTGCGCCAGCGTCAGATCAGAGGTGAAATGCGTCCAGTGACGGGCCAGAAAATGGTCCCAGATGACATCAAGGGTAATCGGGGCCACGCGATAGGTTTCCGGACGGAACAGCTGACGGGCGCGACGGACTTCCGGCAACGCATCGGTCATGACGTCGAGCCGACGATGCATCAGAATGCCGTCAGCCACCGGCGTGGGCCAGTGCTGGTGCGGGTTACCGCGCACAAAATCAGCCATTAAATTGCCGAGTAGCGAGCTGTCAGCCAGTTGGGCCAGATGGAGATGAGCAAGAAAGTTCATGGCTCATTATAGGCTGAACTGCCTTTGCGCAGCCAGTTGTTCAGAATTGGTCGTTTTTCCGCTAAACTGTGCCGCCTGTTTTTGCCTGAGAAAGAACTCTTTCATGCGTGTCGCCGATTTTGCTTTTGAATTGCCCGAATCCCTGATTGCCCACTATCCCCAGGCGCAGCGCAGCGGCTGTCGTCTGCTGTCGCTCGATGGTCCCAGCGGCGCACTGACGCACGGTGTGTTCACCGACGTGCTGGATAAGCTCAATCCAGGCGATCTGCTGGTGTTCAACAACACCCGCGTGATCCCGGCGCGCGTCTATGGCCGTAAAGCCAGCGGCGGCAAAATCGAAATGCTGGTGGAGCGGATGCTCGACGACAATCGCGTGCTGGCCCATGTGCGCGCCTCAAAAGCACCCAAGCCGGGTGCAGCCCTGTTGCTGGGTGAAGATGAGAGCGTTAAAGCGACGATGGTGGCGCGCCACGACGCCCTGTTCGAGATCGCCTTTGACGATGATCGGGCAGTACTCGACATCCTGAACAGCGTCGGCCATATGCCGCTGCCACCGTACATCGATCGCCCTGATGAAGAGGCCGACCGCGAACTCTATCAGACCGTTTACAGTGCCCGTCCCGGTGCCGTCGCTGCGCCTACCGCCGGATTGCACTTCGATGAGCCGCTGTTGCAGGCGCTGAAAGAGAAGGGCGTTGAGATGGCATTTGTCACGCTGCATGTCGGGGCGGGCACCTTCCAGCCGGTGCGCGTCGACAACATCGAAGAACATCACATGCATGCCGAATATGCGGAAGTGCCGCAGGAGGTCGTGGATGCGGTGCTGGCCTGTAAAGCGCGCGGCAACAAGGTGGTCGCGGTTGGCACCACCTCAGTACGCTCGCTGGAGAGCGCGGCCAAAGCGAGTCAGGATGCGCTGATTGCGCCGTTCTTCGACGATACCCAGATTTTTATCTATCCGGGCTACCACTATCAGGTGATCGATGCGCTGATCACCAATTTCCACCTGCCCGAATCTACCCTGATTATGCTGGTCTCGGCGTTTGCCGGTTACCAGCACACCATGGCGGCCTACCGCGCTGCCGTGGCTGAGCAATATCGTTTCTTCAGTTATGGTGACGCGATGTTTATCAGCAAAAATCCGCAGGCGCCGATGGAAAAGATTGGCGACTGATTTATTAACCCACGACCTGACGCGCCTTCTGGCGCAGGGTTGTAGACATCGGACTGTTTCTCCGGTGGAGGCTTTGTGAAATTTGAACTTGATACCACAGACGGGCGCGCGCGCCGTGGCCGTCTGATTTTTGATCGCGGCGTGGTCGAAACCCCGGCGTTTATGCCGGTCGGCACCTACGGCACGGTAAAAGGCATGACGCCGGAAGAAGTGCAGGAGACCGGGGCGCAAATTATTCTGGGCAACACCTTCCACCTCTGGCTGCGTCCGGGCCAGGAGATCATGAAACTGCACGGCGACCTGCATGATTTTATGCAGTGGAAAGGGCCGATCCTCACCGATTCCGGTGGTTTCCAGGTCTTCAGCCTGGGCGACATCCGCAAAATTACCGAAGCCGGGGTGCACTTCCGTAACCCCATCAATGGCGACGCGATTTTCCTCGATCCTGAAAAGTCGATGGAGATTCAGTATGACCTCGGCTCCGACATCGTAATGATCTTCGACGAATGTACGCCGTACCCGGCGGACTGGGACTATGCCAAACGCTCGATGGAGATGTCGCTGCGCTGGGCGAAACGCAGCCGTGACCGTTTTGACAGCCTCGGTAACAAAAATGCGCTGTTCGGCATCATCCAGGGCTCGGTTTACGAAGATTTACGAGATGTGTCGGTGAAAGGTCTGGTAGAGATTGGCTTTGATGGGTACGCTGTGGGCGGCCTGGCGGTGGGTGAGCCTAAACAGGACATGCACCGTATTCTTGAGCACGTCTGCCCGCAGCTTCCGCAGGATAAACCGCGCTATCTGATGGGTGTCGGCAAACCTGAAGATCTGGTGGAAGGGGTCCGTCGCGGCGTCGATATGTTCGATTGCGTGATGCCAACCCGTAACGCGCGTAACGGCCATCTGTTTGTGACTGACGGTGTGGTTAAAATCCGCAACGCCAAATATAAAGATGACACTGCGCCACTGGATGCCGAATGTGATTGCTACACCTGTCGTAATTACAGCCGCGCCTACCTGTATCATCTGGACCGCTGTAACGAAATACTGGGCGCGCGTCTGAACACGATTCACAATCTGCGCTATTACCAGCGCCTGATGGCAGGTTTACGCCAGGCCATCGAAGAGGGTAAATTAGAGCGCTTTGTAAACGAGTTCTACCAACGGACGGGCAAAGAAGTTCCGCCTTTAACGTCTGATAATTCATCAATGAGGGAAATTTAATGAGCTTTTTCATTTCTGACGCCGTGGCCGCAGCAGGCGCACCGTCGCAGGGAAGTCCGTATTCTCTGGTGATCATGCTGGTGGTGTTTGGTCTGATTTTCTATTTCATGATCCTGCGTCCGCAGCAGAAACGTGCGAAAGAGCACAAGAAGCTGATGGATTCCATCTCAAAGGGCGATGAAGTGCTGACCAGCGGTGGCCTGGTAGGTCGCGTAACAAAAGTGTCTGACACTGGCTACGTTTCTATCGCGCTGAATGAGACCAATGAAGTGGTCATTAAACGTGATTTCGTCGCTGCCGTCCTGCCGAAAGGTACTATGAAGGCGCTGTAATTCTATCTTCCCTAAGGGAACTGCCGTGTTAAATCGTTATCCTTTGTGGAAGTATGTGATGCTGGTCGTCGTGATTCTCGTCGGCCTGCTGTATGCGCTTCCCAACCTGTATGGTGAGGATCCGGCCGTTCAAATCACTGGCGCGCGCGGAAGCGCCGCCAGTGAGCAGACGTTGGATCACATTCAGTCCGCATTAAAACAAGACAATATCCAGAGCAAATCCGTTGCGCTGGAAAATGGCGCCATTACCGCGCGCTTCGCTAACACCGATGTGCAGTTACGCGCCCGTGAAGCGATCATGAAGGCGCTGGGCGAAGACTACGTTGTGGCGCTGAATCTGGCTCCGGCCACGCCACGCTGGCTGACGATGCTGTCAGCGGAACCGATGAAACTCGGTCTCGATCTGCGTGGCGGCGTGCACTTCCTGATGGAAGTGGACATGGACACCGCCTTAGGCAAGCTGCAGGAGCAGAATGCCGATACGCTGCGTAGCGACCTGCGCACCAAAAATATTCCTTATACCAACGTCAACAAAATCGCGAACTACGGGGTGGAAATTCGTTTCCGTGACGCCGCCAGCCGCGATGCTGCTGTCTCCTGGCTGACCTCACGTCATCAGGATCTGGTGATCAAAAGCAGCGGCAATGATGCGCTGCGTGCCACCATGAGCGATGCGCGCCTGAGCGAAGCGCGTGAATATGCGGTCCAGCAGAACATCACGATTCTGCGTAACCGTGTGAACCAGCTGGGCGTGGCCGAACCACTGGTACAGCGTCAGGGTTCCGATCGCATTGTGGTTGAGCTGCCAGGTATTCAGGACACTGCACGCGCCAAAGAGATTCTGGGTGCGACCGCGACGCTGGAATTCCGTCTGGTTAATACCAGCGTTGATCCTACCGCGGCGGCCAGTGGCCGGGTGCCGGGCGACTCTGAAGTCAAAGATATGCGTGACGGCCAGCCGGTGGTGCTCTACAAGCGGGTGATCCTGACCGGTGACCACATCACCGACTCGACCTCCAGCATGGATGAGTACAACCAGCCACAGGTGAACATTTCACTGGATGGCGCGGGCGGTAACATCATGTCGAACTTCACCAAGGACAACATCGGCAAGCCGATGGCGACCCTGTTTGTGGAGTACAAAGACAGCGGTAAAAAAGATGCCAATGGCCGTTCAATTCTGGTGAAACAGGAAGAGGTGATTAACGTCGCCAACATCCAGTCTCGTCTGGGGAACAGCTTCCGCATCACCGGTATCAACAACCCGAACGAAGCACGTCAGCTGTCGCTGCTGCTGCGTGCCGGTGCGTTGATTGCGCCTATCCAGATTGTGGAAGAGCGCACTATCGGTCCGACCATGGGTCAGCAGAACATTACTCAGGGTCTGGAAGCCTGCCTGTGGGGCCTGCTTGCGTCGATCCTGTTTATGGTGGTGTTCTACAAGAAGTTTGGTCTGATTGCGACCAGTGCGCTGCTGGTGAACCTGGTGCTGATCGTCGGCGTCATGTCCCTGCTGCCTGGTGCAACCCTGACCATGCCGGGTATTGCCGGTATTGTGTTAACGCTGGCGGTAGCAGTTGATGCTAACGTACTGATTAACGAACGTATTAAAGAAGAACTGCGTAACGGGCGCTCGGTTCAGCAGGCAATTCATGAGGGCTATAAAGGCGCCTTCTCCAGTATTGTCGATGCGAACGTGACCACCCTGATCAAAGTCATCATTCTTTATGCGGTCGGCACCGGTTCGATCAAAGGCTTTGCGATTACCACCGCAATTGGTATCGCGACCTCAATGTTCACCGCGATCGTAGGTACCCGTGCCATTGTTAACCTGGTTTACGGTGGCAAACGCATCAACAAGCTGTCTATCTGAGGAGTGCGTTGTGGCACAGGAATATAACATTGAGCAGTTGAACCACGGGCGTAAAGTCGTCGACTTTATGCGCTGGGATAAGCTGGCCTTCATCATTTCGGGGCTGCTGATCGTAGCCGCGATTGCGATTGTCGGCATTCGTGGCTTCAACTGGGGTCTCGATTTCACCGGCGGTACGGTGATTGAGATCGCGCTGGAAAAACCGGCCGACCTTGATACGCTGCGTGGCGATTTGGTGAAAGCGGGCTTCGACGAGCCGCTGGTGCAGAACTTCGGCAGCAGCCGTGACGTGATGGTGCGCATGGCGCCCGTCACCGGCCCGGCAGGCACCGAGTTAGGCAACAAAGTGGTGTCGGTAATCAACCAGACCACCCAGCAGAACGCGACCGTTAAGCGCATTGAGTTCGTCGGCCCGAGCGTCGGCAGCGATCTGGCGCAGGCGGGGGCGATGGCGCTGCTGTCAGCGCTGATTGCGATTCTGATCTATATCGGTTTCCGCTTTGAGTGGCGTCTGGCGCTGGGCACCGTGCTGGCGCTGGCGCACGACGTGATCATCACCTGCGGTCTGCTGGCGCTGTTCCGGATTGAGATCGACCTGACGATTGTCGCCTCGCTGATGTCGGTGATTGGTTACTCGCTTAACGATAAAATCGTGGTTTCCGACCGTATTCGTGAGAACTTCCGCAAGATTCGCCGCGGCAGCTCTTACGACATTACCAACGTGTCGCTGACCCAGACGTTAAGCCGTACCCTGATTACGTCACTGACCACGCTGGCGATGATCCTGATCCTGTTCATCTTTGGTGGCGCGTTGCTGAAAGGCTTCTCACTGACCATGTTGATTGGTGTGACCATCGGTACGATTTCATCAATTTATGTCTCTTCGGCGCTGGCGCTGAAGCTGGGCATGAAGCGTGAACATATGCTGGTGCAGAAAGTTGAGAAAGAGGGCGCCGATCAGCCTTCTATCCTGCCGTAAGCGCGGTGGGATGATAAAAACGGGCTGCCAGTGATGGCGGCCCGTTTTTTTTGCGCCAGTTAAGGCGCAGCAGGAACGGTTTGAGCCGGTGCGTCAGCGGTAACCTGGTGCACCCGGATAAAGCCGAGCTGATCCGGAGTCAGGCCACTCAGCCGCAGCGGAACCTCAACGGTATGTTGCGGTAACAGTGAGGCGGGCACGGCGATGTTCTGACTCAGACTATCGCTGTTGAGCGGTTTGCCGGTTGCCGGGTCCAGTTCGCCCCAGATTACCGTGGCATGCAGCGCAGGCAACGGTTGATCGCCCATTGCGCGGATCGACAATGTGGTCCGCGATCCACTGGCTTCGGCTACCACCGGCGACAATGTCAGTCGCAGGGTGCCGAGCTGAGTCTGCAGCGCGACCGGGGTATTCGCCTGCGGTACCAGCCATGCACCGTTGCTGGAATGGCTGTTGAGCTGCCCCTGTATCTCCAGCGCACTGGCCTGGGTGGTTAAGTGTTGCATCTGCTGATTGAGCTGGCTCACTTCCTGATGCAACTGCTTAACCTGCGGGTTGGTCGCGGGAGTACTGCAACCGCTCAGTAACGCCAGTGAAAGTGCTGCTGGCGCCCAAACCGTCCTGATCATAAGTTTATCCTTGTCGGTTATTTTGGAATGCGTAAAACCTGGCCAGGATAGATCTTATCAGGATGCGACAGCATTGGCTTGTTGGCTTCGAAAATCTTGTTGTATTCGTTAGCATTTCCATAAACCTGCTTTGCAATAGCGCTCAGCGTGTCGCCTTTTTTCACGGTGTAAAGTTCAGACTCAGTAGCGCTGTCGCTGGTTGTCACCTTGTCTTCGACTTTGGTGATGCCGGCAACGTTACCGGCGGCGATCAGAATTTTCTCTTTCAGCTCCTGTGACAGGCCGTCACCGCTTACCGTGACGGTATCGCCATTCACTTTCACATCGACCTTGTCGCTGTCCGGCAAGCCCAGCTTGTTGATGTGGTCCTGCAGTTTTTTATTTTGATCGTCGCCACCGTTCACGGCATCCCAAAGCTTTTCACCCGCTTCTTTGACGAAATTAAACAGTCCCATACAACCTCCAGTGTGTTAGTAGATATACGCCGTCTTGCGGCTCTATAAGCGTAGACCCTTTTGCCGCAGCCGCGATTTAACACCGTTTATGCTGGGCGCTGGCCGACGGAATGGCACGGAAGAGATTTTGTTGACCGGCAGTTCGCGCTACACTGTCAGGCCCATCTATCTCGCGTCAGGAAACGTCATGCATTGCCCATTCTGCTCCGCTGTGGACACCAAAGTGATTGATTCTCGTCTGGTTAGTGAAGGATCGTCGGTGCGACGCCGGCGCCAGTGTCTGATGTGCCATGAACGCTTTACCACCTTTGAGGTGGCGGAACTGGTGATGCCGCGCGTGGTAAAAAGTAATGACGTGCGTGAGCCTTTCAATGAAGACAAAATGGCCAGCGGGATGATGAAAGCGCTTGAGAAACGTCCGGTCAGTGCTGATGCGGTCGAGAGCGCGGTGAACCACATTAAAACCCAGCTGCGCGCCACTGGCGAACGCGAAATTCCCAGTAAACTGATTGGTAATCTGGTGATGGACGAGCTGAAAAAGCTCGATAAAGTCGCCTATATTCGGTTTGCCTCGGTTTACCGCAGCTTCGAAGATATTCGTGATTTTGGCGAAGAGATCGCCCGGTTACAGGATTAAGCCATGACCGATGAAATCTACATGGCGCGCGCGCTGGAACTGGCGCGCCGCGGCCGCTTTACCACCATGCCCAATCCGAATGTGGGCTGTGTGATTGTCCGTGACGGTCAGGTGGTGGGCGAGGGCTGGCATCAGCGCGCCGGCGAGCCTCATGCAGAAGTGCATGCTCTGCGGATGGCCGGTGATAAAGCACGCGGTGCCACCGCCTATGTAACGCTGGAGCCGTGCAGCCATCATGGTCGCACGCCACCCTGCAGCGACGCGCTGATTGCCGCTGGCGTGAGCCGGGTGGTCGCCGCGATGCAGGACCCCAACCCGCAGGTTGCCGGTCGCGGATTGCACCGGCTGCATCAGGCCGGGATTGCGGTCAGCCACGGGCTAATGATGGAAGAGGCGGAAGCGCTGAATCGCGGTTTCCTGAAGCGGATGCGTACCGGTTTTCCGTGGATCCAGCTTAAGCTGGGTGCCTCGCTGGATGGCCGCACCGCGATGGCGAATGGCGAAAGCCAGTGGATCACCTCGGCGGCCGCCCGTCGCGATGTGCAGCGCTTGCGGGCGCAAAGTGCCGCGATCCTCAGCAGCAGCGCCACGGTGCTGGCTGACGATCCGTCGCTGACGGTGCGCTGGTCCGAACTCAACCCGGACACCCAGGCGTTACTTGATCAACAGCAACTGCGGCAGCCGCTGCGGGTGATTGTCGACAGCCAGAACCGCGTGACGCCGCAGCATCGGCTCATTGACCAGCCGGGTGAAACCTGGCTGATGCGCCATCAACCCGATCAGCAGCATTGGCCAGAGCGCGTCAGTCAGATCGCCGTGCCGCTGCGCGAACAGCAGCTGGATCTGGTGGCGATGATGATGCTGCTGGGTCAGCGTCAGGTGAACAGCGTCTGGGTCGAAGCGGGTGCCAGCCTGGCGGGCGCGCTGCTGCAGGCCGGACTGGTCGATGAACTGATTGTCTATCTGGCACCGAAATTACTCGGCGACCAGGGACGCGGCCTGTGCCAGTTACCGGGCCTTGATCGTCTGGCTGATGCGCCAGGCCTGATTTTCCGCGACGTTCGCCAGGTCGGTGAGGATTTACGCCTGACCCTGACGCCGCAATAACACGGACGGAAAAGCGAGAGCACGCCGCCGAAGAGTATGATAGAATCCGCCCCCCTGCGCGGGGCCAAACAAACCCCCTGAAAGGATAAGTATGAAAGTTATCGAAGCTGCTGTTGCAACGCCTGAGGCCAATGTTGCCATCGTTATTGCGCGTTTTAACAACTTCATTAATGACAGCCTGCTGGATGGTGCAGTTGATGCCCTGAAACGTATTGGCCAGGTCAAAGATGACAATATCACCGTAGTCTGGGTTCCGGGTGCGTATGAACTGCCGCTGGCAGCGCGCGCACTGGCAAACACCAGCAAATATGACGCCGTTATTGCTCTGGGCACGGTAATTCGTGGTGGCACTGCTCACTTCGAATATGTGGCCGGTGAAGCCAGCTCCGGTATCGCCAGCGTTGCCATGAACAGCGAGATTCCTGTCGCGTTCGGCGTGCTGACCACCGAAAATATCGAGCAGGCCATTGAGCGTGCTGGCACCAAAGCCGGTAATAAAGGTGCCGAAGCGGCCCTGACCGCGCTCGAAATGATCAACGTATTGAAAGCCATCAAAGCCTGATTTTTGTAAGGGGAATTTTGTGAAACCTGCTGCTCGTCGTCGCGCCCGTGAGTGCGCTGTTCAGGCGCTTTACTCCTGGCAGTTGTCCAACAACGACATTGCCGATGTGGAATACCAGTTTCTGGCGGAACAAGACGTCAAAGACGTCGATATTAGCTATTTCCGCGAACTGCTGTCCGGTGTGGCGACCAACAGTGCGTATCTGGATGGACTGATGAAGCCTTACCTGTCGCGTCAGCTCGAAGAGCTGGGCCAGGTCGAAAAAGCTATCCTGCGTATCTCGCTGTATGAGCTGAGCAAACGCGCTGATGTGCCCTATAAAGTGGCCATCAACGAAGGGATTGAGCTGGCGAAAGTGTTCGGCGCTGAAGACAGTCATAAATTTGTTAACGGCGTACTGGATAAAGCCGGTCCACAGATTCGACCCCATCGCAAATAAACAAAAAGGCCGGCTTGCCGGCCTTTTTTCATAAAGGGTTAAGCGGAACGTAATTATGTCTTGTGGTGAATTCGAACTCATCGCACGCTACTTCAACCGCAGAACGCGCAGCCGTCGTGATGTCGAACTCGGTATCGGCGACGATTGTGCGTTACTTAGCGTGCCGGAAAAACAGACGCTGGCGATCAGTACCGATACCCTGGTCGCGGGCGTGCATTTCTTACGGGATATTCATCCTGCCGACTTAGGCTACAAAGCGCTGGCGGTTAACCTCAGCGACCTTGCCGCTATGGGCGCCGATCCGGCGTGGCTGACGCTGGCCTTGACCCTGCCGCAGGTCGATGAGAGCTGGCTCGCTGCCTTCAGCGCCAGCCTGTTCGAGCTGCTGGAATATTACGATATGCAGCTGGTGGGCGGCGATACCACTCGTGGCCCTCTGAGCCTGACGCTGGCGATTCACGGCCTGGTGCCGCAGGGCCGCGCCCTGAAACGTTCGGGCGCAAAACCGGGTGACTGGATCTACGTCACCGGCACGCTGGGTGACAGTGCGGCCGGCCTGGCGCTGCTGCAACATCACTGCCGCATCAGCGATCCGGCGGTTCATGAAGCGCTGATTAAACGCCATCTGCGGCCGATGCCGCGCATTCTGCAGGGGCAGGCGCTGCGTTCTCTGGCCACCTCAGCGGTCGATCTTTCGGACGGTTTGATCTCTGATCTCGGCCATGTGCTGAAAGCCAGCGGCTGTGGCGCGCGCCTTAATCTCGACGCGTTACCGCTTTCCGCCGCGCTACGCGATCACTTCGAACCCGAGCAGGTTTTACGCTGGGCGCTGAGCGGTGGCGAAGATTATGAACTCTGCTTCACCGTACCCGAGGTGAACCGCGGCGCGCTGGATGTGGCGCTCGGCCACCTTGGCGTGCCCTATACCTGCATTGGTCAGATGGCACCGGAGTCGGAAGGGCTGATGCTGCTGGAAAACGGCAAGCCAGCGACGTTCCGCCATAAAGGGTTTGATCACTTTGATACTAAATAACGACGTGGCAAAAGGCCGCCTGCGGATGAGCAATCCGTGGCATCTGCTGGCAACCGGTTTTGGCAGCGGACTCAGCCCGGTGGTACCGGGCACCATGGGCTCGCTGGCGGCGATCCCCTTCTGGTGGCTGATGACGCATCTGCCGCAGGATCTCTATTCGCTGGTGGTGCTGGTGGGGATCTGCGTCGGCGTCTACCTCTGCCATCGCACCGCCAAAGATATGGGCGTTCACGATCACGGCAGCATTGTCTGGGATGAGTTTATCGGCATGTGGATCACCCTGATGGCGATCCCGATCAACAGCTGGCAGTGGGTGCTGGGCGGCTTTGTGCTGTTCCGCATTCTGGATATGTGGAAACCCTGGCCGATACGCTGGTTCGATCGCAACGTGCATGGCGGCATGGGCATCATGGTTGACGATATTATTGCCGGCGTGATTGCCGCCGCGATGCTGTACGGCTTCGGTATCTGGCTGGCCGGCTAAAACGGTGGTCGGCATCCCGCATGGGATGCCGTTATCGCCGCGCACCTTAACTCCGCGAACTCTGCGGTCAGGTGCGGGCGTCAGCGTTTATTCGAATCCGACCGCCTGATGCGGTTGATAGACCTCTTCCAGCGTAGCAATCTCAGCCTCACTCAGCGTCACATCCACCGCCTTAACCAAATCATCGAACTGCTCAGCCCGCGAGGCACCGATAATCGGGGCCGTCACGGCGGGTTTACTCAGCAGCCACGCCAGTGCGACCTGCGCCCGGGTGACGCCTTTATCCTCAGCCACCTGCACCAGACGCTGCGCAATCGCCGCATCGTTCTCTTCGGTATTGGCATACAGCGAGGCCATCACCTTATCCGAGGTCGATCGCGCCGTGGTTTCGCCCCACGGACGGGTCAGCTTGCCGCGTGCCAGCGGGCTCCACGGCAGCACCGCGATCTGTTCCTGCAGGCAGAGCGGGTGCATTTCGCGCTCCTCTTCACGCTGAATCAGGTTGTACTGATCCTGCATGCTGACGAAGCGATGCCAGCCCTGCTGCTTCTGCAGGCTTAGTGCCTGGGCAAACTGGCTGGCATGCATTGATGAGGCGCCGATATAGCGCGCTTTACCGGCCTGCACCACATCGTGCAGCGCTTCCAGCGTCTCTTCCAGCGGCGTGTCGTAATCCCAGCGGTGGATCTGCAGCAGGTCGACATATTCCATGCCAAGGCGTTGCAGGCTGTCATCAATCGATTGCAGGATATTCTGGCGTGACAGGCCCTGCGACAGATTAGTCAGCGGGAAGTAGACTTTGGTGGCGACCACGACCTCATCGCGGCGGGCAAAATCTTTCAGCGCCCGGCCGAGGATCTCTTCACTGCTGCCATCGGAGTAGCTGTTGGCGGTGTCAAAAAAGTTGATGCCGGCATTCAGCGCCTGCTGAATCAGCGGGCGACTGCTGGCTTCCGGCAGCGTCCAGGCGTGATTCCCGCGCATCGGCTCACCATAGGTCATACAGCCGAGACAGAGACGTGAAACCTGCAGATCGGTATTACCCAGTTGAATGGTTTTCATAATGACTCCCGCGGCATAGCGCATGATTTTTAGCAGTGAATAAGCATAGCAGGGGCTGCGCTCCCCAAAGGGAAGCGCAGGGAAGGGAGGTTACTGTGCCAGCCAGGCGGCGATCTGTTGCTGAATGCCTTCGGCGTCCAGCAAATAGTCATGACGGATTTCGTCCTGCGTACCCTGCGGGATAAACTCGTCGGGCAGACCGATGTTCAGTACCGGAATGCGCAGACGTTTTGCCATCACCAGTTCGTTGACGCCGCTACCCGCGCCGCCTTTGATCGCGCCTTCTTCCAGCGTGATTAACGCCTCGTGACGGGTCGAAAGCTCAGCAATCAGCGCCTCATCCAGCGGCTTAACGAAGCGCATATCCACCAGCGTGGCATTGAGCGCTTCCGCCGCCGCAGCGGCCTCGGGTAACAGAGTACCGAAGTTAAGGATCGCCAGTTTTTCGCCCTGGCGCTTCACCACGCCTTTACCCAGCGGCAGACTTTGCAGCGGTGCCAGCGGCGTGCCGATGCCGGTGCCGCGCGGATAACGTACCGCACTCGGGCCATCCTGATAGTGGTAGCCGGTGTAGAGCATCTGCCGGCATTCGTTCTCATCACTTGGCGTCATGATCACCATATCCGGCACGCAGCGCAGATACGCCAGATCAAACGCGCCCTGATGGGTCTGGCCATCCGCGCCAACAATGCCGCCGCGATCGATAGCAAACAGGACCGGCAGTTTCTGGATAGCCACGTCATGGATCAGCTGATCGTAGGCGCGCTGCAGGAAGGTGGAGTAGATGGCGACGATCGGCTTGTAGCCGCCAATTGCCATCCCGGCCGCGAAGGTCACCGCATGCTGCTCGGCGATCGCCACATCAAAATACTGGTTGGGATATTCGCGAGAGAAGCCGACCATGCCGGAGCCTTCCCGCATCGCTGGGGTAATCGCCATCAGTTTCGGATCGTCGGCTGCCATCTCGCACAGCCAGTTGCCGAAGATTTTTGAGTAGCTCGGCAGGCCTTCTGCGCTTTTAGGCAGTTCACCGCTGGCGGGATCGAATTTTGGCACCGCATGCCAGGCGATCGGATCTTCTTCCGCCGGGGCGTAGCCTTTGCCTTTTTTGGTCATGATGTGCAGGAACTGCGGCCCTTTCAGGCTACGCATGTTGCTCAGGGTATTGACCAGCGTCAGCACGTCATGGCCGTCGACCGGACCAATATAGTTGAAGCCCAGCTCCTCAAACAGCGTACCCGGCACCACCATGCCTTTCAGATGCTCTTCGGTGCGGCGCACCAGCTCTTTAATCGGCGGCAGGCCAGTCAGCACCCGCTTACCGCCTTCGCGCAGGCGCGCATAGGTTTTGCCCGACAGGATCTGCGCCAGCCGGTTGTTTAACGCGCCGACGTTCTCTGAAATCGACATCTCGTTATCATTCAGGATCACCAGCATGTCAGGTTTGATATCGCCCGCGTGGTTCATCGCTTCAAACGCCATACCGGCGGTGATCGCGCCATCGCCGATAATACAGGCGGTGCGACGACCGAGGCCTTCACGCTCTGCCGCCGCCGCCATGCCGAGACCGGCGCTGATCGAGGTCGATGAGTGGCCAACGCTCAGTACGTCATATTCGCTTTCGCCGCGCCACGGAAACGGATGCACGCCATTTTTCTGGCGAATGGTGCCGATGCGATCGCGACGACCGGTCAGAATTTTATGCGGATAAGCCTGATGGCCGACATCCCACACCAGATGATCGAACGGGGTGTTATAGACATAATGAAGCGCAACCGTCAGTTCGACCACGCCCAAACCCGATGCAAAGTGGCCACTTGAGCGACTCACACTGTCTAACAGGTACTGACGCAGTTCATCACAGAGCGCCGGCAGCTTCTCTTTCGGCAGGGCGCGCAGCTCCTGAACCGTATTTGCCAGCGCCAGTGTCGGGTATTTCGCAATATCAAAACTCATCAGAGACTCATTATGGAAGTTATTTGTCGCGTTCAATTATGAAGCTCGCCAGCGCCTGCAATGCTGTGGTGTTATAAGATTGCGCTGCGAGAATTTCTAATGCATCAAGGGCTTCCTGATACAAATCCCGCGCTTTGGCACGGGCCTGTTCTAATCCTAACAGTGAAGGATAGGTGCTTTTACCGAGATGCTGGTCGGCACCCTGACGTTTTCCGATAACCGCGGTATCGCCCACCACATCCAGAATATCGTCCTGCACCTGAAAGGCGAGCCCGATAGCATCAGCATAGCGGTCAAGTGCCGGTAATGCTGCACGACCTGCTTCGCCCGCCGCCAGCGCACCCAGCCGCACCGCAGCCCGAATCAGTGCGCCGGTTTTATGGCGATGAATCTGCTCCAGCTGCACCAGATCGACCGACTGACCTTCTGCCGCCAGATCCAGCGCCTGGCCGCCACACATGCCTGCCACGCCGCTGGCCCGCGCCAGTTCTGACAGCATCATCAGCCGATACTCCGCGTTGACGCCGGGCATCGGCTCATCCGTCAGAATCGAGAAGGCCAGCGTCTGTAATGCATCGCCAGCCAGTATCGCGGTATCTTCGCCATATTTAATGTGGCAGGTCGGCTGCCCGCGACGCAGTGCGTCGTCGTCCATTGCAGGGAGATCGTCATGAATCAGGGAGTACGCGTGGATGCATTCAACCGCCGCAGCGGGCGCATCCAGACTCGCCGGGTCGGCATGGAGCATTTCGCCGGTGGCATAAACCAGAAAAGGGCGCAGACGTTTACCGCCTAATAATGCCCCATAATGCATGGCATTAACCAGAGGAGAACTCTGAAAAGGGAGTGGCTCTATAAAGCGCGTCAACGCGGCATTCACCTGCTGGTGATACCCGTTGAGCATCTGGGCAAAATCCATTAGTCGTTTTCCGGGGTAAAAGAGGTGAGGTCGGCATCTTTATCATCGCTCAGCAAAATGCGCACACGCTGTTCAGCCTGTTGCAACGTTTGCTGACCGGTACGCGCCAGCTGCACGCCCCGTTCAAACTCATTCAACGCCTCTTCCAACGGCAGTTCACCACTTTCCAGACGGCTGACTATCTGTTCCAGCTGCTGCAATGACGTTTCAAAGCTGGCTGGCTGTTCGGCTTTTTTCGGCATATTTCGGGTCGACTCACGGTTGGGACATTATCCTGCAATCGGTCATGGTAGCTGAGACCAAATGATTAGCAAAATAATCAATGCGGCGGCTGTTGAAGAAGCAGTCACCTGACAAAGGTGATATACTCCTGCGCCTCGGATGCGGTTGCGCCATGCAGCCCGCAATTTTGTGATTTTACCAGCTAAGTGCTGCCTGTTTTAGCACTTATTTGCCCAACGAAGCTGTGTCGCCATGAAGTTTATCATCAAGTTATTTCCTGAAATCACCATCAAGAGTCCGTCGGTGCGTTTGCGCTTTATTAAGATTCTTGCCAGCAATATCCGCAATGTCCTGAAGACGGTCAGTGATGAGATCGCGGTAGTGCGTTACTGGGATCACATTGAAGTGCGTTCGAAAAATCCGGCGCTCGGGGAAATTATTCCTGATGAGCTGACGCGCATTCCAGGGATCCATCACGTTCTGGCGGTTGAAGATCGTGAGTACACCGATATTCATCACATCTTTGAACAGACCTTAGCCCAGTATCGCGACAGCCTGGAAGGAAAAAGCTTCTGCGTCCGCGTTAAACGTCGTGGTAAGCATAGCTTCAGTTCGCAGGACGTGGAACGTTATGTCGGCGGCGGGCTGAACCAGCACATCGAGAGCGCCCGGGTACAGCTTAAAAATCCGGACGTGACGGTGAACCTTGAAGTGGAAGAGAACCGTCTGACGCTGGTGACAGCGCGTTACGAAGGGCTGGGCGGATTCCCGATCGGTACCCAGGAAGATGTGCTGTCGCTGATATCCGGCGGCTTCGACTCCGGCGTCTCCAGCTACATGCTGCTGCGTCGCGGTAGTCGTGTGCACTACTGCTTCTTTAATCTGGGTGGCGCAGCGCATGAAATTGGCGTCCGTCAGGTCGCGCACTATCTGTGGAATCGCTTCGGCCGTTCGCACCGCGTTCGCTTCGTGGCGATTAACTTCGAGCCTGTAGTAGGTGAAATCCTCGAAAAAGTGGATGACGGCCAGATGGGCGTGGTGCTGAAACGCATGATGGTGCGTGCCGCGTCGATGATTGCTGAGCGCTACGGCGTACAGGCGCTGGTGACCGGTGAAGCGGTCGGCCAGGTTTCCAGCCAGACGCTGACTAACCTGCGCCTGATTGATAACGCCTCGGACACCCTGATTCTGCGTCCGCTGATCTCGCATGATAAAGAACACATCATCAAGATAGCGCGTGAAATCGGCACCGAAGATTTTGCCAGCACTATGCCGGAATATTGCGGCGTGATCTCAAAAAGCCCGACGGTGAAAGCGGTTAAGGCGAAGATTGAGGCAGAAGAGCAGAATTTCGACTTCGATATCCTCAATCGGGTAGTGGAAGAAGCGACCAACGTCGATATCCGGACCATCGCCGAACAGACCGAAGAAGAGGTGGTGGAAGTCGAAACCGTGGCCTCGCTGGGCGATAATGATATCGTGCTGGATATCCGGGCGATCGACGAGCAGGAAGAGAATCCATTAAAGCTCAACGCCACCGAAGTGAAATCGCTGCCGTTTTATAAACTCAGCAGCCAGTTTGGCGATCTCGACCAGAACCGTACCTGGTTGCTTTACTGCGATCGCGGCGTGATGAGTCGTCTGCAGGCTCTTTACCTGCACGAGCAGGGCTATAAGAACGTCAAAGTTTACCGTCCATAGTCGATCTACGCCGGTAACACGGCCAGTCGGGACCAGCACGGTCCTGACTGGCCGCCTTCAATCTTATCAGGCCTGATAATCGTAAATGCCCGGTGCCAGCACCAGCTGTGCGGCCACCTCGCGCGCTTTCTCTTTTCCCACCAGCAGATCGATCAGCTTCAGGGCAAAATCCATTGCCGTGCCGGGACCCTGACTGGTCAGCAGTTTCACCCGCGGATCCCAGACCACCCGTCGTTCCATCCATTTCTCTTCAGGTATCGTCTGTTTCAATCCGGGAAAGCCCGTCATGTTGCCGACCGGGAACAGGTCGTGCGGTACCAGTACCGTACCGGCCGCGGCACAGATGGCCGCCACGATTTTGTCGTTGAGGTGATACTGGCGCACCGTTTCAACCAGCAGCGGACTGTCACGAAACGTCTCGGCACCTTTCAGTCCGCCGGGCAACACAATCGCGGCATAATCGTTGTCGGCTACTTCAACCAGCGGGGCATCGGCCAGCAAACGCACGCCGCGCGAGCAGCGGATTTCAAGGCTGCCATCACTCTCAACGCTGGCGGTAACCACCTTTAATCCACCCCGCACCAGCAGATCGATGGTGGTGACGGCTTCGGTCTCTTCACTGCCATGTGCCAGGCAAACCAGTACCGATGCGTTCGCGGACATAATAGGACTCCTTACGTTTAACAATGTCGTACAGCCGGCTGTTTTCCGTCAGCACCAGGCCGTGAGTTCGGGCGCGGCGCAGCAGAAAGCCGCTGATATAATCAATTTCGGTCAGGCGCTGGGCGCGAACGTCCTGCAGCATCGAAGAGGTATTGGCCGCGGTGCTTTCAATTACATCGAAAATAATATCCTGCAGGCTTTCGCTGGCGACGTTCTGACCTTCACGCTCCATCACCCAACTGATCTCATCGCACAGCCGCGCGATCTGATCGGCATAGGCGCGTAAGGCACCGTTCTGGCAATCATATTCCACCGTCATCGGATTGATGACGCAGTTGACCGCCAGCTTACGCCAGCAGGCGGCGCGGATATTGTCGTGCCAGGCGACGTCGGGCAGGGCATGATGCAGGATGTCGGCGATATCGCTGTAAGCGGCGCTTTTACGGTTGCCCGGCCCGATGTGAGTGATACCGCTGGCGATGTGTTTGATTACCGTCCCGTCGCGCATTGCCGCATGGGTAGTAACACCGCGCAGCAGCGGCTGGGTCAGCCCTTTTAGCTCCTCCAGCGTACCCATACCGTTATGCAGCAGCAGCACCGGGCAGTTTTCCGCCAGCACGCTTTCCAGGTTTTTAACCGCAGGCGAGACCTGCGGCGCTTTCAGTGTCACCAGCAGTAACTGGCTCTCAGCCAGAAACAGCGGATCGTTAGCTATAAAGGTGCGGTTTGAAATGTTGCCTTGCGGATCGATGACATTGGCTGAGCAATAGGGCTGTGGTACCCGCAACCAACCCTGAACCTCGTGTCCCTGGCGAGCCAGCGCTGTGAGCCACACCTGACCCAGAGCACCGCAACCTAACACGGTAATTTTCATACTGCCTCCCGCTGGCGGGCTATCTATTTATTCTTCACTGTCACAGAACAAGTATAGCGTTGTGTGCAGCCTGATTTTATTTAGCACCGTAAGACGCGTATTATGCATGTCACTTTAGCGTCAGGAGAAGAAGAGATGCCATCTTTCGATATCGTTTCAGAAGTCGATCTGCAGGAAATTCGCAATGCGGTGGAAAATGCCAACCGTGAAGTGTCTACCCGCTTTGATTTCCGCAACGTGAGCGCCGAATTTGAGCTCAACGAAAAGAATGAAACCATCAAAATCACCAGCGAGTCCGATTTTCAGGTCAAACAGCTGGTCGATATTTTGCGTGAGAAACTGCTGAAGCGCGGAATTGAAGGCGGTGCCTTAGAGGTGCCGGAAGAGATTGAGCACAGCGGTAAAAGCTGGGCAGTCGATGCCAAACTGAAAAAAGGCATTGAAAGCGACGTGGCGAAAAAGCTGGTGAAGCTGATCAAAGACAGCAAGCTGAAAGTGCAGACCCAGATTCAGGGTGAAGCGTTACGCGTTACCGGCAAAGCGCGTGATGACTTGCAGGGTGCTATGGCGATTGTGCGCGGCAGCAACCTTGGACAGCCGTTCCAGTTTAAAAACTTCCGCGACTAAGCGGGGGGGCAGGCTGGGTTTCCTCAGCCTGAATGCAGTGATAAAAACCCGGCAAAGGCCGGGTTTTTTGTTATCTGGCAGGAGCAGCCCTGCATCGATCTGAATTTGTTAGCCGTCTGAATAGCGGAGTCAGAGACATCGGTGGGATCGCACGCTGGCTTGCATCTCTTTGAACAAGTCAAACGTCTGGAGCGGGTTGGGAGCTTGAGGGCGTTTGTAAGATCGCGGGCTGGCTCAGGGAACCTGTGCCTTTCGCAAAGACGCAATAGCGCTATCCATGACGGCTCAGCGCGGGCGATTACGCACCTTATCCCTGAGGTGCGCCCGTAGCCGGGCCAACGCGTTGCGTTGTTCAAAAACGCTCCCGGCGTTTTTGTCCCTGGCCCGCGATGCTTTGCTACAGGCACAGGCATCCATCGCCCTGGATTTATGAGTCGTCTGTAAGAAGGCTTGTGCCGGGTTTAAGATTAAGCACCAAATCAAATTCGGGGGGATTCAGCAGCAACGTAAAAGCTAAAGGGGCGCAGAGAACACGGGCAGAAGAGGAAAGTGTCCCGCGCCAGGGACGGCGCGGGCCGAGCGTGCCATGGATGGCGGCTTTTGCGACTTTCCGATCTGACCATGTTCCCTGAGCCAGTTCGATCCCACAGCGAAACGGGCTAATCGGTCAGATTTAACCGACAGAACCCATTTTAAACTAGCAACTGCCTAACAGAGCTTCCAGCTCAGGACGGCTGGTAACCTTGCTATCAATTTTGATGTAGGCGCTTTTCTCTTCCGGCACGATAAAGACCGAGTTAACGCCCGGCTGCGCTTTCAGACGCTGTTCCAGGTTGGGCGCTGCCAGTGCCGCATCGCTCAGCACCAGCCGCAGGCTGCTGACATACGGCGGCTCCTGCATCGTCATACTGACAAACAGCCAGGCGGCGGCGACTATAGCACCGACCAGGAATACCGTTTGCGCATCGAAGTGACCAAAAACCCAGCCACCCATGCTGCCGCCCACCGCCACGCCGAGGAACTGGCTGGTGGAGTAGAGGCCCATCGCCGTGCCTTTATAACCGGCAGGGGACTCTTTACTCACCAGCGACGGCAGAATCGCTTCCATCAGATTGAAGGCGAAGAAGAACAGCTGCACGCCGACGACCAGCGTCCAGAAGTGGCCCGCCGCGCCCCACAGCACAATTTCTGCCACCACGATCATCCCGACGCAGCCGACAAATACCCGCTTCATACGACGCTTCACTTCGGCGTAGATGATAAACGGCACCACGCCAGCAAACGCGATCAGCATCGTGGCGAGATAGACTTTCCAGTGCTCAGGTGCCGGGAAGCCCGCCTGTTCAAACTGGCCGGGCAGGGCGACAAAGCTCGACATCAACAGGACGTGCAGGCAGAAAATACCGATATTCAGCTTAACCAGTCGGGAGTTGGCCAGCACTTTACGGAAGCTGCCTTTCACCATCCCGGATTCGCGGTTCAGCACGTGGTGTGAGGCGGACGGCACCACCAGCAGGGTAATCACGATGCCGAGCGACGCCAGGATCGCAATCATCCAGAACAGCGCATGCAGACCCAGCGCGTGGGTGACGATGGGACCGACCACCATTGCAATCGCAAAGGTAATGCCGAAACTGATGCCGATAAAGGCCATCGCTTTGGTGCGGTTCTGTTCGCGCGTCAGATCCGACAGCAGCGCCATCACGGCGGCGGCAATGGCACCGGACCCCTGTAAGGCGCGGCCCAGAATAATTCCCCAGATCGATTCGGTGCAGGCCGCGATCACGCTGCCCAGCACAAACAGCAGCAGTCCGCCGACGATCAGCGGCTTACGACCAATACGATCGGAAAGCAGACCAAAAGGAATCTGAAATATCGCCTGAGCAAGGCCGTAAATACCAATGGCCAGGCCGATTAAGGTTTCACTCGCGCCCTGTAACGCCATGCCATACGTGGTCAATACCGGCAGGACCATGAACATTCCCAACATGCGCAGGGAAAAGACCGTACCGAGGCCCCATGTGGCGCGCAGCTCCACCGGAGTCATTTTATTATCGTTCATTCCAACCTCTGTTAATGTGCTGCGTTTATTCTAGGGGGCGGGGCAGGGCGGGTAAAATAATAGTTTTTAAGCAGTGGTAACAAAAAGAAAGGGCGCGAAAATCGCGCCCTTATCATGCTGTTGCGGTATCGGTTACCAGACGTAGGTCAGCAGGTCTTTCGAGGCCGGAGCCATCGAATCTACCGACATCATCACGCTGAGAGCGGTGATGGCGACGATGGAGAAGACGAACAGCTTACGTGCCCAGACCCGATCGTTAGCGGTCTTGTAGCCCGATAACGCCATGCCTAGCCACCAGACGCTGACGGCAGCAGCCACCACCAGATATTTGTAGCCGGCGTATCCGCCCAGCGTCAGCATCAGCGTGGCAATCATAAACGCCAGAATGTAGAGCGTAATATGATTCTTCGCTACCGAGATGCCTTTCACCACCGGCAGAACCGGGATGTTCGCTGCCTGGTAATCTTTAAAACGGAAGATGGCAATCGCGTACGAATGCGGCATCTGCCACAGGCTAAAGATCGCCAGCAGGATTAACGCGCCTGCATCAAACTCGTTGGAGACCGCACAATAACCGATCACCGGTGGCGCGGCACCAGACAGACTACCGATCAGCGTTCCGTAGACTGAATTACGCTTCATATAGAGGCTGTAAACGCCGACGTACACCACGAAGCCCATCACCGCCAGCCACATGGCCAGCGGGTTAGCGCCGAAATAGAGCAACGCAAAGCCAGCAATACCCAATACAGTGGCATAAACCAGGCTTACTTTCGCGGAGATGAGGCCTTTTACCAGCACCCGATTCCTGGTTCTCTCCATTTTGATGTCGATGTCGCGGTCAATCACGTTGTTGAAGACACAACCTGATGCGACTACCAGTGACACGCCAACCAGTGCGGTGAGAAACAGGGCGTAATCAATGCTGCCTTTAGAGGCCAGCAGAAATCCGCCGATCACAGAAATTAAATTCCCGAAAATAATTCCTGGTTTTGTAACTTGCAGGTATTGCTTAAACATTACGCGCGACTCTTTAGTGAGGCATCATGTTGTAGTTGAGGTTCCACATGATCCACAGTGAGCCTACTACGACAATCAGGATGATAATTGCCGAGAAGACAATGGCCACCATGTTCCAGCCACCCTCAGACTTGCTGTCTAAATGCAGGAAGTAGACCAGGTGCACCAGCACCTGAATCACTGCACAGACCAGCACAACACCGAGAATGGTACCGTGAGATGCACTGCCATCCATTACCATCCAGAACGGGATTGCCGTCAGGATGATAGAGAGGATGAAGCCGATCATGTAAGACTTCACGCTACCGTGAGAAGCGCCATGTTCGTTAACAGAATGACTCATTACATGGCTCCCATCAGGTAAACAACGGTGAAGACGCAAATCCAGACCACGTCCAGGAAGTGCCAGAACAGGCTCAGACACATGATACGAGTACGGTTAGTGGCATTCAGGCCGCGTTTAGACACCTGGAACATCAGTACCAGCATCCAAATCAGACCGGAGGTCACGTGCAGACCGTGGGTACCGACCAGCGTAAAGAAGCCAGACAGGAAGCCACTGCGATCCGGACCGAAGCCTTCAGCAATCAGGTGATGGAATTCATAGATTTCCATGCCGATGAAGCCCAGACCAAACAGGAAGGTCAGCGCCAGCCAGCCGATAACGGCACCTTTTTGCTCCTTGTTCATCGAGATAACAGCCATGCCGTAAGTGATCGAACTCAACAGCAGCAGGGCGGTTTCTACCAGAACAAACGGCAGTTCAAAGATATCTTTACCTGCCGGGCCACCGGCAGTGTTGTTGACCATAACTGCATAGGTCGCAAACAGGGTTGCGAAGATAATGCAGTCACTCATCAGGTAGATCCAGAAGCCAAAGACTTTATTGGCTCCTGCATCGTGATGCCCATGCTCCGCATGGGCGTCGTGGTGATGCTTAATCAGAGTTTCAGTTGACATTATTTCAGACCTGCTTTGCTGATTTCGTCAAAGTGCTGCTTCTCAATCTTCTCAACTTCGGCAACCGGTACGTAGTAATCCACGTCTTCGTCGAAGCTCTTCACAATCCAGGTAACGATCATGCCGAGGAATGAGAGGCCAGCCAGCCACCAGATATGCCAGATCAGCGCGAAGCCCATAACCGTGGCGAATGCACAGATGATCAGTGCAGCACCGCTGTTTTTCGGCATATGAATTTCTTCATATTTTTCCGGCTGTTTGTACGCTTCGCCTTTCTCTTTCATTTCCCAGAAAGCGTCACGCTCATGGACATGCGGGATGACAGCAAAGTTGTAGAACGGTGGTGGTGAAGAGGTTGCCCACTCCAGCGTACGGCCGCCCCACGGGTCACCGGTCACATCGCGGTTCTGGTCACGGTCACGTACCGAAACGTAGAACATGGTCAGCTGACACAGGATACCCATTGCAATCAGACCCGCACCGACCGCAGCAACCACCAGTAAGGAGTGGAACTGTGGATCGATATCCTGGCTCAGACGACGGGTCATACCCATGAAGCCCAGTGCGTACAGCGGCATAAAGGCAACGAAGAAGCCAATGATCCAGAACCAGAATGCGCGCTTACCCCAGGTTTCGTTCAGGGTGAAGCCAAAGGCTTTCGGGAACCAGTAGGTCACGCCCGCCATACAACCGAACACCACACCACCGATGATCACGTTATGGAAGTGTGCAATCAGGAACAGGCTGTTGTGCAGAATGAAGTCAGCGCCCGGAACGGCCAGCAGTACGCCGGTCATACCCCCTACGGAGAAGGTTACCAGGAAGCCAACGGTCCACAGCATGGCAGAGTGCATCTGAATGCGGCCCTGATACATAGTGAACAGCCAGTTAAAGATTTTAACCCCGGTCGGAATCGCGATGATCATCGTCATGATACCGAAGAAGGCGTTAACGTTGGCTCCCGCACCCATGGTGAAGAAGTGGTGCAGCCAGACGATGAACGACAGCACGGTAATGGCGATGGTCGCCCACACCAGCGAGGTGTAACCAAACAGACGTTTTTTGGAGAAGGTCGCCGTAATTTCTGCGAACACACCAAACACCGGCAGAACCAGAATGTAAACTTCCGGATGACCCCAGACCCAGATCAGGTTGACGTACATCATCATGTTCCCGCCCATTTCATTGGTGAAGAAATGGAAGCCGAGATAACGATCAAGGGTCAACAGTGCCAGCGTAACGGTAAGAACCGGGAACGCAGCGATGATCAGGACGTTGGTGCAGAGCGCGGTCCAGGTAAATACCGGCATTTTGAACAGGCTCATGCCCGGTGCGCGCATCTTCAGAATGGTCACGAAGAAGTTAATACCGGTTAAGGTCGTACCAATACCGGAAAGCTGGAGACTCCAGATCCAGTAATCGACCCCGACGCCGGGACTGTACTCCGCGCCGGAGAGCGGCGGATATGCCAGCCAGCCGGTCTGTGCGAACTCGCCCACACCCAGCGACAGGTTAACCAGGATCACACCGACCGCAGTAAACCAGAAGCTCAGGTTGTTCAGGAACGGGAACGCCACGTCGCGTGCGCCAATCTGCAGCGGTACGGCGATGTTCATCAGGCCAACCACGAACGGCATCGCCACGAAGAAGATCATAATCACGCCATGCGCGGTAAAGATCTGGTCGTAGTGGTGCGGTGGTAATATGCCCGCTTCCCCGGCCGAAGCCAGTACCTGTTGGGTACGCATCATGATCGCATCAGCAAAGCCACGCAGCAGCATGACAAAGGCCATGATGATATACATGATACCCAGTTTTTTGTGGTCAACAGACGTTAGCCATTCTGACCACAGATATTGCCATTTACCAAAATAGGTGATGGCAGCAATGACCGCCAGACCACCTAAGATGATACCGGCGACCGTAACCATGATAATCGGCTCATGGTACGGCACTGCATCCAGTGTTAATTTTCCGAACATCGTATTATTCCTCGGCTCCCGCGGAAGCGGCGTGACTCATGTCCATACCTTCGTGCTCAGGCATGTCCATTTTCCCGTGGCTCATCTTGAACTTGTTAATGACTTGCAAGAACAGTTTCGGATCAGCTGAAGAGAAATATTCCACCGGATGATTTTCGCTTGGCACAGCCACTTTCTCGAAATCTTCCATAGTGTTCAGCGTGTTAGGGGCTGCTTTAACTTTAGCCACCCACTGCTGGAATTCCGCATCGTCTTTGGTTGCAATGGCTTTGAACTTCATGCCAGAGAAACCGCGACCACTGAAGTTCGCAGAGATACCGTCGAAAGTCCCTGGCTCATTCGCAATCAGATGCAGCTTGGTCTGCATACCAGCCATTGCATAAATCTGGCTGCCGAGTGTCGGGATGAAGAAAGAGTTCATGACGGAGTTGGACGTGATTTTGAAGTTCACTGGCGTATTTGCCGGGAAGGCAATCTGGTTGACGGTCGCAATACCCTGTTCCGGGTAAATGAACAACCATTTCCAGTCCAGTGCAACCACATCGATTTCAACCGGTTTCACATCGGATTGCAGCGGTTTGCTGGGCTCCAGTGCGTGGGTTGATTTCCAGGTCAGCACGCTGAGGAAGAGAATGATCAGGATCGGAATGGTCCAGACCACGGCTTCCACTTTGTTAGAGTGTGACCAGTTCGGGCTGTACTTCGCATTCGTGTTGGACGCCCGATATTTCCAGGCAAACACCACGGCCATCAAGACTGCGGGAATCACGACGATCAACATCAGGCCAAAGGCAGTCAGTATCAGCGAACGTTGCTCCAGTGCAATCTGTCCTTTGGGATTTAACAATGCACTATCGCAGCCACTCATTAATAAAGTGCCTGCAATTAATGACAAAATCCCCAAACTTTTATTGTATTTACTGAGTCTCATTTAACGACCTCAATGACAAAGGGCTCTATTGTCGTTTAAGTGTGCGCGCATTTTACGGGAAGGTTTATGCAGTGTAAACCAGCTTAAGGATGTGTCAGAGGCGTGTTGACACCTTTTGCTAAGGGTGTCACAGATGTTGCTTCAGGTGACAAATTATTAACGCAGACAAGCAGTTGGGGCCAATATAACAAAAACCAATGGAAGTAACCGCTAAAAAATCAGGGAAAGGAATAACCCTTACTTTTATCTCCAGATTATTTAACAAATTCGCATCATTTGATCGATGAAATTTAACCAAACTAATTGCTCACCGGTTTTTAGTATTTCAGAGGATCCTATTTTCGCAAGAATGTTTTTTTTAAAAATAACACGCGATGATAAAACCAGCTGCCCGCCGCGCTTCGGTAAAACAATAAGCAATCAGCGGTGAAACATTGATTCTGCTAATGACTGGTGGCAGGCGATGCGCCGCTGTTTTTCAGCGCCCGGTAGTCCAGCACCACACCAGACAGCACCGCCAGCAAGGTCAGCGCCATCCCGATTTCAAACAGCCGCGGCAGCCACAGCGTCAGCGTCAGCACGCCGAGCGCGTCGATCGCCAGCGCCAGCAACCACAGTGCCAGCAGGCTGCATCCGGCAGCAAACAGACGATTGGTCCAGCGATAACCCTGCGGGTAGCAGCTGCGGACCAGGAAAGTGCCGCTTTGCTGTACCTGATCCAGCGTCTGGCGGCAGAACGCCAGCAGCAGCAAGCCCGGCAGACCGGCGACTACGGTAAAGGCATAGAACGTCGGCCATCCCCACAGCTCAACCAGCCAGCCAGCTGCCGGACCGACATAGACCCGGCCAACGGCGGAGAGCGCCGACAGCAGCGCAAACTGGGTGGCGGAAAAGGATTTGTTACACAGCGTCATGAGCAGCGCCACAAATGCCGCTGTCCCCATGCCGCCGCACAGATTTTCAACAAATACCGCGCTCGCCATGCTCCACAACTGCTTGTCGGTTACCGCCAGCAGCCAGTAGCCAAAATTCGATATCGCCTGCAGCAGGCCAAAAATCATCAACGCCCGGAACAGGCTCAGGCGCTGCATCAGCACCCCGCCATATAACGCACCGATAATCGTCGCCAGCAGGCCAAGCGTTTTGTTGACCAGTCCGACGTCACCGGCATTGAAGCCCACGCCACGAATCAGGAAGGTGGTCGTCAGCGAGGCAGCAAACGCATCGCCCAGCTTATAAAGGATGATCAGGGTGATCAGCAGCCAAGCATTGTTGCGCTGGAAAAAATCTTTTAACGGATCGACCACCGCCTGACGCAGCGTATGTGGCGTGGTGATGTGAGTGTCCGGTTCGCTGGCCAGCAGGGTGGCGATAATGCCGGGCACCAGCATCAGCGCCATCAGCCAGTAGGTCGCCTGCCAGCCCAGATAGCGATCGGCCAGCCACAGCGCGAGTCCGCCCGAAATCAACATCGCCAGCCGGTAGCCCAGCACGGTGATTGCCGCACCGCTACCGCGCTCTTCCGGCGGCAGGATGTCAGTTTTCCAGGCGTCAAAAACGATATCCTGCGAAGCAGAGCAGAAGGCGATCACGACCGCCAGTGCGGCCATCAGGGTCAGATCCCGGCTGGGTTGCAGAAAACCCATCGCCACAATGCCGCCAATCAGCGCCAGCTGACTGAGCAGTAACCAGCCGCGACGCCGTCCGAGAAACGGCGGAGTATAGCGGTCCATCATGGGCGACCAGAGAAACTTAAACACGTAAGCCTGACCCACCAGCGAAAAAAAGCCGATGGTTTTCAGGTCAACATTTTCTACCGTCATCCACGCCTGCAGCGTCCCGGCAGTCAGCGCGAGCGGCAGCCCGGAAGCAAAACCGAGTAACAGTAATACGGCGGCGTTTTTTTGACTGAAGAGACGAAGATAGTGGTTCATGCTGACCCTGAATGTAGCGATGTGCCCGGCACAGAGCCGGGCAGGCGTGAAGCGGAATTAACGGGCGTTTTGCTTGATGAAGTCATTGACGCTGGTGTCCTGCGCCATATCAGCGATGACATCGCTCATGGTGGAGTTCACTGCGTTAGTAATCTTCTGGTTACTGGCGCTGAACGCACCTTCTACGCTGTAGGTCTGGCGGTAGTTTTTAACCTGCTTGTTGCCGTTTTTGGCGGTGGCGATGATCGAGATATCCGCTTTGGTGGTGATGCTGTAGCGCACATTGCCCTGCGTCACGTCGGCATACAGATTGTTCACCACAATCTGCAAATCAACTGCGCCATTCGGACCCACCATATAACCGCGTGCGGTCATTTGCTTCTCCAGCACTTCCTGCAGCAGGAAACGCAGATCGCGCGATGGCGTCAGGGTCACTAACTGACCATCACGGTTCACTTTCGCCAGCGCCTGATCGCTACGCTGATCGGCACCGTTAATGCTGACGGTAACGCCCATCAGGCCGGGATCCTGCTGCGGCAACTGAATTTTTGGCTGGATAGTGAGGGTATTATTGCTGGTTGCACAGCCGGCCAAAATGAACGCAGCCAGCAGCGGGAATAACAGTTTTTTCAACATACTTTTTCTCGTTGGTGTCGGGGGTTGGTTTGCAAAAACTGCCGCCATCATAGCATTGCCCGGCAGTGAAAAAAGCCCCGTCAAAGTGGAAAATGCGTATCAGGCGGATTTTAGATTGGATCGTTCAGCGCCGGGTTTGCTGATGCTTTCCTCTGCGTTATCATGCGCGCCGACGAAGCGCGGGCCGCAAATCGAATATTTACCGTCCGGCTACGGGAAAGCGCGATAAAAGCGACTAATATTGAAAGAGATGGGGCACAGCGCTCGCCATTGAGGAGTAATACCCATGATTCGCGAACAAATAGAAGAAAAGCTGCGCCTGGCTTTTGAGCCGGCTCATCTGGAAGTGCATGACGAAAGTTATCGACACAATGTTCCTGCCGGGTCTGAGAGCCATTTCAAAGTGGTCATTGTCAGTGATTGCTTTGCGGGCCAACGTTTCCTGGCGCGTCATCGCTCCATCTACGGTGAACTCGCGGCCGAATTAGCCGGCAGCGTGCACGCCTTAGCACTTCATACCTATACCCTGAAAGAGTGGGAAGGACTGCAGGATACGGTGCTGGCGTCGCCGAACTGTCGCGGTGCCGGAACGCTCGCCTGATCACCCCTCACGAAAACGGCCTGCGGGCCGTTTTTTTTTGCTTATTTAGCCAGAAACGCGATCTCCGGCTCAAAAAAGCAGCAAAGCTGCTGAAAAGTGGTGAGTTAGCGTCCTCGACTCATTCCGGCGATGTCGCTATAATGCTGCGTCTATTTTTCCGGAATGTCTTCGGGACGCTTCTGGTAACAGGGATCAGGTTCTCTTCACGGAAGCCGTCCCGGTTGTTGGATACGGCGCATTTCACTATGTGTGGTGTCTGAAGTTGACCGAGCACGTGATTTTTTGAGGTAACAAGATGCAAGTTTCTGTAGAAACCACTCAGGGCCTGGGCCGTCGCATTACGATTACTGTCGCTGCTGACAGCATCGAAAGCGCTGTAAAAAAAGAACTGGTTGACGTTGCCAGGAAAGTCCGTATCGATGGTTTCCGTAAAGGCAAAGTGCCGATGAACATCGTTGCGCAGCGTTACGGCGCTTCTGTCCGTCAGGACGTGCTGGGCGATCTGATGACGCGTAACTTCGTTGACGCCATCATCAAAGAGAAGATCAATCCGGCTGGCGCACCAAACTATGTGCCGGGCGAATATAAAGAAGGTCAGGATTTCACCTACTCGGTTGAATTCGAAGTTTATCCAGAAGTTGAGCTGAAAGGCCTGGAAAACATCGAAGTCGAAAAACCACTGGTTGAAGTGACTGATGCTGATGTTGACACCATGCTGGACACCCTGCGTAAGCAGCAGGCTAACTGGATCGAAAGCGATGCAGCAGCCGGTCCGGAAGATCGTGCCACTATCGATTTCAACGGTTCTGTTGACGGTGAAGAATTCGAAGGCGGAAAAGCCTCTGATTTCGTACTGGCAATGGGCCAGGGCCGCATGATCCCAGGCTTTGAAGAAGGCGTTGTGGGTCACAAAGCGGGCGAGACTTTCACTATCGACGTGAAATTCCCGGACGACTACCACGCGGAAAACCTGAAAGGCAAAGACGCGAAGTTCGAGATCGTGCTGAAGAAAGTTGAGACGCGCGAACTGCCAGAACTGACCGAAGAGTTCATCAAGCGTTTCGGCGTTGAAGATGGTTCCGTTGCCGGTCTGCGTGCTGAAGTGCGTAAGAACATGGATCGTGAGCTGAAAGGTGCAATCCGTAACCGCGTGAAAACGCAGGCGATTGATGGCCTGGTCGCGGCGAACGACATCGACGTGCCCGCCGCTCTGATCGACAGCGAAATCGACGTTCTGCGTCGCCAGGCTGCACAGCGTTTCGGTGGCAACGAGCAGCAAGCGCTGGAACTGCCACGCGAACTGTTTGAAGAGCAGGCGAAACGCCGTGTGGTAGTTGGCCTGCTGCTGGGCGAAGTGATTCGTACCCACGAGCTGAAAGCTGACGAAGCCCGCGTTAACGCGCTGATTGAAGAGATGGCGTCTGCGTATGAAGATCCGCAGGAAGTGATCGAGTTCTACAGCAAGAATAACGAGCTGATGAACAACATGCGCAACGTCGCACTGGAAGAGCAAGCGGTTGAAGCGGTTCTGGCGAAAGCCAAAGTGACCGAGAAAGAGACCAACTTCCAGGATCTGATGAATCAGACCGCACAGGCCTGATCACCGATTTAACCGTCTGTGCTAAGCCCGTGACTGAAAAGTCGCGGGCTTTTTTGTGTTTCGCGTTTGAGCGCACACTCTTTGACGCTATTTGCCTAATTATTCGGCAAATTATTCACGCATCGCTTTTTCCGGGTTAGCGATTGAAGAAAAGGTTGTTATGCTTGAAACAACTGGGCAGCATCCCCAGATACAGGGAGTATGCAAGAAAACAGTTATGCTGACTGATTAGCCGTCCTGAGGTGTCGGAAACAGGCTGAGCGTGGTTTTTTCCGCTCGTCTTACGTAGAATCGGTACAGAATGTTGCCAATGAAATTTATCCAGGAGACGGTAATGTCATACAGTGGCGATCGTGAATATACTGCACCGCACAATGCGCTGGTGCCAATGGTGGTCGAACAAACTTCGCGCGGTGAGCGTTCTTACGACATTTACTCCCGTCTGCTCAAAGAGCGCGTCATCTTTCTGACCGGCCAGGTTGAAGATCACATGGCCAATCTGATCGTGGCGCAGATGCTGTTTCTGGAAGCAGAGAACCCGGAAAAAGATATCTATCTCTACATCAACTCGCCAGGCGGGGTGATTACCGCCGGGATGTCGATCTACGACACCATGAAATTTATCAAACCAGATGTCAGCACCATCTGTATGGGACAGGCCTGCTCTATGGGTGCCTTCCTGCTGACTGCGGGCACCAAAGGTAAGCGTTTCTGCCTGCCAAATTCCCGCGTGATGATCCACCAGCCACTGGGTGGCTACCAGGGTCAGGCGTCAGACATTGAAATCCATGCGCGTGAAATCCTGAAAGTTAAGCAGCGTATGAACGAACTGATGGCTGAGCATACCGGTAAAACGCTGGAAGAAATTGAGCGTGATACCGAGCGTGACCGTTTCCTCTCGGCGAGTGAAGCGGTAGAGTATGGATTAGTCGATTCAATTCTGACGCATCGAGAATAAGACCCGACTTACCCTTGTCCTTACGCTATAGTTAACGGGATAAGGGTACCAGTTTGGGTTGAATGAATTTCGGCCGTCTCCGCACGGCCAGCGCCGTACGCCGGTATGGCCTGAGAACAAGAAGAGGTTAACTGATGACAGATAAGCGCAAAGACGGTTCAGGAAAGTTGCTGTACTGCTCTTTTTGCGGCAAAAGCCAGCATGAAGTGCGAAAGCTGATTGCCGGGCCGTCAGTGTATATCTGCGATGAGTGTGTTGATCTGTGTAACGACATCATTCGCGAAGAGATTAAAGAAGTTGCCCCGCATCGCGAACGTAGCGCGCTGCCTACACCGCATGAAATTCGCCATCACCTCGATGATTATGTAATCGGCCAGGAAAAGGCGAAGAAAGTGCTGGCTGTGGCGGTGTATAACCACTACAAACGCCTGCGTAACGGCGATACCAGCAATGGCATCGAACTGGGCAAAAGTAACATTCTGCTGATTGGCCCGACCGGTAGCGGTAAAACGCTGCTGGCAGAAACACTGGCACGCTTGCTGGATGTGCCGTTCACCATGGCTGACGCCACCACGCTGACCGAAGCGGGTTACGTGGGTGAAGATGTGGAAAACATCATTCAGAAACTGCTGCAGAAGTGCGACTACGACGTGCAGAAAGCGCAGCGCGGCATCGTTTATATTGATGAAATCGACAAAATCTCACGTAAGTCTGATAACCCGTCGATTACCCGTGACGTTTCAGGCGAAGGCGTGCAGCAGGCATTACTGAAGCTGATTGAAGGCACCGTGGCTGCCGTTCCACCGCAGGGTGGACGTAAGCATCCGCAGCAGGAATTCTTGCAGGTTGATACCTCTAAGATTCTGTTTATCTGCGGCGGCGCATTTGCCGGACTGGATAAAGTGATTGCCCAGCGTGTGGAGACCGGATCGGGTATCGGTTTCGGCGCCACCGTAAAAGGCAAATCGCAGAAAGCCACCGAAGGCGAACTGCTTTCACAGTGTGAACCGGAAGATTTGATCAAATTTGGTCTGATCCCCGAATTCATTGGTCGTCTGCCGGTAGTCGCTACCCTGAGCGAACTGAGTGAAGAAGCGCTGATACAGATTCTGCGTGAACCGAAAAACGCCCTGACCAAGCAGTACCAGGCGCTGTTTAACCTGGAAGGCGTTGAGCTGGAATTCCGTGACGAGGCGTTAACCGCTATCGCGAAAAAAGCGATGTCACGCAAAACCGGCGCACGTGGTTTACGTTCAATCGTCGAAGGGGCGTTGCTGGAAACGATGTACGACCTGCCGTCGATGGACGATGTCGAAAAAGTGGTGATTGATGAATCAGTTATTGAAGGCCAGTCTGAGCCGATGCTGATTTACGGTAAGCACGAAGCGCAGGCTTCTGGCGAATAAATAAACAGATCATCCAGGTTGTCATCTTAAAAAAGGGGAAAATGTTTCCCCTTTTGCTTTTCTCGCCTCTGTGACGTTGAATGTCGGACGATCATCCCCATATACTCAGATACCTGTGGGTTTAACTGCATACCTGCCTGATGCGGTTCCCATCACCTGGCGGACATTAAACTAAGAGAGAGCTCTATGAATCCTGAGCGTTCTGAACGCATTGAAATCCCCGTGTTGCCGCTGCGCGACGTGGTGGTTTATCCGCACATGGTAATTCCGTTGTTTGTTGGCCGGGAAAAATCAATTCGGTGCCTCGAAGCCGCAATGGATCATGATAAGAAGATCATGCTGGTCGCACAGAAAGAGGCTTCAACGGATGAACCTGGCATTAACGATCTCTTCTCGGTAGGGACCGTTGCATCTGTATTGCAAATGCTGAAACTGCCGGACGGTACGGTTAAAGTGCTGGTCGAAGGTTTGCAGCGCGCCCACATCACCACGCTGGCGGATAACGGTGATCATTTTGTGGCCGAGGCTGAATATCTGGTGTCGCCAGAGATTGAAGAGCGCGAGCAGGAAGTGCTGGTGCGCACCGCAATCAATCAGTTTGAAGGCTACATCAAACTTAATAAAAAGATCCCGCCTGAGGTTTTAACCTCGCTGAACAACATTGACGATGCGGCCCGTCTGGCTGACACCGTCGCTGCACATATGCCGTTGAAACTGGCAGACAAACAGTCTGTGCTGGAGATGTCCGACGTTAACGAACGTCTGGAATATCTGATGGCGATGATGGAGTCTGAAATCGATCTGCTGCAGGTTGAGAAGCGTATTCGCAACCGCGTTAAAAAGCAGATGGAGAAGAGCCAGCGTGAGTACTATCTGAATGAGCAGATGAAGGCGATTCAGAAAGAGCTGGGCGAGATGGACGATGCGCCTGACGAGTACGAAGCGTTAAAACGCAAAATCGACGCGGCCAAAATGCCGGAAGAGGCGCGTGAAAAAGCCGAAGCTGAGCTGCAGAAGCTGAAAATGATGTCTCCGATGTCAGCGGAAGCGACCGTGGTACGTGGCTACATCGACTGGATGGTGCAGGTTCCATGGAACGCGCGCAGCAAAGTCAAAAAAGATCTGCGTAAAGCCCAGGAGACGCTGGATATCGACCATTACGGCCTTGAGCGCGTGAAGGATCGTATCCTTGAGTATCTTGCGGTGCAGAGTCGCGTCAGCAAAATCAAAGGCCCGATCCTCTGCCTGGTCGGACCGCCAGGGGTAGGTAAAACCTCCCTCGGTCAGTCGATCGCGAAAGCGACCGGACGTAAATATGTACGTATGGCGCTGGGCGGCGTACGTGACGAAGCCGAGATCCGTGGTCACCGTCGTACCTATATCGGTTCGATGCCGGGCAAGCTGATCCAGAAAATGGCTAAAGTCGGGGTTAAAAACCCGCTGTTCCTGCTGGATGAGATTGACAAAATGTCGTCCGACATGCGCGGCGATCCGGCTTCAGCATTGCTGGAAGTGCTTGATCCAGAACAAAACATTGCGTTCAACGATCACTATCTGGAAGTCGATTATGACCTGTCAGATGTGATGTTCGTGGCGACCTCGAACTCCATGAACATTCCGGCACCGCTGCTGGACCGTATGGAAGTGATTCGTCTGTCGGGTTACACCGAGGATGAAAAACTGAACATCGCCAAACAGCATCTGTTGCCGAAACAGATTGAGCGTAACGCGCTGAAAGCCAATGAGATCACGGTCGAAGACAGTGCGATTGTCGGCATTATCCGTTACTACACGCGTGAAGCCGGGGTGCGTAGCCTTGAGCGTGAGCTGTCGAAATTGTGCCGTAAAGCGGTCAAGTCGCTGCTGATGGACAAGACGAAAAAGCACATCACTATCAATGGTGAAAACCTGAAGGATTTCCTCGGGGTGCAACGCTTCGACTACGGTCGTGCTGACAGTGAAAACCGCGTGGGCCAGGTAACCGGTCTGGCGTGGACCGAAGTGGGTGGCGATCTGCTGACGATTGAAACCGCCTGCGTACCGGGTAAAGGCAAGCTGACCTATACCGGTTCACTGGGTGAGGTGATGCAGGAGTCAATTCAGGCCGCCTTAACCGTGGTGCGTGCGCGTGCCGAGAAGCTGGGCATCAACGGCGACTTCTACGAGAAACGTGATATCCACGTTCACGTTCCGGAAGGGGCAACGCCGAAAGATGGTCCAAGCGCCGGTATTGCGATGTGTACGGCGCTGGTCTCCTGCCTGACCGGTAACCCGGTCCGTGCTGATGTCGCCATGACCGGTGAAATCACCCTGCGCGGACAGGTACTGCCGATTGGCGGACTGAAAGAGAAGCTGCTGGCAGCCCACCGCGGTGGCATTAAAACGGTGCTGATCCCGGACGACAACAAACGCGATCTGGAAGAGATTCCACAGAACGTGATTGCCGATCTCGACATCCATCCGGTCAAACGCATCGAAGAAGTGCTGAATCTGGCACTGGAAAATGCGCCGTACGGTATGCAGGTTGCGACCGCAAAATAGTGATTAACGGCATAAACCGTTAAAAAGCGAAGCTGGCAAGGCAATTGGCGCTTGCCAGCTTTTTTTTGTGCCGCTAATTTAGGTGGCTGCCGACGCGGTGTTCTCAGAGAAATTCCGTTGTTTCGGCTCCACAGGCTTGATATAACTTGCTGCGCGTGCGTATCCGGCGGGAAGCGCGGGTACGATGTGAAATAATAAAAGAGGGGATGAAGAGAGTGAATAAGTCACAGTTGATCGACAAAATTGCTGCGGATGCTGATATTTCTAAAGCAGCAGCGGGACGTGTTTTAGATGCATTCATGGGTTCTGTTTCTGACGCGCTGAAAGGCGGCGACGAAGTGGCGCTGGTCGGTTTCGGCACTTTCTCCGTGCGCGAGCGTGCTGCACGCACTGGCCGCAACCCACAAACCGGCAAAGAGATTACAATTCCGGCCGGTAAAGTACCGGGCTTCCGTGCTGGTAAAGCATTGAAAGACGCAGTCAATTAATAACAACGAAAACGTTCATTGACGTATTTTCTTCAGTGGATCAGAGGACGGTTAACGCGTTCTCATGTAACATACGGGCACATCAATCAGATGTGCCTTTTTTGTTTTAACCGGCGATAATCAGGCCATAATATGGACCGGAGCCGGCTTGAGGCTGACAGCGAAGTCTGCAGCTGCGTGATGCGTCAGGATACGGCGTATTGCGCCCGAGCTTTACATTCACACTACAGCGGAGTGTTGTCATACCATGATGGACAATTTACGCGCGGCGTCGAACCATGTCGTGCTCAAGATTATTTTGGGGTTGATTATCCTCTCCTTTGTGCTGACCGGCGTTGGCAACTATCTGATTGGCGGCAACAACGATTATGCGGCCAAAGTTAACGGTCAGGAAATCAGCCGGGCACAGCTGGAACAGGCGTTCAACAGCGAGCGCAGCCGTCAGCAGCAGATGCTGGGCGATCAATTTTCTCAGCTGGCCAGTAACGATGGCTACATGCAGCAGATCCGCCAGCAGGCGCTGTCGCAGTTAATCGATCAGGCCCTGCTCGACAGCTACATCAAAGACTTACATCTCAGCATCAGTGACGATCAGGTTAAGCAGGCGATTTTTAATCAGCAGGCTTTCCAGACCAACGGCAAATTTGATAATGCCAAATATCTTGGTCTGATCGGCAACATGGGCTTTTCTGCCGACCAGTATGCTGAAGCGCTGCGTAAGCAGCTCTCTAATCAGCAACTGATCAATGCGGTGGCAAACACCGACTTCATGCTTAAGGGCGAAACCAGCAAACTGGTGGAGCTGGTTTCACAACAGCGTGTTATTCGTCAGGCGACCCTCGACGTCAATGCTCTGGCGGCTAAGCAGACCGTGTCTGATGACGAGATAAATCAGTATTACCAGCAGCATAAAACCAGCTTCATGGCGCCGGAGCAGTTCCGTGTCAGCTACATCCTGATGGATGCAGCCAGCATGCAACAGGATGCCAGCGAGGCCGATATTCAGGCCTGGTACGACCAGCATAAAGCTGATTACACCCAGCCGCAGCGTAATCGCTACAGTGTTATTCAGACCAAAACGGAAGCGGACGCTAATGCGTTGCTGACCCAGCTGAAAGGCGGTGCCAGCTTCACCGAACTGGCAAAAAGCAAATCCATCGACCCGATCTCTGCGCGTAAGGGCGGGGATATGGGCTGGCTGGAACCTGCGACCACGCCAGATGAGCTGAAAAATGCCGGTCTGACCGAAAAAGGCCAGATGTCCGGGGTGATTAAATCCTCGGTCGGTTTCCTGATTGTGCGTCTCGACGATATCCAGCCAGAGCAGGTTAAGCCGCTGGATGAAGTTCGTGATGCCATTGCGGCGAAAGTGAAGCAGGAGAAGGGCGTCGATGCCTTCTATAAACTGCAGCAGAAAGTCAGCGAAGCGGCCAGCAACGATAACGAATCGCTGGCGGGTGCCGAGCAGGCTTCCGGCCTGAAAGCCAAAGAAACCGGCTGGTTCAGCCAGGATGCGCTGCCGAAGGAACTCGACTTTGACGCGGTGAAACAGGCGATCTTTAACGGTGGACTGGTCGGGCAGAATGGTGCACCGGGCAATAACTCTGACATCATCAGCGTCGACGGTGACCGGGCCTTTGTGCTGCGCGTCAGCGAGCATAAGCCGGAAGCAGTGAAGCCGCTGGATCAGGTTAAAACTCAGATTGCTGACACCCTGAAACACGATAAAGCTACCCAACAGGCGAAATCGCAGGCTGACAAGCTGCTGGCCGACCTTAAAGCCGGTAAACAGGATGCGTTAACCGCCGCAGGTCTGACCCTGAGCGCCAGTAAAACGGTCGATCGTAATGCCCAGGACCCGGTTGCACAGGCGGCTTTCAATCTGCCACAGCCGGCGGAGAATAAACCGTCGTGGGGCGTGAGCGAAGATATGCAGGGTAATGTGGTGCTGGTGGCGGTGGATAAAGTCACTACCGGCAGCATGCCACAGGCGCAGATCGATGAAATGGTCAAAGGCGTGACGCAGAATAATGCCCAGCTGGCGTTTGAAGCCCTGCTGCAAAATCTGCGCAAAGAGGCAAAAATTAAGTACGGCGCAGCCGCACAAATGCAGTAAGCCTCGCAGAACCGGCGTAACAAATGAAATAATCAAAGGCCGCATTCGCGGCCTTTTCCATATCTGCAATCTGGCTTTTGAAGCCATCCGGCGGGGATGCCATCCTGTGGCTGCTGTTAACCACAAGGAGAAACACAGCATGGCTAAATCGACTTTATGTGCCCTCTATTTTTCACTCGCGCTGGGCGGCGCGTTCTATCAGACCTCACTGTCTGCCGCACCTGCGCCTGCTTCGGACAGCAGCGCAGCTGCGAAAAGTATTTTGCCGTCCACACCATCGGCGGTCGTCACGCCGCAGGAGCAGGTCAGTATCAATCAGGCCACAGCCGAGCAGCTCTCTGCCGCCATGCAAGGTGTCGGGCTGAAGAAGGCGCAATCAATCGTCAGCTATCGTGAGCAGTACGGACCGTTCAGCGCCATCCAGCAGTTAAATGAGGTGCCGGGTATTGGCAATTCGCTGCTGGAGCGTAATGCGGCCCGCCTGAAATTGTGAGGCGCCACGCATCTCTGATGCTTTGTCTGCTGTAGCAGAACGACTCTGCTAAAGTGAACAGGTCCAACCAGTTCACTCGCAGCAGCAGGAGAGCATAAACATGCAGACCACAATTAAAGTGCGCGGCTACCATCTTGATGTCTATCAGCACGTTAACAACGCGCGCTATCTCGAATTCCTCGAGGAGGCGCGCTGGCAATGGCTGGAAGAAGTTGAGGCATTTCACTGGCTGCTGGAACAGAAACTGGCATTTGTGGTGGTGAATATCAATATCAACTATCGTCGCCCGGCCGTGCTGGGCGACGTACTGGCAATCGACAGCCAGATTACCCAGTTGAACGGTAAAAGCGGAATTATTGCGCAGCGGGTGTTGCTGGCGGGAGAAGAGACGGTGGTCGCTGATGCCGCGCTGACCTTCGTTTGCATCGACCTGAGAACCCAGAAGGCGGTACCGCTGGAGGGAGAATTGCGTGAACGACTGACGCGCCTGATGGCCTGAGCACATTGTGGCGCATCCTGATGAAGCAGAGGCGGCAACGGTGGTGTGATTGCCGCCCCGATAGGCTTACTCCAGGCCGCTTTTGGCCTTCATGGCGGCCATGACACCGGCACGATCGTTAAGGTAGCCCTGCAGGCCATTGGCGCGTAAATGGCAGGCGGCACACTCACCGCATCCATCGCCTTTCACGCCGTTATAGCAGGTCAGGGTCTGCTCGCGTACCAGTGGTAACTGCTGCCAGTAGTCCGCCAGCGCCCAGGTTTCAGCTTTATTCAGCCACATCAGCGGGGTTTCAAAACGGACCTCGCGCGCCATACCGAGGCTGACCGCATGATTCAGCGCTTTGACAAACTCATCGCGGCAGTCGGGATAGCCGGAAAAGTCCGTTTCACATACCCCGGTAATCACCGCTTCCGCTTCAACCTGATACGCATAAACTGACGCCAGGGTCAGGAACAGGATATTGCGGCCCGGTACGAAGGTGCTCGGCAAGCCGCTGGCGTTGGGATCGTAGGTCGGAACCGGGATGTTATCTCGCGTCAGGCTGCTGACAGCCAGATCGTTCAGCATCGTAACATCCAGCACTTTATGGGCGCGTGCGCCCAGCCTGATGGCCAGGTCGCGTGCTACCTCGATCTCTTCACGATGACGCTGACCATAATCGAATGTGACACAGTGAACTTCATCGTATTGCTGTAACGCCTGAACAAGGCAGGTGGTGGAATCTTGTCCACCGCTAAAAACGACAACGGCGCGTTTCATGCTATTTTCCCGATGGTGAGTTATGCGCTTATGGTAATGCCTCACTCCGCCGCTGAACAGCTGTGCGGCCGATCAATCGGCGGTGGGATCCAGGCACGACTGAAATCGAACCAGCCCAGGGTGTTTAACTGAATGCCTTCAACGCCGGGCGGCGCGTAAATCTGATAGCGGTAATTGAATAGCGGCAGCAGGATACCGGCGCGCATTAGCTGATGATAGAGCTGATGCAGGGCCTGATCACGAGCCTCACTGTCGGCCAGTTGCTGCAGGGTCAGCAGTTGCGCTTGTACCGCTTCACCCTGAGCGGTGGCCATGAAAGGGCGCCATAATCTGTCGAGCTGTAACCAGCCTGCAAGAGTAAACACCGGCGCATCCCCGATCAGCCGATCCCCCATCACGATATCTGCTTCATCAAGCTGCGGCACGCTGTGCCAGCTCTTAACCTCATGAAATACCACCCGCAACGTGCAGCCGTGCTGTTGTAATAGCTGGCGCAGGGCCTCAGCGGTCTGGTGCAGTTCGACCGGCAGTTGATAATACAGCGTCAGGCTGGCTGGCAGTGACAGTGGTTCGGCATCAATCGGCGGCACCGGCCAGCCTGGCAGTAACTCCTGGCTGGGGGTAATCAATCCTTCATCAAGCGGCAAGCGCGCAATAATGCCGCTTTGCTGGATCAGCTGGAACAGCCGTCGCGCCTTGGCAGGCGTAAAACCGGCGCGTGGACGACAGACCAGATAGCAAAAGCCAAGGCTGATACTGCTGCTGACCGGTTGCAGGGCTTTCAGATCGCCGGCGTCGCCAATCGCAATCTGCACCGGATGACGGCAACTGCTGCCGAGCATCGGATCAAACAGCTGCGGAGTAATCCAGTACTCCACCGCCTGCAGCAAGGGCAGACGCAGATGCCAGCGGGCATGACTTTCAATTCTCACCAGTTCCGGGGTGAAGTGCATTAGCTTCCAGGGGCCACTGCCGATACTGGCATCGTCGGGATGGGGCAGCAGGCACAGCAGGTGAGCGAGACGATGGGGCAGCCAGAAATCGCTGCGCCGCAGGGTAAACCGCACCGCGAGCGGATGAGGCGCATCGACTTCGATCACCTCAGCCAGCAGCGTGCTGACCCGCGGGTCCTGTAACAGATGCTGCAACTGCGTGACCAGCTGAGCGGCCCGAATCGGCTCCTCGTTATGCCACACCAGCTGCGGGCGTAACCAGAACAGCCAGCGGCAGGCGGACTCATCGTGTTGCCAGTGGTGGGCCAGATCCCCGACCGGCTCGTCCTGCTCAAAACGGGTCAGCCCGGAATAGAGTTGACGCACCAGATGCTGCTCGGCCCGGCCGGTGATGTGTCGCGGCTCGGTACTTTCCAGCGGGCGATAGTACGGAATACGCAGAACCGGTGAATCGTTCTGCCATTGCCCGCCCATCAGCGGCCGCAGCATATTAATCAGCCGTTCCGGCGGGACATCCAGCAATTGCAGCGCGTCGGCAGTATCCCCGGCATCCAGCTGGCTTTGCAGTAGCTGCTGACGTAGCTGCTCAGGCGAGCGCAGAAACTGCAGCAGTCCCTGTTTGCCGCGACCCGGTTCGCCGTGCCACTGCAACCAGCCGGCATGCTGCCATTGTGACAACAGGGTACGCAGATGGCGCTCACTACAAATGCAGTGGCGGGCCATCTCGGCAACGCAGGTTTGCTGGGCTGCGCCCTGGCTTTGCTGCCACAGGCGCTGAAACTGATTAAGACGGTTGAGCTGACGCATAGTAAACCCGGAACAGTTTTTTCAAAGTATTCACTATTAGTTCCGTAATTAACAGGCAATAGTAAGGCTCACCTTTACAGCAGAGGATTGATTATGGTGCGCTTAGCCGCCTTCGATATGGATGGCACCCTGTTACTGCCCGATCATCAGTTGGGCCAGCAAACGCTGGCGAGCCTGCATGCCCTGCATCAGCGCGGTATACATCTGGCGCTGGCCACCGGTCGTCACCTGCTGGAGATGCAGATCCTGCGGCAACAGATGATCCTGCCGGCGTGGCTGATCACGGGTAACGGCACCCGGATACACGATCAGCAGGGTAATCTGCTGTTTGCCCAGGATCTGCCGCCTCAGGTGGCGGAAGAGGTGATCCACAGCCACTGGCAGACCCGCGCCAGCATCCATATTTTCAACGATCAGGGCTGGTTTACCGATCGTCCGCAGCCGGATCTGCTGGCGGCCCATCAGATGAGCGGGTTCCACTATCAGTTGCGCGATTTAAAAACCATGCCGGCACATCAGGTCACTAAAATCTGTTTTGTCGATCATCATCAGTCGCTCTGCCAGTTAAAAACGCAGCTGGATGCCGCGCTGGGCGAGCAGGCCAATATCTGTTTCTCTGCCGCCGATTGTCTCGAAGTATTGCCGAAAAACTGCAACAAAGGCAGCGCCCTGGCACGGTTATGCGATGGTCTTTCATTGACCCTGGCAGAGTGCATGGCGTTTGGCGATGCGATGAACGATCGGGAAATGCTGGCGCAGGCGGGGCACGGTTTCATCATGGGCAATGCGATGGCGCAGTTAAAGGCGGCGTTACCGCATCTGCCGGTCTTAGGACATTGCGAGACACAGGCGGTGTCTCACTATTTAAATCACTGGCTGGCGACACCCCACCTCGCGTATTCCCCCGAATGCTGAGGATTGCCGTGTACCGGACAGGATGTCCGGTTTTTTATTCCAGCTCGCGCTGCCACGGCGTGATATCACCGATGTGTTTCGCTACCCACTCCGGCTGATAATAACTATCCGGATAACGCTCGCCGCTGTCACACAGCAGCGTCACCAGCGCGCCCTGCTGGTTAGCCGCCCGTAAACGTTTTGCGACCTGCATCATGCCCCAGAAATTGGTACCGGTGGAGGCACCCGGTTTGCGTCCCAGAATTTTTTCCAGCTTCAGCATGGCGGCCAGCGTCGCACCATCGGGGACTTTGATCATTTCATCTATTACGTCTGGCATAAACGAAGGCTCCACCCGCGGACGACCAATGCCTTCAATCAGGCTGCCACGCGTGCTGGTCAGGCTGGCATCGCGCTGATGCCAGTAATCAAAAAATACCGAGTGCTGCGGATCGACCACCAGTAAATTCGTGGAGAAACCCTGATAGCGGATATAACGTCCCAGCGTAGCGGAAGTGCCGCCGGTACCGGCACTCATGATCAGCGTATGGGGAACCGGATAGGGCTCATGCTGCATCTGGCGAAAAATGCTTTCGGCAATGTTGTTGTTACCGCGCCAGTCGGTTGCCCGCTCGGCATAGGTAAACTGATCCATAAAGTGGCCGTTCAGCTCGCGCGCCAGCCGTTCAGATTCGACATAAAGCTGGCAGGGATCGTCAACGAAATGGCACTGCCCGCCATAAAAGGTGATCTGCTCAATTTTCCGTTTCGCCGTGCTGGCAGGCATTACCGCGATAAACGGCAGGCCGAGCAGCCGTGCGAAGTACGCCTCAGAAACGGCAGTGCTGCCTGACGAGGCTTCAATTATTGGCGTATCCTGTTTAATCCAGCCGTTCGCCAGGCCATACAGAAACAGTGATCGCGCCAGTCGGTGTTTGAGGCTGCCACTTGGATGGGTGCTCTCATCTTTCAGGTAAAACCAGATGCCGGGATAATCCGCCAGATCGAAACGGATCAGGTGGGTTTCAGCCGATCGTTGAAAATCGGCGTTAATTTCGTTGATAGCGTGGCGAATCCAGCAGCTGTGCATCTTACGCGTCCGGCAGAGAGAGTTGCGGCTATTTTAAGGCACGAGCAGGAAAAAGAGATTGCAATATTGACGCTAAAATAGCGCTAATGGAGAAAATCATTCTCTCGGAGTGGCGAATGTTAGATAAAACTGACCTGAAACTGCTGGCGTTGTTGCAACGCGATTGTACGCTGTCGCTGCAGGCATTAGCCGAGGCGGTCAACCTCACCACCACGCCCTGCTGGAAGCGCCTGAAAAAGCTCGAAGATGATGGCATTATTCGCGCTCGGGTGGCGTTGCTGGATGGCGAAAAAATCGGATTGTCACTGACGGCGTTTATGTTTGTGAAAACCCAGCAGCACAGTCGCGACTGGTATCAGGCGTTTGTCTCGGTGGTCAACAGCATGCCGGAAGTGATGGCCTTTTACCGGATGGCCGGCGAGTATGACTATCTGCTGCGCATCCAGGTGGCCGACATGAAAAGTTATGATGCTTTTTACAAGCGGTTAGTCAACGGCGTCCCAGGCCTGATTGATGTAACCTCCAGCTTCGCCATGGAAGAGATTAAATACACCACGGCCTTACCTGTCGCCCCATAAAGGCATGAGATTGAGAACAGCGTTGTGCGATTATTCAGTCAATTAAGTTGGTACTTTCTGCGTGAGTGGCGGCGCTATCTGGGCGCGGTCACCTTACTGATCATTATTGCCATTCTGCAACTGTTGCCGCCGCATGTGGTCGGGGTAATCGTCGATGGCGTGACGCAAAACAGCATGAGCATGAGCCGCATCATGCTGTGGATCGGCGTGATGCTGGCTACCGCGCTGGTAGTTTATCTGCTGCGCTACGTCTGGCGGGTATTGCTGTTTGGTGCCTCTTACCAGCTGGCGGTCGAGTTGCGCGAAGATTTTTATCGCCAGCTGAGCCGTCAGCAACCCGCATTTTACCTGCGCCACCGTACCGGTGACCTGATTGCGCGCGCCACTAATGATGTCGATCGGGTGGTGTTTGCCGCCGGGGAAGGGGTACTGACGCTGGTCGATTCGCTGGTGATGGGCTGCGTTGTGCTGCTGGTGATGAGCACCCAAATCAGCTGGCAGCTGACGCTGCTTTCGCTGGTGCCGATGCCGATCATGGCAATCGTCATTCATCGCTACGGTAATCAGCTGCACCATCGCTTTAAGGTGGCGCAGGCCGCCTTCTCCAGCCTCAACGATCAGACGCAGGAGAGCCTGACCAGCATCCGGATGATCAAGTCTTTTGGTCTGGAACAGCATCAGTCGCAGCAGTTCTCTGACATCGCCCGCGATACCGGTGAAAAGAACCTGCGGGTAGCGCGGATGGATGCCCGTTTTGATCCCACCATCTATATCGCCATCGGTTTTTCAAATCTGCTGGCGATCGGTGGCGGCAGCTGGCTGGTCTGGCACGATCAGATGACGCTGGGTCAGCTCACCAGTTTTGTGATGTATCTGGGCCTGATGATCTGGCCGATGCTGGCGCTGGCGTGGATGTTTAACATCGTCGAGCGCGGCAGCGCCGCCTGGAGCCGTATCCGCGCGCTGCTGGCGGAAGCGCCAGCGGTCGAAGATGGCGATAAAACCCTGCCACCGGAACCAGGCAACCTGCAGGTAGCGATCCGTGAATTTCACTATCCGGCCAGTGCCGGTCCGGTGCTGAGTCAGGTCAGTTTCGAACTGAAACCTGGCGAAATGCTGGGGCTGTGCGGCCCGACCGGCAGCGGCAAGAGTACGCTGCTCAGCCTGATCCAGCGCCATTTTGATATCCAGCAGGGCGATATCCGCTATCACCAGATTCCGCTGCCACAGCTGCGGCTGGACAGCTGGCGCAGCCGGCTGGCGGTGGTCAGTCAGACCCCGTTTCTGTTTTCTGACAGCGTCGCCAACAACATCGCGCTAGGAAAACCGGGTGCGACCCAGCAGGAAATTGAGCGGGCCGCCACGCTGGCCTGCGTTCACGAGGATATTCTGCGGCTGCCGCAGGGCTATGAAACCGAAGTCGGGGAGCGTGGTGTGATGCTGTCGGGCGGGCAGAAGCAGCGTATCTCGATTGCGCGCGCGCTGCTGCTGAACGCGGAAATCCTGGTGCTTGATGATGCGCTGTCGGCGGTAGATGGCCGTACCGAGCATGAAATACTGCACAATCTGCGCCAGTGGGGACGAGGCCGGACCCTGATCATCAGCGCCCACCGTTTATCGGCGCTGACTGAAGCCAGTGAAATTCTGGTGCTGCAGCACGGCACCATCGCGCAGCGTGGCGATCATGAAGCGCTGGCGGATCGCCCGGGCTGGTATCGCGACATGTACCGTTATCAGCAGCTGGAAGCCGCGCTGGATGACGATGAGAATGAGAAAGGAGTGCCGCATGGCTAAGTCTGCCCGCTTGTGGCCCACCCTGAAGCGCCTGTTAAGTTACGGCAAGCCGTGGCGGAAATCCCTGTCGCTGGCGGTGGGCATGTTATGGATTGCCGCCGCCGCCGAAGTGACCGGGCCGGTGCTGGTCAGTTACTTCATCGACAATCTGGTGGCGAAACATCAGATGCCGTGGGGGCTGGTTACCGGGCTGGTAGTGAGTTTTATCCTGCTGCAACTGCTGGCGGCCGCCCTGCATTACTGGCAGGCACTGCTGTTTAACCGCGCCGCCATTGGGGTGGTGCAGCGCTTGCGCAGTGACGTGATGAATGCCGCGCTGTGCCAGCCGCTCAGCGCCTTCGACACCCAGCCGGTCGGACAGATTATTTCGCGCGTCACCAATGACACCGAAGTAATCCGTGATCTCTATGTCACGGTGGTGGCGACGGTACTGCGCAGCGCGGCACTGGTAGGCGCCATGATGGTGGCGATGTTCAGCCTCGACTGGCGTATGGCGCTGGTAGCGATGATGATTTTCCCGCTGGTGCTGGTCGTGATGCTGATTTACCAGCGTTACAGCACGCCGATTGCCCGCCGGGTCCGCAGCTATCTGGCCGACATTAATAACGGCTTCAACGAAGTGATCAGCGGCATGAGCGTGATCCAGCAGTTTCGTCAGCAGGCGCGTTTTGGCGAGCGGATGGGCGAGGCGAGTCGTTCGCACTATCTGGCGCGGATGGAAACGCTGCGGCTTGACGGTTTCCTGCTGCGCCCGTTGTTAAGCCTGTTTTCAGCCATGGTGCTGTGCGGATTGCTGATGCTGTTCAGTTTCTCCGTGCCCGGCGTGTTTGAAGTCGGCGTACTGTATGCCTTTATTACCTATCTGGGACGGCTGAATGAGCCGCTGATTGAGCTCACCACCCAGCAATCGATGTTGCAGCAGGCGGTGGTCTCGGGCGAGCGGATCTTCGAGCTGATGGATGCGGCGCAGCAGCAGTATGGGCCCGACGCGCGGCCGCTGGCCACCGGTCGTCTGACCCTGAGAAACCTCAGCTTTGCCTATCGCGAAGATCGTGACGTGCTCAGCGAAATCAATCTTGAGGTGCCGTCACGCAGCTTTGTGGCGCTGGTCGGGCATACCGGCAGCGGCAAAAGTACCCTGGCAAATCTGTTAATGGGTTACTACCCGATTACCCGCGGTGAGATACGCATTGACGATCGTCCGATTGGCGAACTCAGCCATGCAGTACTGCGGCGGGGTATCGCGATGGTTCAGCAGGATCCGGTGGTGCTGGCGGATACGCTGCTGGCTAACGTCCGGCTTGGTCGCGAGATCAGCGAAGAGGCGGTCTGGACGGTGCTGGAGCAGGTGCAGCTGGCCCCTCTGGCGCGTGCATTGCCTGACGGCATTCACACCCGGCTGGGCGAGCAGGGCAACAATCTGTCTGTGGGTCAAAAGCAGCTGCTGGCGCTGGCGCGAGTCCTGGTCGATCTGCCGCAGGTGATGATCCTCGACGAGGCGACAGCCAATATCGACTCGGGCACCGAGCAGGCGATTCAGCAAACGCTGCGAACCCTTCGCCAGCACAGTACGCTGGTGGTGATCGCCCACCGGCTCTCAACAATTACCGAAGCGGATAACATCCTGGTGCTGCATCGTGGCAGGGTGGTCGAGCAGGGGAATCACGCGCAATTACTGGCGCTGCAAGGCCGTTACTGGCAGATGTATCAGCTGCAGCAGGTAGGTGATGATCTGGCGACGGGCATCCCCTTAACAACCGCAGGGTAAGTTGCACCTTTTTTGCGCGGTTTTATCAGAATAATCTGTATAAATGCACGCCTTTGATGCCTGGCGCACCAAAGTAGTGCATTCGCTTTTCTGGCAGTGCGCCATTCTCTGGGCTGCTGACTGACCCCCGACAAAACACGCCTTGCCCCGTCTCGCCTCGGTGATTGATTCCACGGTTTTTTTATTTATGGCACAGGCTTTGCTTAGATCCCTGCGTGTCCGTGAGACTCACTCATTTAATCGCTGGAGGGGATCCAATGAAGCTGGTTACCGTCGTAATTAAGCCATTCAAGCTGGAGGATGTGCGTGAAGCGTTATCCTCTATCGGCATTCAGGGGCTGACCGTCTCCGAAGTAAAAGGTTTTGGTCGTCAGAAAGGCCACGCGGAGCTGTACCGTGGCGCAGAATACAGCGTGAACTTCCTGCCTAAAGTCAAAATTGACATCGCCATCGCTGACGATCAGTTAGACGAAGTGGTGGATGTCATCAGTAAAGCGGCTTACACCGGCAAAATTGGCGACGGTAAAATTTTCGTGGCTGAACTGCAGCGCGTCATTCGTATTCGTACCGGCGAGACCGACGAAGCCGCTCTGTAATTAAGACTCAGTACTGTGATGGGATGGAAAAAAATGAATAAAGTTTTCGCTAAGTTGGGCCTCACCAGCCTGGCACTGTTACCATCGCTCGCGATGGCTGCACCTGCCGTTGCGGACAAGGCTGATAACGCATTTATGATGATTTGCACCGCGCTGGTGCTGTTTATGTCGATTCCAGGTATTGCGCTGTTTTACGGCGGATTGATTCGCGGCAAGAACGTCCTCTCCATGCTGACGCAGGTTGCGGTCACCTTTTCTCTGGTCTGCGTATTGTGGATGGTTTACGGCTATTCACTGGCCTTTAGCGAAGGTAACGCCTTCTTTGGTGGCTTCGGCTGGGCGATGCTGAAAAACATCCAGCTGACCGCAGTAATGGGCAGCTTCTACCAGTATATCCACGTTGCCTTCCAGGCATCGTTTGCCTGTATCACCGTCGGCCTGATTGTCGGTGCCATTGCTGAACGTATCCGCTTCTCTGCCGTGCTGATTTTTGTTGGTGTCTGGCTGACCCTGGCCTATCTGCCTATCGCACATATGGTGTGGGCGGGCGGCTTCCTGGCTCAGGATGGCGCGCTGGACTTCGCTGGCGGCACCGTGGTGCACATCAATGCCGCAGTTGCCGGACTGGTTGGTGCTTATCTGGTTGGCAAACGTGCTGGCTTCGGCAAAGAAGCGTTCAAACCGCATAACCTGCCAATGGTCTTCACCGGTACCGCCATCCTCTATGTGGGCTGGTTCGGCTTCAACGCCGGTTCTGCCTCGGCGGCTAACGAAATTGCGGCGCTGGCCTTCCTGAATACCGTTGTCGCCACTGCGGGCGCGGTGCTGTCATGGACCTTTGGTGAGTGGGCCGTACGCGGTAAACCTTCACTGCTGGGCGCCTGTTCTGGCTTCATTGCCGGGCTGGTGGCTATTACTCCAGCCTGTGGTTACGTGGGTGTCGGCGGGGCGTTGATTATTGGTCTGGTTGGTGGACTGGCCGGACTGTGGGGCGTCACCACCCTGAAGAAATGGCTGCGGGTGGACGATCCCTGCGATGTGTTCGGCGTGCACGGCGTCTGCGGCATCGTGGGCTGTATCCTGACCGGCGTCTTCGCTTCTTCTTCACTGGGCGGTGTGGGCTACGCTGAGGGCGTGACCATGGGCCATCAGGTGTGGGTGCAGCTGTTCAGCGTCGGCCTGACCATCGTCTGGTCTGGCGTAGTAGCCTTCATCGGCTTCAAGCTGGCGGACATGATTGTCGGACTGCGCGTGCCGGAAGAGCATGAGCGTGAAGGTCTGGACGTCAACAGCCACGGCGAGAATGCTTATAACCAGTAAGTTTTCCTCGACAGTTTGAAATCAGGGGCGAGAAATCGCCCCTTTTTTTATTCGCTGCGCTGCCGCATCACCCCTTCCTGCACCGTCGACGCCACCAGCACGCCTTGCTGATTATAGAACTCGCCACGGACAAAACCGCGCGCGCCAGAAGCGGAGGTGCTGACCACGCTATACAGCAGCCATTCGCTGAAGTCGAACGGGCGGTGGAACCACATCGAGTGATCGATGGTGGCGACCTGCATATCCGCCTCGAGAAAGCCTTTACCGTGCGGCTGCAGCGCCACCGGCAGGAAGTTAAGATCGGAAGCATAGCCCAGCAGATATTGATGGATGCGCAGATCGTCCGGCAGCGTGCCGTTGGCGCGGATCCATACCTGACGCTCAGGTTTATCGACGTGACCCTTGAGCGGATTGTGGAGCTGCACCGGGCGAATCTCCAGCGGCCGTTCAGCGATAAACTTCTCACGCAGTTTTTCCGGCAGCAGATGCGCCATTTTCTGCGCCATCACCTGCTCAGACAGCAGGTTGTCAGGGCCGGCAACCTCCGGCATGGCATTCTGGTGTTCAAAGCCGCTCTCCGGTGCCTGGAACGAGGCGGTCATATAAAAAATTGGCTGACCGTTCTGAATGGCGCTGACCCGGCGAGCGCTGAAGCTTTTGCCGTCACGCAGGGTTTCGACATCATAAATAATCGCTTTCTGACTGTCGCCGGGGCGCAGGAAGTAACTGTGAAACGAGTGGATAATGCGATCTTCCGGCACCGTCTGCTTGGCCGCATAGAGCGCCTGTCCCACCACCTGACCGCCAAACACCTGGCGCAGCCCAAGATCTTCACTCTGGCCGCGGTATAACCCTTCTTCCAGTTTTTCCAGATTTAATAAATTCAGCAGATTTTGCAGTGCCTGGCTCATGGCGCATTCCTCAATATAGTGACCGGCTCAGTGTGAAAGATCCGACCAGTTTACGTCAATCAGACTTTCCTCTTTGCTGCGGCCAGGCAAAATCCCGATTTTGTGCCAGTATTAAGCACATACGGCGAGTGAAGCGCTGTACGCAGGATTCGCTGCCGAAATCATTTTGATCAAAAGGAGACGACATCAATGAAACTCTGGCATGTGTTCAGTGGGGTAGTTATGGCGGTTGCTGTTGCAGGATGCGCCGACAAAGGTAAACCGGTGCCAACGCCGACGTTAGGAGCGGCAGTGGCAGGACAGCAGGCGGCGATTGCGCAGCCTAACGTCAGCGGTTCGGTCTATATTCGTCAGCGTATTGCGCTGCCGCCGGATGCGGTATTAACCGTTACGCTGTCTGACGCTTCCGTGGCGGATGCGCCGTCGAAGGTGCTGTCACAGCGCGTAGTGCGTACTGAAGGCAAACAGGCGCCGTTCCAGTTCGTGCTGCCGTTTAACCCAGCCGACATTCAGCCGAATGCGCGTATTCTGCTGAGCGCCGCCATCTCGATTGATGGCAAACTGGCCTTTATTACTGAAGGCGTGAAGCCGGTGATCAACCAGGGCGGCACCAAAGCTGAACTGCTGCTGGTACCGGTACCGTCTATGGCGATGCCAACCCAGCCGGGTGCAGCCACCAGCGTCCCATCGACCTCACCGACTCAGGTGACGCCGTCGGCTGCGGTTCCTGCGCCTACCAGCCTGTAATACCTTGTGGGGCGACGCTGTCGCCCCGTTTCGCTGCGTTTAGTAGCGCCAGCGGTAAGCCTCAAGATCGATATGACCGTCATCACTCACCTCTACGCCTTCTGCCTCCAGCGCATCACGCTGACGAAACAGTCCGTCCCCCTGCAAAGAGATCGCCCCATGACGGTTAACCACCCGATGCCAGGGCAGGGTGCTGCCTTGCGGTAACCGACTCAGCACGCCGCCAACCTGACGTGCGGCGCGGGGAGAACCGGCCAGCTGAGCGACGTCGCCATAGGTGGCTACGCGACCCGCTGGAATGGCAGCAACAATCTGCCAGATGCGTTGCCGAAAACTGTCAGGTTGATCCATCTGCTTATCCCGTCAGGAAAAAAGGCTTCAACTTTAGCACGCGCGGCGCCAGCCGGATGCGGCAAACCACCGGTTGTTCAAGAAACCAACGGTCGTCCCGACTGCGCTTGCAATTGCCAGGGCCTTCCCCGATAATGCCTGCGCTCTCGTAATGAGGGCTTGTCAATGGGGGCCCTGTTGGTTCTCCCGCAATGCTAGCTTGTGAACTCGGTCAGGTCCGGAAGGAAGCAGCCGCAGCAGGTGACGCGTGTGCCGGGATGTAGCTGGCAGGGCCCCCACCCATTTCCCCCGCGTAAAAAATCCCCACTCAGATTGCAGACAGGCGAAACTCGCCTGAGGCCGATCCATTGCCGGCAGGCGAGATGATAAAGCTAAGGATGAGACAGTCGAACGAAAGGGCTGCGCGAATTAACGCACAAATTTCCACACCGAACCTGGGACTTTATCGTAGAGCTTGTTCATCGTCAGTTCAGCCAGGCGATGATCGGCTGCAGAGTAAAATACCGCTAACTCATCTTCAGGTAATTCATACTTATTTTTTTCAATGACCCTTTCAAGGGTATCGATTGAGCGACAGCGGCGCAGTCGCATCAAATAATCCGTTTTAGTCAGGTTTTTGTTCATAAATAAACCGTTCTCACGTCAGTACTTATAATGAATGGCTCGGTTGCTGGAGAAAAGCGCACTCTTCAGTGAACAGGTTAAATAAGCGTTTTGCTGAACGTTGCCATCGTTGCAGATCCTGAGTGTTGACACCGTAGTTGCTGAACAACATAAAGGTATCATCAAGATATTCATCGATTTGCGAAATCAGCGCTTCATCTTCAACGTGCTTAATTTTGTAATTCATGGTGAAAGAGGCGATATGCTCGATCAAATCATTGAGCTGTAAATTGCTTTCAGAAGTGGGATCATTAACCCAGCCGTGATGGCTATCCGTTAATGTTGCCATGCTCTCGTCAAACAGACTCTCACACAGGTATTTAAGCTGGGCAATATCATGCCGTTTCGGTGAGTATTCGTCCATCTTTTTCCCCTCCATAGCTAGCACAGTTGCCGCAGGGCGGCGATATAGGGTAAAGCGGCCAGGAAGCGATTTATCAGGCAGTTATTAAACGGGATTCGTCAAATATAGTGTAAAACCATTAGTTCTGCTCACCTCCATTACTAAATATTACAATTCATCGCTGGGGGAGGGCCGCTGATTGGCGATCACATCAAACTCAAGCGCACCGGGCTCAATATGAAAGCTGACCCGGTCGGAATGGCTAACGGTTTCATTTAGATCCTGGCAGGGACTAAATACATTCCAGTCAAAATCATAAAGTAACTTAAAACTATTCGGACCCTGCTTTTCAACAGAAATAATTTTCAGACTGCCTGGAACTAACCGGGCATTTTGAGAATACCACTGTAAATCGCCTACCAGCGCGGGTGATATTTTGAGAATATTCCACTGAATAATCGCTGCTATTTTTTCGCAGTCGGTTTCGTCCTGCGCAATATCACATTCAATACGTGACAGCATAACTGATCCACTAATAACAGTTGATAAACCTATCATTGGTTTTCTGCAACCGCTTTGCAAGCCAGCCGCGAATGAAATTGTCTATTTCTGTCATTTGCCGACCCCTGACGCCGCAAAATTTGCCTTGCTGGCGGGATTTGCCTCATCCGTTGCCCGGATGACCGTTATTTTTTGATACACATTGCCCTCTGTTCACCGCAGCAGCATTCGATAGAATAAGTGTTATGTTATAACATTATAGGTATGGCGATGCAGCAGAGTGGGCTTTTGATGTCTCTGGCAGGACGGCTGACGGTGGCGATGATCCTCATTGCGTTACTGGCGGCAGCAATGTGGTGGGGTGTCAGCGAATGATTGCGTTTAACGCGCTACAGGTGGGTTACCAGGGCAAGGAGGTGACGCCCGCAATAACCGGCCGGCTTGCGCCCGGCAGTATGACCGCTCTGGTGGGCGCAAACGGCAGCGGCAAATCAACGCTGCTGAAAACCATCGCTGGCTTATTACCGCCGGTGAAAGGCGAGTGCCGCTTGCAGGTGAGCCGCCGTGATACCGGCTGGCTGCCCCAGCGCAGCGAACTGGAAACCCGTTTTCCTCTGACGGTGTATGAACTGGTATCGATCGGCTGCTGGCCGCGCTGCGGCTGGTTTGGCGGCATCAACCGGGCGCTGCGTCAGGAGATCTGGCAGGCGCTGGACGCGGTGCAGATGCGTGATTATGCCGATGCGCAACCGGTCACCTTATCTGGCGGCCAGCTACAGCGGGTGTTGTTTGCCCGACTGATGTTGCAGCGCAGCCGGTTGTGGTTGCTGGACGAACCCTTTAACGGCATTGACAGCCAGACCGTCAGCTTACTGATGTCGATACTTGAGCGGCAGCAGCAGGCGGGGGCCACCTTGCTGGTGGTACTGCACGATCGCCCGCTGGTCGCGCGCTACTTCAGCGACCTGCTGTCACTGGATGACGGCACCTTCACGCATCGTCCCGTCAGCCCTTTCCCGTTACAGGAGGTCGCGCCGTGACGCTGATTCAGCCTTTTCTTGAATTTGGTTTCATGCGGCGTGCGCTGGTGGCCTGTATCGCGCTGGCAATCAGCGCCACCCCGCTGGGTGTGTTTCTCTCGCTACGTCGCATGAGTCTGATTGGTGATGCGCTATCGCATGCCGTGTTACCCGGGGCCGCCATCGGTTACCTGATCTCTGGGCTGTCGCTGGTGGCGATGGGCATGGGCGGATTAATTGCCGGGCTGGCGGTGGCGCTGCTCTCCGGCGCGGTCAGTCGTTATACGCCGCTGAAAGAGGATGCCAGCTTCGCCGGTTTTTATCTTGGTTCGCTGGCGCTTGGCGTCACGCTGATCTCACTGCGCGGTTCAAGCGTGGATCTGCTGCACGTACTGTTCGGATCGCTGCTGGCGGTTGATAACGGCGCGCTGCTGCTGGTTGGAGGCATCGCCGCCTTCACCCTGACCCTGCTGGCGATACTCTACCGGCCGCTGGTGATTGATGCTTTTGACAGTGACTTCCTGCGGGCGCAGGGCAGGTGGAATGCGCCGCTGGTACATGGCCTGTTTCTGATGCTGGTGGTGCTCAATCTGGTGGCGGGTTTCCAGGTGCTCGGCACCCTGATGTCGGTCGGCTTAATGATGCTGCCCGCCGCCAGCGCACGCTTCTGGAGTCGCCATCTCGCCGCCATGCTGGCGATTGCCATCCTGATGGCCGTGATCTCAGCTCTGGCTGGCCTGATATTCTCCTGGCACTTTTCACTGCCGGCCGGACCCGCCGTGGTGCTGAGTGCCGCGATGCTGTTTTTTGTTTCGATTCTGACAGGACCGTGCGGTGGTATTTTGCGCCGCCATTAAACTTAAAGGGGTATTGATGAAGAAATTACCGGTTAGTCTGGCGCTGGCTGCGCTATTTGTCGCGCCATTAGCGATGGCAAAAACGGTGGATGTGGTCGCCAGTTTTACCGTACTGGCGGACATCGTTAAACAGGTCGGCGGTGACCATGTGCGGGTTAAAAGCCTGGTCGGGCCGGATGGCGATCCGCATACCTTTGAACCGACGCCGCAGGACAGCCAGGCGCTGGCAAAAGCCGATCTGGTGTTTGTCAGCGGTTTAGGCCTGGAAGGGTGGATGGATCGGCTGGTCAGCGCGTCGGGTTATCGCGGCCAGCCGGTGGTGGCGTCAACCGGGATTACCACCCGTAGCATGGAAGAGGAGGGCAAAACCATCACTGACCCGCATGCCTGGAACAGTATGCAGAACGGCGTAATTTACGCCACTAACGTAATGAATGCGCTGGTAAAGGCGGACCCAGATGATGCTGCACAGATCCGTCAGCGCGGTGAAAACTATATTCAGCAGTTGCAGGCGCTGGACCGCTGGGCAAAAACGGCTTTCGACCGGGTGCCCGCCGAACGACGCAAGGTGCTGACCAGTCACGATGCGTTTGGCTATTTTGGCCAGCGATATGGCATTACATTCCTCGCACCGGTCGGTTTCTCCACCGAAGCGGAGGCCAGCGCCAGTGAGGTGGGAAGCCTGATCACCCAACTGAAGCAGCAGCATATCCAGCGTTACTTCATTGAGAATCAGACCGATCCGCGGCTGGTGAAGCAGATTGCCAGCGCGACCGGCGCACAGCCCGGCGGGGAGCTTTACCCTGAAGCGCTGTCGCCGGCGGCGGGTCCGGCGCCCACCTATGAAGCGGCATTCAGACATAACGTCAACGCGATGCTGAAAAGCATGCAATAAACATAAAAAAGGCCGGGCATGCCCGGCCAGTCATCACGACACAAACTAGCGTTTTTTCTTTCTTCCCTGTACCGCTTTGAAGCGCGGATTGGTTTTGCAAATCACGTAAATACGGCCTTTGCGACGCACCACTTTGCAATCCCGGTGGCGCTTTTTTGCTGAACGCAGCGAGCTTAATACCTGCATCGTCCTCTCCCTTACTTATGACCCAGGAAGCGACCAAAACGCTGGTTAAAGCGTGCGGTGCTGCCCTCTTTGGCGAAATCTTTCTGTTTACCGGTATAAAACACGTGCGAGGCTGACGAGACATCAAGCGTCACGTAAGGCAGGGTTTCGCCTTCGAATTCCACGGTACGGTCGGTGCGGATAGTCGAACCGATTTTGAACCAGACGTCAGCCGAAGTGTCGTGAAACACCACGTGGCGATACTCAGGATGAATAGCGGTTTTCATAATAATGCCTCTTTTGTAATGTTATAATATAACAATATTATGCGCCGGCTCTGTTGAGATTGCAACCACCGGGAAGAGCGGAGCTAAAAGTGAGGGCAGGGGAGCGCAGCGCTGGCAGTCATACGCCTGGCAGAGTCAGCGCAACCCGTCAGTGAGGAAACGACAGCAGGCAGCAGAAAGACCAGCGCGATCCGTCAGTAAGGGAACGGCGGAAGAGAGCAGAAAGGCTAGCGTGACCCGTCAGTGAGGAAACGGCGGCAGAGAGCAGAAAAGCCAGTGCGATCCGTCAGTAAGGGAACGGCGGAAGAGAGCAGAAAGACCAGCGCGATCCGTCAGTAAGGGAACGGCGGAAGAGAGCAGAAAGGCTAGCGCAACCCGTCAGTGAGGAAACGACAGCAGGCAGCAGAAAGACCAGCGCAATCCGTCAGTGAAGGAACGACAGTAGGCAGCAGAAAGACCAGCGTGGCCGTCAGTAAAGAACAGCAGCATCATCGCGCCCGCCAGCGAGCAGCGACAGCCGCCATAAAAAAAGGCCGCTTGCGCGGCCTTTTATACTGTCAGTCAGATCTTAGTGAGTCTGGTTGTGTTCAACCGGATGACCTTTTTCGATCTCCGCTTTGTTCTTACCGAAGCGGCGACGCACCACCACGAAGAACACCGGAACGAAGAAGATAGCCAGCGCGGTTGCGGTAACCATACCGCCCATTACGCCGGTACCAACGGCGTTCTGCGCACCAGAACCGGCACCGGTACTGATCGCCAGCGGCAGTACCCCGAGAATGAACGCCAGTGACGTCATCAGGATAGGACGCAAACGCATACGACAGGCTTCCAGCGTCGCTTCAACCAGCCCTTTGCCCTCTTTTTCCATCAAATCTTTAGCAAATTCGACGATCAGAATGGCGTTCTTCGCCGAGAGGCCAATGGTTGTCAGTAACCCCACCACGAAGTAGACGTCGTTACTTAAACCACGCAGCGTGGTGAAGATCAGCGCACCGACTACCCCGAGCGGTACCACCAGCATCACGGAGAACGGAATCGACCAGCTCTCATACAACGCGGCGAGACAGAGGAAGACCACAATCAGCGAGATTGCGTACAGCGCCGGCGCCTGGTTGCCTGACAGACGTTCCTGATAAGACATCCCGGTCCAGTCATAACCGATACCGGCAGGCAGTTTCGACGCCAGCTCTTCCATCAGATCCATTGCCGCACCGGAGCTCTTACCAGGCGCAGCCTGTCCGAGGATCTCCATCGCCGGCAGACCGTTGTAACGCTCAAGACGCGGTGAACCGTACTGCCATTTCGCGGACGAGAAGGCCGAGAAGGGCACCATGGTTCCGCTGCCGTTGCGGACATACCATTTACCAATGTCGTCCGGCAGCATACGCGAGTCTGCCTGACCCATAACGTACACCTTCTTCACACGACCGCGGTCGATGAAGTCGTTGACGTAAGAGCCGCCCCACGAGGCCGCCAGCGTGGTATTGATATCGCTTAACGATACTCCCAGCGCCTGTGCTTTCTCCTGATCGACAATCAGCTTGTACTGCGGCGTATCTTCCAATCCGTTCGGACGGACGCCTACCAGAGTATCCGGATGCTGAGCAATCATGCCGAACAGCTGATTACGTGCCTGGGTTAACTTTTCGTGACCCAGGTTAGCCTGATCGATCAGTTCAAAGTCGAAGCCGGTGGCATTACCCAGTTCGATAATCGCTGGCAGGTTAAATGGAATCACCATCGCATCTTTGATCGCGCCCAGCGCCTGCATGGCACGGCCCGCAATCGCCGGTACCTTCAGGTCGCTACTGCTACGTTCATCCCACGGCTTCAGGCTGACGAAGGCGATACCGGTGTTCTGTCCACGACCGGCAAAGCCAAAGCCGTTAACGGTGAACACCGACTTAACCGAGTCCTTCTCTTTGGTCAGGAAGTAGTCGGTAACCTGGTCCAGCACTTTCTGAGTACGTTCCTGGGTCGCGCCAGCAGGCAACTGCGCCTGTGCCAGCAGCAGGCCCTGGTCCTCTTCAGGTAAGAATGAAGAAGGTAAACGCAGGAACAGAAATGCCATGCCGACCACAATGACCAGATAGATCACCAGATAACGGCCAGTGCTGCGAATGATGTGGCCAACGCTGTCGACGTAATGGTTGGTGCTCTTGTCGAACAGACGGTTAAACCAGCCGAAGAAACCGGTGGTTTTACCGTGATCGCCTTTTTTCACCGGCTTCAGCAGGGTGGCACAGAGTGCTGGCGTCAGGATCAACGCCACCAGTACTGACAGCGCCATCGCCGAAACGATAGTGATGGAGAACTGACGATAGATAACCCCGGTCGATCCGCCAAAGAAGGCCATCGGGATAAATACCGCCGACAGCACCAGGGCGATACCAACCAGCGCACCCTGAATCTGCTCCATCGAACGTCGGGTCGCTTCTTTTGGCGGTAATCCCTCTTCCGCCATCACACGCTCAACGTTCTCGACCACCACGATGGCGTCATCCACCAACAGACCGATGGCCAGCACCATCCCGAACATCGTCAGGGTGTTGATCGAATAACCAAAGGCGCTGATAACCGCAAAGGTCCCTAACAGTACCACCGGCACGGCAATCGTTGGGATCAGCGTGGCGCGGAAGTTCTGCAGGAACAGATACATCACCAGGAACACCAGCACGATCGCTTCTAACAGCGTTTTCACCACTTCGAAGATAGAGATCTTAACGAATGGCGTGGTGTCGTACGGATAAACCACTTTCAGGCCAGCCGGGAAGGAGGACTGCAGTTTTCCCAGCTCCGCTTTCACCGCATTTGCGGTATCCAGCGCATTGGCGCCGGTAGCCAGTTTAATACCGATACCGGAGGCCGGTTTGCCGTTATAACGTGCGATGATCTCGTAGTTTTCAGCACCGAGTTCAATTTTCGCCACGTCACGCAGACGCACCTGCGAGCCATCCTCATTCACTTTGAGCAGGATTTTGCCGAACTCATCGGTAGAGGTCAGACGGGTCTGCGCAATGATAGAGGCGTTCAGCTGCTGGCCCGGCACCGGCGGCGTACCGCCTAACTGACCGGCAGCAACCTGGGCGTTCTGAGTATTCAGCGCGCTGATGACGTCAACCGGCGTCAGGTTGTAGTTATTCAGCTTGTGCGGATCCATCCAGATACGCATCGCATACTGCGCACCAAACACCTGAGTATCACCGACGCCAGGCGTACGGCTCAGCGGGTCTTTGATGTTAGATGAAACAAAGTCAGAAATATCATTCTGAGTCATGTTGTCATCGTCACTGATGAAGCCGGCGACCATCAGGAAGCTGCTGGAGGATTTTTTAACCTGAATCCCCTGCTGTTGCACTTCCTGCGGCAGCAGCGGCATCGCCAGTTGCAGTTTGTTCTGCACCTGAACCTGCGCGATATCCGCATCGGTACCTGACTCAAACGAAATGGTCAGCGTCAGCGTACCGGATGAGTCACTGCTCGAGGACATATACATCAGTCCATCGATACCGTTCATGTTTTGTTCGATGACCTGGGTCACCGAATCCTGCAGTGTTTTCGCATCCGCACCTGGGTAGGTGGCCTGAATCTCAATCGCCGGCGGCGCAACATTGGGATATTGCTCGATCGGAAGTTTGAGAATCGATAGCGCACCAGCCAACATGATGATGATGGCGAGCACCCACGCAAAGATGGGGCGATCGATAAAGAACTTAGCCATGAATCAACGGCTCCTGTTATGACGATGACTTATCAGATGGCGACTTTGAATCGGGTGCAGCTTTAGCATCGTCTGAGACTTCTTGTGGGGTGACCTGCGCGCCAGGTTTAGCACGTTGCAGACCAGTACTGATCACACGTTCACCCGCTTTCACGCCGTCGGTCACTAACCACTTATCGCCAATCGCTTGTGCGGCCGTAACGGTACGCGCTTCCACTTTATTGTCTGCACCGACCACCATCACGGTCGCCTGACCGGTTGGGGTACGGGTTACCGCCTGTTGCGGAACCAGCAGCGCATTAGGGTTGGTGCCTTCATCCAGACGCGCACGCACGAACATGCCCGGTAACAGCGCATGGTTCGGGTTCGGGAAGATAGCGCGCAGGGTGATAGAGCCGGTGGTTTCATCGACGGTGACGTCAGAGAATTCCAGCGTACCTGGCTGAGAGTAAGTGCTGCCGTTTTGCATCAGCAGCGTCACATTGGCTTTACCGTCGTTCTGCTTCAGCTGACCGGATTCCAGTTCGGAACGTAAGCGCATGAAATCTTCGCTCGACTGGGTAACGTCAACGTACATCGGGTCAAGTTGCTGCACGGTGGCCAGCGCGGTGGTTTGCGCGCTCTGCACCAGGGCACCTTCGGTGACCGATGATTTGCCGATGCGACCACTGATCGGCGAGGTGACTTTGGTATAAGCCAGATTGATACGGGCGGTTTCGACGTTAGCCTTAGCCACCTGAACCGCAGCATCGTTCTGCGCGGCCGTAGCGACGGCGGTGTCATAGTCCTGCTGACTGATATATTTGGTGCCAAGCAGCGGCTTGTAACGTTTAACGGTCAGCTGAGCGATGCGGGCATTAGCTTCTGCCTGCACCAGATCGCCTTTCGCACTGTCATAAGCGGCCTGATAGGTAGCAGGATCGATCTGATAAAGCGACTGACCCGCTTTGACATCGCTGCCTTCAATAAAATTACGCTTCAGAATGATACCGGAAACCTGAGGACGCACTTCGGCCACGCGATATGCAGAGGTACGGCCAGGCAATTCGGTGGAAATTTTCAGTGGCTCGGTTTTTAACGTGACTACGCCCACTTCTGGCGCCTGTTGTTGGGCGGCTTGTTCGGATTTATTGTTATCACATCCTGTTAACAAAAAGCTGCCTGATAGCATCAGGACGGCCGCCAGAGGCGATAATCCTCTGATTTTATTCATAAATAAACCTCTAGTGTCCGATATCAATTGATCAATGGATCACAATCCGAAGAACCCATTGCTGCGTCAAATCGCGGGTCATGCTATGGTACATACATTCACAAATGTATGTAAACTTACCCGTTTGTAAAAAAAGTCCCTTATGGCACGAAAAACCAAAGCGCAAGCACTTGAAACGCGGCACCAAATTCTTGATGCCGCCATTGTCCTGTTCTCGCAACAGGGCGTTTCTGCCACTTCACTGGCGGATATTGCTTCGGCGGCCAGCGTCACGCGGGGGGCCATCTACTGGCATTTCAAAAATAAAGCCGATGTTCTGCATGAAATCTGGCTTCGTTGTGATGCCGGGCTGGATGACGTGGAACTTGAGTATCAAACAAAATACCCGGGCGATCCACTTTCTGTTTTACGCGCCATGTTGGTCTATATCTTTGACGCGACAGCAAACGATCCACAACGCCGCGCTCTGATGGAGATCATTTTCCATAAATGCGAATTTGTTGGCGAAATGGCGTCGCTGAAGAATATCCAGCAAAGCTTACTGCTCGAATGCTACGACAAAATTGAAGATATTCTGCGTCAGTGTATCGAAGCGGAACAGCTTCCCGGCAGCCTTAATACCCGTCAGGCCGCGCTGATTATGCGCGGTTACGTTAACGGCATGATGGAAAGTTGGTTATTTACGCCCGAAAGCTTTGATTTAGCCGGCGACGCGCCGGCGCTGGTCGACGCTTTTATCGATATGCTGCGTCTTAGCCCGACCCTGACCGCTCGCGCCTAAACCGGCGGCTGACGATCGCGTTTATTTTCGAAATCGCGCTGCACCATCGCCAGCGCGGATAATACCGTCTCCACCGGCAGCTGGTGCTCTTCCAGCAACTGAATTAAATCGACCGCCAGTTTAACGTCATCCGGGGCATTCTCCAGCGACATCTCTCCTCCTATATACGTAATTTTGCTGCCACCAGCAGCATTAATAGTGAACCGGCAATCGCCATAGCTAAAGCGCCCATATGCAGCGTCGCCAGGCTACCCAATTCAAAATAGCTGGCAATATAGCCGCCAATCAGTGCGCCAATCATCGACAGCGTCAGGGTCGCGAACAGGCCGCCGGGTCGGCCCGGCATCACAATGCGCTTAAGCAACCCTAACAGCAATCCGCTGAGTAGCCAGATGAATAAACCCATTATTCTCCTCCGTACCGAACCCTATCGAGTATAGAAGCGCTTTTTTACCGCTGCGCTTTATTCCTCTTGCTGGTCGCCGCGCAGCGATAATGCCCACTCTACCGAACGAATCGCCTGCCGGCAGCGTGCCAGACGGCCTTCTAACGTCTCCAGATCGTGTTTCAGCTGGTGCTGAACCGCCAGGGTTTCCGCCAGCGCCAGCCGCTGTTCGCGCTGATCGATCATCGCCAGCAGGCGCCGCTCATATTCACGATACTCCTGATACTTCGAGACACGTGGGTTGCTCAGCGGCTTTTCCCGGCGGGTGCGCAGCTGCTGCGTGCTGGCTTCCCGTTGCAGCGCGGCAATTTGATCGACCAGCCGCTCAGCCAGCCAGGCGCTGCGGTCCGGATCGCCGGCGCTGTCGCACAGCCGGGTAAAGTTCTGTTCCACCTCCGCCAGATAATCGGCGAGGCGGGTGCCTTTGCTGCGAAACAGCTGGCTGTCGAAGCGGGGAAGCCGGCACTGTCCGTCGGGATGGGTCGCAATATCCTGACGCAGCGTAATAAGGAGATGTTGCAGACGCTGTTGTGCGGTGATCAGGCTCATGGCGTCAGGCTCAGTTGTGCTAACGTAAGGGGATCAGGAAAGAGTTGGGCGGCATTCATGCAACGCATTGTGTTATTAACCCTCGGCTGGCTGGCAGTTGTGCTGGGAACCCTGGGCATTGTATTACCATTATTACCCACCACGCCATTTATGCTATTGGCCGCCTGGTGCTTTGCCCGCTCCTCGCCGCGCTTTCATCACTGGCTGCTGTGGCGCTCGCCGTTTGGCCGTTACCTGCGCCACTGGCAGCAGCATCGTGCTATGCCGCCTGGGGCGAAAGGGCGGGCTATCTGCCTGATTGTGGTGACCTTTGCGATTTCCATCGTGCTGGTCTCGCTCTGGTGGGTGCGGATTATGCTGCTGCTGATGCTGGCGGCACTGTTGCTGTTTATGTGGCGGATACCGGTGGTGGCAGAAACAGCGGACGCGCCGCCGCCGCCGCGATAAAGTTGCAATTATCCGGTCATTTGCTTAGATTTGGGCGTCTTCGTGCGTGGCTTCCCTTTGTGAATTGACTTCCGCTGAGCCTTTTACCAGGTATTGGCGCTATTGAAGCTGCGCGAAACAGAATTTTTTACCAGGCGTATCATTATGACCGACACTGCGCAGCAGCTTGAATTCATTAAAAACAGCATTAAAAGCATCCCTGATTATCCCAAGCCGGGCATCCTGTTCCGTGATGTCACCAGCCTGCTGGAAGATCCTAAAGCCTATGCCGCCGCTATCGCGCTGCTGGTGGAGCGCTACCGTGACAAAGGCATCACTAAAGTGGTGGGCACTGAAGCACGTGGTTTCCTGTTCGGCGCGCCGGTGGCGTTAGGCCTGGGCGTAGGTTTTGTTCCGGTGCGTAAGCCAGGCAAGCTGCCGCGTGAAACGTACAGCGAATCTTACGAGCTGGAGTACGGCACCGATCGGCTGGAACTGCATAAAGATGCGATTCAGCCTGGTGACGTGGTGCTGGTGGTGGACGATCTGCTGGCAACCGGCGGCACCATTGAAGCGACCGTTAAGCTGATTCGTCGCGCAGGCGGCGAAGTCCGGGATGCCGCGTTCATTATCAACCTGTTCGATCTGACCGGTGAAACGCGCCTGAAAGCCCTTGGCGTTGAGAGCTACAGCCTGGTCAATTTCCCCGGCCATTAAGCCATTTTTCGGCCTTGCCAGGCGGCAGGGTCGTCACGCCTTCTCGTTCAAGATAACGAGTGCCAGGCAAAAGCGTAGCTGTTAGACTACTGCAATCCTGTACAGGGGTTGCAGAGCGTCTGCGCTCACCTTTTCCATCCAACTTCGTCGAATCCACATGAGCTATCAGGTACTTGCGCGAAAATGGCGTCCCCAGGCTTTTGCTGATGTTGTCGGTCAGGAACACGTTCTGACGGCGCTGGCGAATGGATTGTCTCTGGGACGTATCCACCATGCTTATCTCTTCTCCGGCACACGCGGCGTAGGGAAAACCACCATTGCGCGTCTGCTGGCCAAGGGCCTTAACTGCGAAACCGGTATCACCGCCACGCCATGTGGTCAGTGTGATAATTGCCGGGAGATTGAGCAGGGCCGTTTTGTCGATCTGATTGAGATCGATGCCGCGTCGCGTACAAAAGTCGAAGACACCCGCGATCTGCTCGATAACGTGCAGTACGCACCGGCGCGCGGCCGCTTCAAAGTCTATCTGATTGATGAAGTGCACATGCTGTCGCGTCACAGCTTCAATGCGCTGTTGAAGACGCTGGAAGAACCACCATCACACGTTAAATTCCTGCTGGCGACCACCGATCCGCAGAAGCTGCCGGTGACTATCCTGTCTCGCTGCCTGCAGTTTCATCTCAAAGCGCTGGATGTCGATCAGATCCGACAGCAGCTTGAGCATGTTCTGCAGCAGGAGCACATCGACAGCGAAACGCGGGCGCTGCAATTGCTGGCGCGCGCGGCTGACGGCAGCATGCGTGATGCGTTGAGTCTGACCGACCAGGCGATTGCGATGGGGCAGGGCGCAGTGACCAGCACCACGGTCAGCGCCATGCTCGGCACGCTGGATGACGAACAGCCGCTCGGCCTGCTGGAAGCGCTGGTTGACGGCGATGGTCAGCAGGTGATGTCGCTGCTGAGTCAGGCCGCATCGCGCGGTGTGGAGTGGGAAGCGCTGCTGGTTGAAATGCTGCGCTTACTGCACCAGATTGCCATGGTGCAGCTGTTGCCAGCCTCGCTGAATGACGACGACGAAAGTAACGCGCTCAGGCTGCGTGAACTGGCACGCATGGTGCCGCCAGCCGATCTGCAGCTCTACTATCAGACCTTGCTGATGGGCCGTAAAGATCTGCCGATTGCGCCAGATCGCCGGATGGGCGTTGAGATGACGCTGCTGCGGGCGCTGGCCTTCCACCCTAAAGTCGCAGTGGCGGAACCGATTGCCCGGCCGACGTTAACGCAACAGTCGGCCCCGGTCGCGCCGGTGGAACACGCGTCGTCGCCGCAGGGAATGGCACCCTCGGCTCCGCCGGCTGGCCGGCCAGTAACGGCGCCGTCGTCTTCCGCGCAGGCTCAGCCGCCAGCCCGGCCAGCCGCCTCCGCGCCGTCGCCGGTTGCCTCGTCGCCCAGCCAGCAGCAGATTGCTGCGCAGCCGCAGATGGCCGCGCCCGATCCTGCGCCGCAGGCCGCGACGCCACCGCCTGCCGCCGCCGCGGATAATGCCCTTTCCAGTTCCACCAGTCAGCTCCTGCAGGCGCGCACCCAGTTGTTGCGTCAGGGAGCGAACAAGCCAAAAAAGAGTGAGCCGGCGGCGCCAGGTGCGCGGCCGGCCAACTCCGCGCTGGAGCGGCTGGCCTCGGTTACCGAGCGCAGCCAGCAGCGTATCCGCGAGCGTGAGCCTGCTGCGCCGGTAAAAGAAGAGGCATATCGCTGGAAGGCGCAAACCCAGCCGGTGGTGGTGGCGGAACCGGTTGCCACGCCAAAGGCCTTGCGTTCTGCGCTGGAGCATGAGAAAACCCCTGAGCTGTCGGCGCGTCTGGCGGAAGAAGCGCAGCAGCGCGATCCGTGGGCGGCTGAAATTGCTTCGCTGCCGCTGCCTAAACTGGTGCAGCAGCTGGCGCTGAATGCCTGGAAAGAGACCACCGAAACCGGTGTCTGTCTGCATCTGCGTTCCAGCCAGCGCCACCTTAATTCGGCATCTGCTCAGCAGGTGTTAAGCGCCGCCCTGAGTGAGGCTGCCGGGCAGGCAGTTGAACTCTCGGTGGTTGAAGACGATAATTCATCGGTGTTGACACCACTTGAGTGGCGTCAGGCCATTTACGAAGAGAAACTGGCGCAGGCGCGTCAGTCAATCACTTGCGATACCCACATTCAGACGTTACAGCGGTTTTTCGATGCCGATCTGGATGAAGAGAGTATCCGACCTGTTTGAACACGCTGCCGCTATCTCAACGATAGCGTTGTGGCCTCAGCTGAGAGAGAAAACTATGTTTGGTAAAGGCGGATTGGGCAACCTGATGAAACAGGCCCAGCAGATGCAGGACAAAATGGCCAAGGTTCAGGAAGAGATCGCCGCGCTGGAAGTGACGGGTGAATCAGGCGCAGGCCTGGTGAAGGTCACCATCAACGGTGCTCACAACTGCCGCCGCGTCGAAGTCGATCCCAGCCTGCTGGAAGATGACAAAGATATGCTGGAAGATCTGATCGCTGCGGCGTTCAACGATGCTGCACGCCGCATCGATGAAACCCAGAAAGAGAAGATGGCGTCTGTCTCCTCCGGTATGCAGCTGCCACCAGGCTTCAAGATGCCGTTCTGATGCAAACCAGCCCACTGCTTGAATCATTGATGGAGTCGCTGCGCTGTCTGCCCGGCGTTGGGCCGAAATCGGCGCAGCGCATGGCTTTTCAGCTGCTGCAACGCGATCGCAGCGGCGGGATGCGCCTGGCGCAGGCACTGACCCGGGCGATGTCGGAAATCGGCCACTGTGCCGATTGCCGTACCTTTACCGAGCAGGAGATCTGCACCATTTGTGCCAATCCACGGCGTCAGCAGAATGGTCTGATCTGCGTGGTAGAGAGCCCGGCGGATATCCACGCCATTGAGCAAACGGGCCAGTTTGCCGGTCGTTACTTCGTGCTGATGGGGCACCTGTCACCGCTTGACGGCATTGGCCCGGCCGATATCGGTCTGGATCGCCTTGAGCAGCGACTGGAAAGCGAAACCATTCAGGAAGTCATCCTCGCCACCAACCCGACGGTGGAAGGGGAAGCGACCGCTAACTATATCGCCGAGCTGTGCGGTCAGTATGGCGTAGACGCCAGCCGCATCGCGCACGGAGTGCCGGTTGGCGGTGAGCTGGAAATGGTCGATGGCACCACGCTCTCCCATTCGCTGGCGGGCCGCCACAAGATTAAATTTTAACCGCTTGCCGGTGTTGTGACAGACACCGGCTTGAAAACCTCGCCGTCATCCCCACATCAACCTCAACGTTTGTTCAACCTGTTTTGTTGAGGTAGCAATGACCATGAAAGGACAAGAGACCCGTGGCTTTCAGTCGGAAGTAAAACAACTTCTGCACCTGATGATCCATTCTCTCTATTCAAACAAAGAGATTTTCCTGCGTGAGCTGATTTCCAACGCCTCGGATGCGGCAGACAAACTGCGTTTCCGTGCGCTGTCGGATGCCAGCCTGTATGAAGGCGACGGTGAACTGCGCGTCCGTCTCTCTGTTGACAAGGACAACCGCACCCTGACCCTGAGCGACAACGGTATCGGTATGCGTCGTGACGAGGTGATTGAGAACCTCGGTACCATCGCAAAATCGGGTACTAAAGCGTTTCTTGAATCGCTGGGCTCCGATCAGGCGAAAGACAGCCAGCTGATTGGACAGTTCGGGGTGGGCTTCTACTCTGCCTTCATCGTGGCGGATAAGGTCACCGTGCGGACCCGTGCGGCCGGTGCCTCGGCTGACGAAGGCGTATTCTGGGAATCAGCGGGCGAGGGTGAATATACCCTCGCGGACATTGAGAAAGCCGATCGCGGTACCGAAATCACCCTGCATCTGCGCGAAGGCGAAGATGAATTCCTCGACGCGTGGCGCGTTCGCAACATCATCAGCAAATATTCCGATCACATTGCGCTGCCGGTTGAAATCGAAAGCAAAGATGAAGAGAGCGACAGCACCCACTGGGAAAAAATTAACAAAGCCCAGGCGCTGTGGACCCGCAACAAGTCAGAGATCAGCGACGAAGAGTACAACGAGTTTTACAAGCACATTGCCCATGACTTCAGCGATCCGGTCGCCTGGAGCCATAACCGGGTGGAAGGCAAGCAGGAATACACCAGCCTGCTCTACATTCCGGCGCGCGCACCGTTTGATATGTGGAACCGCGAGCACAAGCATGGCCTTAAACTTTACGTACAGCGCGTCTTCATCATGGACGACGCCGAACAGTTTATGCCGAACTACCTGCGCTTCGTCCGCGGTCTGATCGACTCGAATGACCTGCCGCTTAACGTCTCCCGTGAGATCCTGCAGGATAGCCGGGTCACCCAGAGCCTGCGCGGCGCGCTGACCAAACGCACCCTGCAGATGCTGGAAAAACTGGCGAAAGACGACAGCGAAAAATACCAGACATTCTGGAAAGAGTTCGGTCTGGTGCTGAAAGAGGGCCCGGCTGAAGATCACGCTAACCAGGAAGCGATTGCGAAACTGCTGCGTTTTGCCACCACCCAGAGCGAAGGCGCGGCGCAAACCGTTTCGCTGGAAGATTACGTCAGCCGGATGGTGGAAGGTCAGGAGAAGATTTACTACATCACCGCAGATAGCTATGCCGCTGCGAAGAGCAGCCCGCACCTCGAGCTGTTCCGTAAGAAAGGTATTGAAGTGCTGCTGCTCTCCGATCGCATCGATGAGTGGATGATGAGCTACCTGACTGAGTTCGACGGTAAAACTTTCCAGTCGGTGAGCAAAGCGGATGATTCGCTGAGCAAACTGGCGGATGAAGAGACCGAAGAGCAGAAAGAGGCGGAAAAAGCGCTGGAGCCGTTTGTTGAGCGGGTGAAAACCCTGCTGGGCGAGCGGGTGAAAGAGGTGCGTCTGACTCATCGTCTGACCGACACGCCAGCGATCGTCACCACCGATGCCAACGAAATGACTACCCAGATGGCGAAGCTGTTTGCTGCGGCCGGTCAGGAAGTGCCGGAAGTGAAGTACATCTTCGAGATCAACCCGGATCATTCGCTGGTGAAACGCGTGGCGGACACCCAGGATGAAGCGCGCTTCGGCGAGTGGATTGAACTGTTACTGGATCAGGCGCTGCTGGCAGAACGCGGCACGCTCGACGATCCAAACCAGTTTATCCGTCGCATGAATCAGCTGCTGACGGCATAACCAAAAAAGCCGGTGACCCTCACCGGCTTTTTTTATGGCTGCGCGGCCTCACGCAGCCAGTCCCGAAACAGACTAATTTCCGGCTCAGGAGAGCGGCTCTGTCGGGTCAACATCCAGGTCGCACGTTCAACGCGAACAAACCCCAACGGCGCGATCAGCGTGCCATCCTCCAGCTCCTGCCGCACCAGCAAATGGGGCGCCATTAACACGCCCAGTCCACTGCGCGCTGCCTGGATACCCAGAGTCAGGCTATCGAAATGCTGACCCCCGCTAAAGTTGCCGCTGATACCGGCTTTTTCCGCCCATTCTGACCAGGCGTGCAGCCGCGTATCGGCATGCAGCAGCGGCAGGGCGCGCAAATCGTTGCCGCTCTGTAACTGACGGGCAAACTGCGGTGCGCACAGCGGACCGATCTCATCTTCACTGATCAGCATGGCGTCAATGTCGCTTTCAGGGCGCGCGCTGTGGCTCAGAATCAGCACATCGACATGTTCACTGCGCAGCTGCGCCAGATCCGCCAGCGGCTGGAAGCGGATCTCAATCCCGGGGTAGCGCTGGTAAAAGCTGGCAATGCGTGGGATCAGCCACTGTGACAAAAAACTCGGGGCGCAGGAGACGCTGATATACTGGCGCAGGCCGGTGCGGATGGTTTCACAGCTGCTGCGCAGTTCACTGAACGCCTGCTGACAGCTCTGCAGCAGGCGTTCACCGTGTGAGGTTAACTTTACGCGGCCGTTGCTGCGAACAAACAGCGGTTTGCCCATCCAGCTTTCCAGCTGACGTATCTGATGGCTGATCGCACTGTGCGTGACGTGCAGACGGTCCGCCGCCACGCTAAAGCTGCTGTGTAATGCCGCCTGGTGAAAATAGTGCAGCGCCCTCAGCGGTGGCAGTCCGGTCATCCTCATCCCCTGTTTAAAAATCTAACAAGGATTGTTCATTTATATCATTTTAAAGTCCAGCCGCATTGACCTACTCTACAGGGCAGATTCTGGCGGGTTGACTCAGCATATTATCTATGTGTCCTCCTGATATTCCGCCGCACTTCACCTTCTCTTATGCTGCACTACAACGAAAACGAGACGCTCATGGCATATGCTCCATCTTCCTCTGCCACGCCGTCAGAGACGCGCGACCGTTTGCGGCTGGCACTCTCACGTTTTTACAAGCTGGAGCAGTTCGATCTCTTCTTCGCCCCTTCGCTGCATATAGCGCGGGTGCTACTGTCACAGCTGTTTTTGCGCCAGGAGCAGGCGCGCAATCAGACACGCTACGCCTCACACTATCCGGTGACTGAACTCAACATTTTGCCGGCGATCCCGCTGATGGCCGGTAACATCATGCTGGTGCCACACGTCGATTTGCCCAACGCGCGGGTTCGCCCGCTGCGCGATTGCCAGAATCAGGGCGTCACTGAGGCGAGCGAAAGCTTTGCCAGCGTGCTGCACCCTAATCTGATCGATGATGCGCATCTGTTTGTCACCCGGCTGGATCGTCACGCTGAGATCTGTGGCGATCTGGTGCTGGTGGCGCTGCGCACCTGTGATTTCAGTACGCTGGTGCGCAGCGAACTGCGCCTGTTTGAACAGGGGCTGAGTCTGACGGCCGTCGACGCGGCGCTGCGCCGTTTTGACGATCCGCAGTGGCGGCCGTATAACGCCGCGACCGTGGATGCGCTGTCGCTTCCCGGCCCGCTGTCACTGCATTCCAGCCATCAGCCCGGCTTGCCTTTTGCCAGTTTTAATCTGCCGCCGGCGATCATCACCACCCTGTGTGACGCGGAGGATGTGGTGAAATGGCCACAGCAGGCGCGGCTGCAGCTTAATGCCAACGTGCGCGGCAGCGGCAAAAAGAGCATCAATATGACCCACCAGCTGGGCAAGCGATTGCAGACCTTATTGGGGTGCGGCGGTAAATCTGAAAAAGGCGCGGGCCGCTCGACAGGCGCTGCTATCGGGCCGGAAAGGCAGTAGAGTAGACGGGTGCGATCCGCGCCCTTCCTTGTGATGAGCGGGTCATAATGGTATGTTCTTCGCCTTCTCAGATAGATCAATGCGATTCGCAAGGGGATTTACGCAATGCGTATTATTCTGCTCGGAGCTCCGGGCGCAGGTAAGGGGACTCAGGCCCAATTCATCATGGAGAAATATGGCATTCCGCAAATCTCCACCGGCGACATGTTGCGTGCAGCGGTAAAAGCAGGCAGCGAGCTGGGCAACCAGGCGAAAGCCATTATGGATGCCGGCAAACTGGTAACCGATGAGCTGGTGATTGCGCTGGTTAAAGAGCGTATCACTCAGGAAGACTGCAAAAACGGTTTCCTGCTGGACGGTTTCCCACGCACCATTCCTCAGGCGGATGCGATGAAAGAAGCCGGGATCACCGTTGATCACGTGCTGGAGTTCGCCGTACCGGATGAACTGATCGTTGAGCGTATCGTCGGTCGTCGTGTTCATACGCCATCTGGCCGGGTTTACCATGTCACCTTCAATCCACCGAAAGTGGAAGGTAAAGATGACGTTACCGGTGAAGAGCTGACCACCCGTAAAGACGATCAGGAAGAGACCGTGCGTAAGCGCCTGGTGGAATACCATCAGATGACCGCACCGCTCATTGCCTATTACAGCAAAGAAGCGGAAGCCGGTCACACCGCCTATCACAAAATCGACGGCACCCGTAAAGTGACCGAAGTGAGTGCCGAGCTGGCGAAGATCCTCGGCTAAGCACCAGGGGGCCGGTATTACTGGCCCCTTTTGCAGTAATTGCTTTTACCTCCCACTAATTCCGCTACAATTTCCTCGTTTTCACGCATCCCCGTCGTCATCAAGGAATCACAATGAGGCAAGATAAGCCCGGCGTGTTACTGGTTAATTTAGGTACGCCAGACGCCCCAACCACACCTGCTGTTAAACGCTATCTGAAACAGTTTTTAAGCGATCCTCGCGTGGTCGATACGCCGCGCTGGCTCTGGTGGCCGATCCTCAATGGCGTGGTGCTGCCGTTTCGCTCGCCGCGCGTGTCGAAACTCTACGCCTCGGTCTGGATGGAAGGCGGCTCGCCGCTGCTGGTTTACAGCCAGCGTCAGCGTGATGCGCTGGCGGCACGTGTCGATATGCCGGTTGAGCTTGGCATGAGCTACGGAAATCCCAGCATGAAAAGTGCGGTAGATAAGCTGATGGCGCAGGGCGTAACGCGCCTGATCGTGCTGCCGCTCTATCCGCAGTTCTCCTGCTCGACGGTGGCGGCGGTGTGGGATGGTTTAACCGCAGTATTTAAAGATTACCGTTCGTTGCCTGAGGTGCAGTTCATTCGCGATTACGCCGAACATCCGGCCTATATCGCCGCGCTGAAAGCGTCAGTAGAGCGATCTTTCGCGCAGCATGGTCAGCCCGATCTGCTGGTGATGTCGTTCCACGGCATCCCGCAGCGTTTCGCGAATGAAGGCGATGACTATCCTCAGCGCTGTGCCGATACCACTGCGGCACTGACCAAAGCGCTGGGTCTGCGTGACGACCAGTTTATGCTGACCTTCCAGTCGCGTTTCGGCCGCGAACCCTGGCTGATGCCTTACACCGACGAAACCATGAAAAGCCTGCCGGCCAAAGGCATCAGGCATGTGCAGGTCATGAGCCCCGGCTTCTCTTCAGACTGTCTGGAGACGCTGGAAGAGATCAGCGGTGAAAACTGTGAAATCTTCATGCACGCCGGTGGCGAGAAGTTTGAGTACATTCCGGCGCTCAACGCCGACGAAGCCCACATCGAAATGATGGTGCAGCTGGTCAACGCACGCCGTTAAAGCGAAGGCAGAGAGTGTGATATCATTCTCTGCCTGTTTTTCCAGACGGCATTCCCGATGAAATTTCCCGGCAAACGCAAATCCAAACACTACTTCCCGGTCAGCGCACGCGATCCCCTGTTACAGCCTGCTCAACACGATGTTGACGCGGGAAGCTGGGTAGTCGGCATCGATCAGACGCTGGTCGATATCGAAGCGAAAGTCGACGAGGCTTTCCTGACCCGTTATGGCCTGAGTGCCGGTCATTCACTGGTGATCGACGATGCCGTCGCGGAAGCGCTCTACAACGAACTGATGCGCGATGCGCTGATCACTCACCAGTTTGCCGGTGGCACCATTGGCAACACGCTGCATAACTTCTCGGTGCTGGCCGATGACCGTTCAGTGCTGCTGGGCGTGATGTGCAACAACATCCAGATCGGCGGCTACGCCTATCGCTATCTGTGCAATACCTCCAGCCGGATGGATCTCAACTATCTGCAGGGGGTTGATGGTGCGATTGGCCGCTGCTTTACGCTGATTGGTGAGAATGGCGAGCGGACGTTTGCCATCAGCCCGGGCCAGATGAACCAGCTCCAGCCCGATAACGTGCCGGAGTCGGTGATTGCCGGCGCTTCAGCGCTGGTGCTGACCTCCTACCTGGTGCGCTGCGCTGAGGGTGAACCGATGCCGCTGGCCACCTTGCGGGCGATCGAGTACGCCAAACGTCACAATGTACCGGTGGTGCTGACGCTCGGCACCAAACACGTGATCGGCGATAACCCCCAGTTCTGGCGCGACTTCCTACGCGAGCACGTCACTATCGTGGCAATGAATGAAGAGGAAGCACTGGCGCTGACCGGCGAAGCCGATCCGCTGCTGGCCTCGGATATGGCGCTGGAGTGGGTGGATCTGGTGTTGTGCACTGCCGGGCCGACCGGGCTCTACATGGCGGGTTATACCGAAGAAGAGTTCAAACGTAAAACCAACCATCCGCTGCTGCCGGGTGCCATCGCTGAGTTTAACCAGTATGAGTTCAGCCGGGTAATGCGCCAGCAGGATTGTCAGCAGCCGCTGCGGATTTTCTCGCACATTGCGCCCTACATGGGCGGACCGGAAAAGATCATGAACACCAACGGTGCCGGAGATGGCGCGCTGGCGGCGTTACTGCATGATATTACCGCCAACAACTACCATCGCCTCAACGTGCCCAATTCCAGCAAGCACGCCCGCCCTTATCTGACCTATTCATCGCTGGCGCAGGTGTGTAAATATGCCAACCGCGTAAGCTATCAGGTTCTGAATCAGCATTCGCCGCGCTTAACCCGCGGGTTACCGGAGCGGGAAGACAGTCTGGAAGAGTCTTACTGGGATCGTTAAGCTGCCAGCCACAGGGCGTCAGATAGCTGACAAACTCAAATAAGGCTGAACCTGGCAGCAATGGATTAGCTCAACGCACAGGGTACAGGGTCAGAAGAGGAAAGCGTTCCGTCGCCCGGATAAAACGCCGGGCGCGTTTTTAGACAACGCAAAGCGTTGGCCCGGCTCTGGGCGCACCTCAGGGATGAGGTGCGTAATCGCGTGGGCCGGGCGAGTCAGGGATGGGCTTTTGCATCTTTCCGATCTGACCGTATTCCCTGTGCCGGCTCGCTCTCATCGCTATCCGGCCCTGGCTGAATCAACGCACCACGTCACAGGGATGTAAATCTGTTCCCTGCTTCATCTCATCCTGCAGAATCTGCAGCATGCTGCTGGCAATTTCACGCTCGCCCATCACCACCCGGGTCGCGCCGCGCTCCATGATGTATTCCACCTCATCGTCGTAATGCGCCCGGGCGATGATCTCAATATTCTGATGCTTCTCGCGCGCGGCGGTCACGACTTCACCCGCTTCATAGCCATTCGGGATGGTCAGCAACAGCCAGCGGGCGCAATCCAGCCGTGCCAGCTCCATGGTTTCAGCCCGGGCTGCATTGCCCAGCACCGCTTTAATGCCTCGCTCACGCAGCGCTTCGACGCGTGGACGGGAATTCTCAACCACCACCAGCGGCACGTTGGCCTCAATCAGCTTCTGGCCGATCAGGCTGCCGACCCGGCCATAGCCGACGATGACCGCGTGATTGCAGAACTCCACCGGGATCTGCTTCTCTTCCTCGATCGCCTCTTCCAGCGTCTGCTCTTCCATGGTTTCGGTTTTCGCCAGGAAACGCTCCAGCAGGGTAAACAGGATCGGGTTGATCATGATCGACAGGATAGCCGCTGCCAGCACCAGATTGCGGCCTTCATCGCTCAGCAGGCCGAGCGAGATGCCGAGTCCGGCCAGAATAAAGGCGAACTCGCCAATTTGCGCCAGGCTGACCGAGATAGTCAATGCGGTACGGCGGGAGTGGCCCAGCAGCGTCACCAGCAGCCAGGCGGCAACGGATTTGCCCACCACGATAATCACCAGCGCACCCAGCACCGCCAGCGGCTGCGTCACCAGAATCGACGGATCAAACAGCATGCCGACCGAGACGAAGAACAGCACGGCGAAAGCATCGCGCAACGGCAGGGTATCGCGGGCGGCGCGGTGGCTCAGTTCAGATTCGTTCAGCACCATGCCGGCAAAGAAGGCACCGAGCGCGAATGAGACATCGAAGAATTCAACCGCGCCAAACGCAATTCCCAGCGCCAGCGCTAACACCGCCAGCGTAAACAGTTCGCGTGAGCCGGTGGCGGCGCTGCGGGCGAGGATCCACGGAACGGCACGCCGTCCGACCACCATCATCAGCACCATAAAGGCGGCCACTTTACCGATGGTCCACAGCAGGTCCCACGCCAGCAGTCCGGCGCTGGCGTTACCCTGTTCCATCATGCCAGCAATCGCCGGCAGCAATACCAGCGTCAGCACCATCACCAGATCTTCAACAATCAGCCAGCCAATAGCGATCTGGCCGCGCTGGCTATCAATTAACTGACGCTCTTCTAACGCCCGCAGTAACACCACGGTACTGGCGGTGGAGAGACAGAGGCCAAACACCAGGCCGGTCATCCACGACCATCCCAGCGTCCATGACAGACCCATTCCCAGTAACGTCGCAACCGCTATCTGTGCGACCGCACCGGGAATGGCGATCGACTTTACCGACATCAGGTCTTTTAACGAGAAGTGCAGGCCAACGCCAAACATCAGCAGAATCACCCCCAGCTCCGCCAGTTCCGGCGCGAGGTTAGTATCGGCGACAAAACCTGGCGTAAAGGGACCGGCCAGCACGCCAGCCAGCAGGTAGCCGACCAGCGGTGAAATGCGCAGGCGGTTTGCCAGCATCCCAAGGAGAAATGCCAGAACCAGTGCTCCGACAATGGTGGTGATCAACGGTGTGGTGTGATGCATGCCTGTCTCCTTGTATGCAAATGTATCTGCTTGTAACAAAGAAGTTTAATGCAAAATGGACGCTTTCGCTGAGCAATTTGCGGGAAGAGCAGAAAAAATCGGTTAAATGAGAGGAAAACGTAACCGAAAGGCCATTTTGGTTGCTTATCGTTAATATCGGCCGTGCTGGCGCATTATTAAAGGCCGGATAAATAAAGATTACGTCGGATAAATGCCCTAAGCGTGACGCGAATCAATGGCTAATGACCCTATTCGTCAGCTAAACCGTCGCCCGGCACAGTTTTGACAGGCCGTCAGCCGTCAGGTCGGCGCAATCCACTTTCATCTGGCATTCACTATGCTGCCCGCCGGGGCGTAATTCATCGTCACTGACGCCTGCCGCGTGCTTTAGCCTTGAGTTCATCAGAAGAATGTGCGAAACAGTGGGGCAGCCCGGTGAGCGAACCCGCAGAGATAAACGGGCCAGACAGAAATAAGGAGATTAACGGTGTTGTTATCACGATGGGCAGGATCGAGCGTTGCGCTAGTACTGGCGCTGATGCCGCTGTTTTCTCAGGCTGCAGAGCCTGACCGCACGTACCGCTTTAGCCTGCTGCACACCAATGATGAACATGGTCACTTCTGGTTCAATCCGCAGGGTGAATATGGTCTGGCAGCACAAAAAACGCTGATGGATACGCTGCGCTATGAGGTGCAGGCCAAAGGCGGCGGCGCATTAATCCTCTCGGCGGGCGACGTCAACACCGGGGTGCCGGAATCGGATGAACTGGATGCTGAACCCGATTTTCGCGCCATGAACCTGATTGGTTACGATGCAATGGCGCTCGGCAATCATGAATTCGACAAGCCGATTGCGGTGCTGCGCAAGCAGGAGAAGTGGGCAAGATTCCCGCTGCTGGCGGCTAATGTCTACCAGAAGAGCAGCGGCGAGCGGATGTTTAAACCGTGGGCGGTGTTCAATCGTCTCGGCCTGAAAATTGCGGTACTGGGGCTGATTACGCCCGATACTGCCCGGCTGGCCAACCCGGCGGGCTTAACCGATGTCGAATTCCGCGATCCGATCGCCGAAACCATCAAAGCGGTGGCAGAGTTACGCGCCAGTGAGAAACCGGACGTGATTGTCGCGCTGACGCATCTGGGCCACTACGACGACGGCAAGCACGGCAGTAACGGCATCGGTGATGTCACGCTGGCACGCAGCCTGCCGGCCGGCACCCTCGACCTGATCGTCGGCGGTCACTCGCACGATGCAGTCTGCATGGAAAAAGAGAACGTCAGCGTGAAAAATTATCAGCCTGGCCAGCCGTGTCAGCCCGATAAACAGAACGGCATCTGGATCATGCAGGCGGATAAATGGGGCAAATATGTCGGGCGCGGCGATTTCACCTACCGTAATGGTCAGGTCACGCTGGAGGCGTACCAGCTGGTGCCGGTTAACCTTAAGCATCTGGTGAAGAATGCCGACGGCAGTGAAACCTGGCTCACCTGGCAGCAGGAGATCCCGAAAAACAGTGCGATGATGAAGCTGCTGATGCCGTTTCAGAAACGGGCTGAAGCAAAGCTGACCGTCAATGTCGGCAGCGCAGAGGGGGATTTCAGGGGCGAAAAAGAGCAGGTGCGCTTTGAGCAAACCAATCTCGGCCAGCTGATTTTACGGGCACAGATGGCGCATACCCAGGCTGACTTTGCGGTGATGAGCGGCGGCGGTATCCGCGCGTCCCTGAAAACCGGCAAACTGAGCTGGCGCGATCTGCTGCAGGTTCAGCCGTTCGGCAATCAGGTGGTGTCGGTAAGCCTGACCGGTGCCGAGATCAAAAAATATCTGGCGGTGGTGGCCAATATCCAGCCTGACTCAGGCGGCTACGCCCAGTTTGCCGGGATCAGCCTGACGGCCGACGGCAAAGAGGTCAGCGATATCCGCATCAACGGTAAGCCGCTCGAAGAGACGCAGCACTATCGCATGGCGACCAACAGTTTTAATGCCGCGGGCGGCGATGGCTATCCACGGCTGGATAATCATGCTGGCTACGTTAACAGCGGCGTGCCAGATGCGCAGGTGCTGCGCGACTGGATCAAGGCGCATTCGCCGATCAAGGCCAGCGACTACCAGCCGCAGGGACAGGTAGTGCATCTCACCGACGAGCAGATCAGGCAGCGTGATGAGGCGGCGGAGAAAGCGCGTAAACGCAACTACCCTAAAATGATTCTGGCGTGGATCTGGCCGTGGGGGAACGAAACAGCCCGGGCGCATTGAACGCATCGGGAGGCGCTTGCGCCTCCCGATTGTTTTTATGCCTGACAGGATTTGCGGCTGATCCAGCGCTCGCGCAGTTTGTCCCACACCCAGTTATAGGCCATGGTGTAGGGCAGGAAGAACAGGAAGAAGGCGACTTCCACCAGAAACGCCTGCCACAGCGAAATAGCCAGCATCCAGGCCGCAATCGGCAGGCCAATCAGGATAAATCCCCCTTCAAAACCCAGTGCGTGCATCACGCGCACGCCAGCACTGCGTTTCTGCCCTGGCGGGTGCAGCCGATCAAATCCGCTGTTGTAGATCATGTTCCACAGCATCGCGACGGTAGACAACATAATCGCCAGCGATCCCATCTGAAACAGTGGTTTATTCATCGCCCATGCGGCCAGCGGTGATACGGTCAGAATCGCCAGCGTTTCAAAACAGACGGCATGTAAAATACGTTCTTTTAGTGAGCGGGTACGCATGACTTAACTCTCCTCGGGTTATGCCAGGCATTCTCTCACCGCAGAATGCTAAAATGAAATGAACACCTATCGAAAAAAGCGATGGATAAGATGCGTTACTCCCCGGAATCCCTTGAGGCCTTTGTCCAGACCGTGACCAGCGGCTCGTTTTCTGCTGCCGCGCGGGCGCTGGGAAAAAGTCAGTCCACCATCAGTGCGGCGGTGGCGAATTTAGAAGACGACCTCGGCCTGGTGTTGTTTGATCGTGGCGGACGCCAGCCGGTATTAACCGAGCAGGGACGACGCGCACTGCCGCAGGTGCAGCAAATTCTCGCCGCCAGTGAGCGGCTGGATGCGCTGGCAATACGTTTATCGCAGGGCGTAGAGCCGCGGTTAAGTTTTGCCGTCTCTGATTTCTGGCAAACCGATCATCACGAGCATCTGCTAAAGCAGTTTGACGCACGCTTTCCGGAGATCGAGCTGGAGTGCATGATGGCGGAAGATGGCGATGTGCTGGATCTGTTGCAGGCCGGGCGGGTCCATCTCGGGGTGGTGCGGGCGCAGCCCGCGCTGCCAGCCGATATTGCGGTGGCACGCCTGCAGGTGGAGGCTCAGATGGCGGTTTATCTGCACCATCAGCATCCGCTGGCGATGCTTAAAACCCTCAGTGAGAGTCAGCTTGAAGAGGTGCGCCATCTGCGACTGAATACCTGGGTCGAGCAGCGCGAACCGACCTCAATGGGGCGCATCTGGTCAGCGCCCACCTATTTATTGCTGCTGGAGATGGCAGAGCTGGGCTTTGGCTGGACCATCCTGCCACGCTGGCTGGTAAAGCAGTTTGGCCATGGCGTGTTGCAGGAGCTGCCGCTGCCGGGCTGGCCGCAGCATATTGCGGTTGAGGTGATCTGGTCGCGCCGTAACCCACCGGGTCCGGCGGGACGCTGGATGATCGATCAGCTATGCGCCCAGCCGCGGGTTTAATCGTGGCGGGCGATATCCGCCAGAGGGGCGTCCAGCAGGCGGGCAAGTTCCTGCGGTGCCAGTTCAATATCCAGCCCGCGCTTGCCGCCGGAAATAAAGATAGTGGCAAAGTCGGCAGCAGAAATATCGATCACCGTCGGCAGCCGTTTCTTCTGCCCCAGCGGACTGATGCCGCCGACCAGGTAGCCGGTCACCCGCTGCGCCTGTAGCGGATCGGCCATATCGACTTTTTTAGCCCCCAGCGCTTTGGCGACTTTTTTCAAATCGAGCTGGGTTGATACCGGCGTGACCGCCACCGCCAGCTGTTTTGCCTCGCCATTCAGCGCCACCAGCAGCGTTTTATAGACCTGACGCGCGTCCAGATTCAGTTTACGCACTGCCTCATCACCAAAATGGGTTTCGCTGCTGTCGTGTTCATAGGGGTGCAGAGTGAAGCTGACTTTTTGTTTTTCCAGTAGTTTTACTGCAGGTGTCATACCGGTCCCTTCCTAAGAAAAATCTTATTGCGCCCGATCGTTGAATAAAGGTGGCGAAATTTTGTGCTTTGCGCGAGAATTGGCCGCGCGCCAGCAATCTGATTGCTGAGCGATAACCAAAATCATAAACAAATTCCTCTTTGACGGGCCGGTAGCATTATCGGCTCTCTTTTTTTTCAGCGCGTCTTCAGCATCCCGGGCAAATTATCCTCACCGTAGAGATGCAGCGCACCGACCGCCACCACGTAGTCTCCCGCCGCTAAGGCCTGCAGTTTATCCCGCCACTGCGCATTACGCTGACCGATCAACGTATCGTTGAGCGCCTGACTAAACGTGGCCGGCAGAGCAATCTGCGGCTGGCGCGGCGGCGTATCCAGCCACCAGCTGACCATCATTTGCAGCAGCCGCGCATTGGTATGCCAGTGGGTCAGCGTATCCTGCAGCAGCGCCATGCCGTCATCCGGCAGCGTATTCAGCAGCGCAATCTGCGCTTCAGCGCCCTCCAGCTCAATCACCGGCTTGTTCCAGCGCTTTGCCGCCTGCAACAGCTGATAATCAATGCCGTAGTCGGGCCGCAATCCCAGCCGTTGCGCCTGCTGCGCCTGCAACATCAGCGCAATCTGCCAGGCGGGCAGGTTATCAAATGAACCGATCGACAGGTTCATTTCGTGACACAGCGCGGTGAGCGTCTGCAAAGCCTCGTCATCAAGCCGGGTCACCAGCGGGGGACGATCCGCGCTGCCATCAAACGGCGAGCTGCCCTGGGTAATATCCGCTTCGACGATCAGCGCATCGGCCTTCTGCAGCTGACGCAGCAGCCGCGCCGGCAGCGGCTGCATATCCCGCGTTCCCATATGAATACTGCCCACCAGATGCAGATGACATTCGCCGAGCCGGACATCGATGGCAGGCCAGCGGTAGCTGGCGGGAAAAAGTTGGCTGATGAAGCCGCGCAGTGAGCGCCAAACGTTGCCTGTCATTCCCGGTCCTTCGCTATTTAAAACCCCATGCTAGCGGCTTCAGTCGCCGAAAAACAGCGCCGAAACGGCTATTGCTGGCGCGGCGGCTGATAGCGCAGCAGGCGATTGGCGTTGGCAACCACCGTAATCGAGGAGAGCGCCATCGCAGCGCCTGCCACAATCGGGCTGAGCAGGGTGCCGGTCAGCGGGTAGAGCACTCCAGCCGCTACCGGAATACCAATACTGTTATAAATAAAGGCCCCGAACAGGTTCTGGCGGATATTGCGCAGCGTGGCTGACGAGATGGCTAACGCATCGGCGACGCTGTTGAGATCGGCGCGCATTAACGTAATGCCGGCGGTTTCTACCGCCACGTCGCTGCCGCCGCCCATGGCAATCCCTACCTCAGCCTGGGCCAGTGCGGGCGCATCGTTAATGCCATCACCGACCATGGCGACGCGCCGGCCCTGCTGCTGTAACTGCGCAATCGCCGCTGCCTTGCCTTCTGGCAGCACGCCGGCGATCACCTCATCAATTCCCACCTCAGCCGCAATCGCCTGCGCAGTATTCTGGTGGTCACCGGTGAGCATAATCAGGCGATAACCCGACTGATGCAGCCGTTTCAGGGCGGTGGCGCTTTCCGGCCGCAGCGCATCGCGCAGGGCGATCAGGCCAATCAGCTGGCCCTGTTCAGCCAGTAACACCGGCGTCGCACCCTGTTGCGTCAGACGTTCGATATCCGCCATCGCGGGCTGATAATCGACCCCATTCTCCTGCAGCAGGGCGGCATTACCCAGCAGTAACGCTCTGCCATCCAGTATGCCGCTGACCCCTTTGCCGCGTATTGTACGAAATTGTGCCAGTGACGGCGCACGGGTGAGGTCAGCCGCGGCAACAATCGCTTTAGCCAGCGGATGGCCGGAGGAGTATTCCAGCGCGGCGGCGGTCTGCAGTACCGACTCGCGGCTGGCATCACCCCAGACCCGAACCTCGCTGACCTGCGGCGTACCGGCCGTCAGGGTGCCGGTTTTATCGAACACCAGCGTGTCGATTTGACTGGCACGCTGCAACGCATCGGCATCCCGTACCAGCACGCCGAGTTCGGCGGCCCGACCCACGCCAGCGATAATCGACATCGGCGTCGCCAGTCCTAATGCGCAGGGACAGGCAATAATCAGCACGGTGGTGGCGATCACCAGCATATAGGCGATTTGCGGTTGTGGCCCGAACAGGTACCAGATGCCGCCGCTGATCAGCGCAATCGCCACCACCACCGGGACGAACACCGCAGAGATGCGATCGGCTAAGCGGCCGACGTCAGGTTTGCTGCTCTGGGCCTGGCGTACCAGCCGGATAATGCGCGACAGCGTAGTGTGACTGCCGGTTGCGCGGGCTTCAAACTGCACTGAACCATCCTGCACCAGCGTACCGGCAAACACCGCCTCACCCGGGCCTTTACTTTGCGGCACCGCTTCACCGGTCAGCATCGCCTCATCAAACCAGGCCTCACCAGCGGTAATCTCCCCATCAACCGGCACCCGATCGCCGGTCACCAGACGCAGCATCATGCCGGGCTGCACCGCGCTAAGGGGAATTAAGCTATCGCCCTGTTCATCTGCCAGTCGCGCCTGCGCCGGAGTCAGATCGAGCAGGCGTTCCAGCGCTTTTGACGATCGCTGACGCGCCCGCTGCTCCAGCGCATGCCCGAGGTTGATCAACCCGAGGATCATCACGCTGGCTTCAAAATAGAGATGCCGCGCCTGCGACGGGAAAAAGTCGGGCCACAGCACCACGCCGAACGAGTAGATCCAGGCCGCGGCGGTACCCAGCGCCACCAGCGTATCCATGGTGGCGCTGCCGTTGCGGGCACTGCGCCAGGCGCTGCGATAAAAATGTCCGCCGGTGATCACCATCACCAGCAGTGTCATCACCCCCAGCGTCAGCCAGAGGCTGTGGTTGCTGGCGGTCAGCATCATGTTGTCGCCCAGCATGCCCCAGATCATCAGCGGCACGCCAAAGGCTAAGGCCACTGCGGCCTGCCAGCTAAAACGGCGCATTGCGCTGCGGGCGCTCTGCTGCTGTTTTTCACGCCGTTCCTGCTCATCATCGACTACCTGCGCGCCATAACCGGCGGCATCCACCGCCGCGATCAGCTGCTGCGGATCGGCTTCGCCCAGCACCAGCGCGCTGCGTTCGCCCAGGTTAACCCGGGCCTGGCTAACGCCAGCCACCTGCTGCAACGCTTTTTCTACCCGACTTACGCAGCTGGCACAGGTCATGCCTTCAATCAGCAACATGTGAGCAGGAACGGTTTTTTCTGCCGGACGGGAAAGCGATTCCGTTGTCAGCGCCTCCGGCGGCGGCTCCGATGCTGTCAACGGCTCAGGCTTTGGGGAGCTGTCAGCCGTTTTCCGCGTGGCGTGATAACCGGCCTGTTCGACGGTCGCGATCAGGTCTGCCGCATCGGCCGCACCGGAAACCCGTGCTTCCTGCTGCGTGACCTCAGCCTGCTCAACATCGTCCCGCTGTTCCAGCGCTTCTTTTACCCGTTTAACGCAATGGCCGCAGGACAGACCGTCCAGGGCCAGAGAAATGGTATGTGACATGATGAACTCCTTGTGTGATCAGATTTGACCGGGTGGTCAGTTTCGATTCATGATTAAGCATAAACCTTCCATCAAGGGGAAGGTCAAGGGGAGCAAAATGAACATCAGCGATGTGGCGAAAAAGACCGGACTCACCAGCAAGGCGATTCGTTTTTATGAAGAGAAGGGGGTGGTGACGCCTCCGCTGCGCAGTGAAAACGGCTATCGCAGCTACAGCGTGCGTCATCTGGATGAACTCAATCTGTTACGCCAGGCGCGTCAGGTCGGCTTTACGCTGGATGAGTGTCGTGAACTGGTGGCGCTGTTTAATAATCCGGCGCGCCACAGTGCCGACGTTAAGGCGCGGACCCTGCAGAAAGCCGATGAGATTGCGGCGCATATTGAGGAGCTGCACGCGATGCGCGCACGTTTGCTGACGCTGGCCGAGGCCTGTCCGGGCGACGACAGCGCAGAATGCCCAATCATCAACAATCTGGCCGGATGCTGTTCTCAGCCGGGCGGTAAGCGCGGCTGAATGCGCAGGGTAATGCCTTCAACCGCCACCACTTCGACCGGCGTTCCCGCCGGCAGATCCTGTTCAGCCTGAACTCGCCAACTGCTGTCGCCAATCCGCACGTGCCCGGTGCGGTTCTGCAGCGCGCTATCGAGGGTTAACTGCAGGCCAATCATCTGGCTGCCGCGCTGATTGAGCGAGTTCGGAACCTGGCGTGCTTCACGGTAGCGCATCCAGCGATACCAGAAAAAGACGCAGACCAGCGTCAGGACGGCAAACATTGTGCCCTGAGCGGTCCAGCTGAACGGGATAAACCATTCGATAATGCCTACCATCACCGCGGCCAGGCCGCTCCACAGCAGATAACCGCTGGTGCCCAGCATTTCCGCCGCCAGCAGCAGGCCGCCGAGCGTCAGCCAGAACCAGTGCGGATGGGCAATGATATCGACCAGCATCAGCGTTTCGACTCGGTGCGGGATTCTTTCAGCAGTTCACCGATGCCGGCAATCGAGCCGAGTAAGCTGCTTGCCTCCAGCGGCATCATCACCACTTTGCTGTTATTGGCTTCGCCAATTTTTTGCAGTGCGTCGGTATATTTCTGCGCCACGAAGTAGTTGATCGCCTGGATATCACCGGCGGCAATCGCTTCAGAAACCATTTTGGTGGCGTTGGCTTCCGCTTCCGCCTGACGTTCCCGCGCTTCGGCCTGCAAAAAGGCCGAGGTCCGTTCCCCTTCGGCTTTAAGGATCTGTGACTGTTTATCCCCTTCGGCGCGCAGGATCGCTGCCTGTCGTACTCCTTCCGCCGTCAGAATATCGGCGCGTTTGGTACGCTCCGCTTTCATCTGCGCATTCATCGCACCGATCAGCTCCTGCGGCGGACGCACATCGCGGATCTCAATACGGGTGATTTTAACGCCCCACGGATTGGTGGCTTCGTCGACGATATGCAGCAGCCGGGTATTAATGCTGTCGCGCTGCGATAACATTTCGTCCAGCTCCATGCTGCCAAGCACGGTGCGCATATTGGTCATGGTGAGGTTCAGAATAGCCTGCTCAAGATTGCTGACTTCATACGCGGCGCGTGCCGGGTCAACGACCTGAATAAAGCAGACCGCATCAATGGTAACGTTGGCGTTATCTTTGGAGATGATCTCTTGCGAGGGAATATCCAGTACCTGTTCCATCATGTTGATCTTACGACCGACACGATCCATGAACGGCACCACCAGGCTCAAGCCGGGTTGCAGCGTGCGGGTATAACGTCCAAATCGTTCAACCGTCCATTGAAAACCCTGTGGCACAATCTTGACGGTCGCCCAGACAGCCACCAGCGCCAGCACGATCAGGGCAGGAATTACAGTTATCATACAACCTCCGCGTTGTCAGATGAACGGGCCGAGTCGCTTCGGCCCGTGGTCCCGCCGTTAGTAGAGCAGCGAGTAAAGCTGGCGGCGATAGCGCGCGGCGAGGGCATCGCCGGTGCCCAGCGCAGCCAGAATCTCCTGCAGCATTTTACGTGCCTGGCCATCGGCGGCGTTAAGATCGGTTTTGAGGAAGCTGAACAGCAGTTCCAGCGCCTCTTCATTACGGCCGACCTGATGCAGCTGTAACGACAGTTTAGCAGCCAGCCCGGCGTTCGACGGATCGGCCTCCAGCTGGGATTGCAGCTGCTGGATCTCCGGGGTATCGGCCGCCTGTTTCAGCAGATCGATCTGCGCCATCAGGCTCTGATAACGGGTATCCTGATCCTGTAACGGCACCGCTTTCAGCACTGCTTCCGCTTCATCGCTGCGGCTCAGGGTGATCAGCACTTCAGCCAGCAGGAAACCAATCTCGCTCGATTGATTGCTCAGCTGCCAGGCCTCCTTTAACAGCGGCAGCGCATCCAGCGGTTTGCCTTCTTCCATCAGCGCCATCGCCTGCTGTGCTTTCAGCTCTTCTTCACGCGGCAGAACTTTTTCCAGCAGAGCGCGGATCGCCTCTTCCGGTTGCGGTCCCTGGAAGCCATCGACTGGCTGCCCGTTCTGGAACAGATAAACCGTTGGAATAGAACGCAGACCAAACTGCGATGCCACCATTTGCTCTCTATCGCAATCCAGACGGGCGAGAATAAACTGGCCGGCATATTCCTGCGCCAGCTGCTCCAGCACCGGCGTCAGCTCCTGACAATGCTGGCTGCGCTCAGACCAGAAGTAAAACAGCACCGGCAGCTGCATCGACTGCTCAAGCGTCTGCTGCAGGTTAGATTCGTTGATGTCGATTATCGAAGCATGTGGTGACATGGATAAGTCTCTTTGCAAAAAGTGTTTAAAGAATATGGGGCCAACTGGCCGCGCTTCAAGTTCTAATCAGGCCGCAGGCTCAATGGCTGCGCAAAATGCGATCCAGCATCCAGCCTGGCAGCAGGCGTTTCAGCAGGCTCATGGCATGTGCGACCAGCGTCACCGGATAGCGTAAACGCGGATGTTTGCTCTCGAGTGCATGACGAAGTTTAGGCAGAATGGCCTCCGGTGGCAGCGTAAAGCGTGCGGCAATGCCCGGATTACGCACCGGCTTATCCTGCTCGCCCTGCGTCACATTATCGGTGAAACGGGTGTGAATCGGCCCCGGTTCGATCAGGCTGACGCGGATGTTACTGGTGCGCAGTTCCAGCCGCAGCGCATCGCTCCAGGCTTCCAGCGCGTATTTACTGGCGGCGTAAGCGCCCCGGCCAGGGGTAGAGATCAGCCCGAGCACTGAACTGGTATTAATAATCCGGCCGTCGCCACTGGCCGCCAGCGCGGGGATCAGCCGCAGCGTCAGCTGATGAACGCCGAAAAAGTTACTGGAAAACTGCTGCTCCAGCTGCTGACGGGAAAGGGTTCGTAACGGTCCGTAGAGACCAAAACCGGCATTGTTAAACAGGCCTGCCAGACAGTTATCGCTGAGCGCAATGACCTTATCGGCCGCATTATCGACGCTTTGCGGATCGTCGAGATCCAGCTGAAGTCCGATAAAACCCAGCGTCTCCATGCGCGCCACATCATCCGCTTTGCGACAGGCGGCGATCACCCGATAGCCGCGCGCCTGAAGATCGTGCGCCGCGACCAGGCCAATACCGCTGGAACAACCTGTAATCAGGATGGTTTTTTGCATTTCTTTACCCTTTTTGCGCGCCTGTTCGCGCTACGGCTGCTTAACTAAGGGAGCCAGCTCTTTTGCCATCAATCCGGCGATAAAGGGTTGGGCATCAGGATTGGGATGAATGCCGTCCTGCTGCATCCACTCCGGTTTCAGGTAGACCTGCTCCATGAAAAAGGGCACCAGCGGGATGCTGTACTGTTGCGCTAAGTCGGGATAGATACCGCTGAACGCTTCGGTGTAGCGGCGTCCGTAATTGGCCGGCAGCCGAATCTGCATCAGCAGCGGCTTCGCATTAGCGGCTTTAACATCATCGATCACTTTACGCAGATTTTGTGCAATGTCGGCCGGCGGGAAACCGCGCAGGCCGTCGTTACCGCCCAATTCGATTAACACCCATTGCGGCTGATGCTGCTTTAATAGCGCGGGCAAACGCGCCAGGCCTTGTGCGGCAGTATCGCCGCTGATGCTGGCGTTGATCACTCTGGGCTGCTGTTGCCACTGTTTATCCAGCAGGCTCGGCCAGGCCGCGGTGGCGGACATGCGGTATCCCGCGCTGAGGCTGTCACCCAGCACCATCAGGGTATCAGCGGCGGCAAGACGCGACACCAGCAAAAGAATCAATAACAGGAAGGGATAATGCCAGCGGAAAACATTGTTGAAGTTCATCATCTTACTAAGTCCGTCGGTCAGGGAGAGCATCAGTTAACCATCCTTACCGGAGTTGAGTTAGTTGTCAAACCAGCCGAGACGCTGGCGCTGATCGGCGAATCGGGCTCCGGAAAGTCAACCCTGCTGGGGATTCTGGCCGGGCTGGATGATGGCAGCAGCGGTGAAGTCCATCTGCTGGGCCAGCCGTTACACCAGATGAATGAGGAGCAGCGTGCGGCGTTACGCGCCCGCCAGGTAGGGTTTGTGTTTCAGTCGTTTATGCTGGTGCCGACCCTGAATGCGCTGGAGAACGTGCAGCTGCCGTCACTGCTGCGCGGCGACAGCGATCGCCAGAGCCGTGAACAGGCGCGGGAGCTGCTGACCCTGCTGGGACTGGGTGAACGCCTGCATCATCTGCCGGCGCAGCTTTCCGGTGGCGAACAGCAGCGCGTGGCGCTGGCACGCGCCTTCAGTGGCCGCCCGGGCCTGCTGTTTGCCGATGAGCCGACCGGTAATCTTGACCGCAAAACCGGCGATCGGATTGCTGACCTGCTGTTTTCACTGAACCGCGATTTTGCCACCACCCTGATTCTGGTTACCCACGATGAGCAGTTGGCCGCGCGCTGCGATCGTCGCCTGCGGCTGCGTGACGGTAAATTGTGGGAGGAACAATGATCTGGCGCTGGTTCTGGCGCGAGTGGCGCTCGCCCTCGCTGTTAATTGTCTGGCTGGCGTTGACGCTGGCGGTGGCCTGCGTGCTGGCGCTGGGTTCGATCAGCGATCGGATGGAGAAAGGTCTCAGTCAGCAGAGCCGTGATTTTATGGCGGGCGATCGAACGCTGCGCAGCAGTGATGCCGTCCCGGCGGCGTGGCTGGACAAGGCACAGGCAACCGGGCTGATGGTCAGCCGCCAGCTGACGTTCATGACCATGACTTTTGCCGATCAGTCGCCACAGCTGGCGTCGGTAAAGGCAGTAGATGACCGCTATCCGATGTTTGGCACCCTGCAAACCCAACCGGCGGGCCTGAAGCCGCAGGCGGGCACTGCGCTGGCGGCACCGCGGCTGATGGCGCTGCTCAACCTGAAGGTCGGCGATTTGCTTGAGGTCGGTGATACCCGGCTGCGGATTACTGGCGAAGTGATTCAGGAGCCGGATGGCGGTTTTAATCCGTTTGAGATGGCGCCTCGACTGCTGATCAACCTGGCCGATGCGGCCAGCACCGGTGCGATTCAGCCTGGTAGCCGCATCAGCTGGCGCTATAAGTTTTCCGGTAATCCGGAGCAGCTGGCGCGCTATGACCGCTGGATAGAACCGCAGCTCAAGGCTGACCAGCGCTGGATCAGCATTGAAAACTCAGAGGATGCGCTGGGGCGTTCGATGCAGCGCGCGCAGCAGTTCCTGCTGTTATCTGCGCTGCTGACGCTGATGCTGGCGATTGCTGCGGTGGCCGTTGCCATGAGCCACTACTGCCGCAGCCGTTACGATCTGGTGGCGGTGTTGAAGACGCTGGGAGCGACCCACGGCGCGTTGCAGAAGTTAATCATCGGTCAGTGGCTGGCGGTGCTGCTGCTGGCGGCGATGGCCGGCAGCCTGGTCGGGCAGGGGGTGGAAGCGGCGCTGATGGTGATGCTGAAGCCGGTGCTGCCAGCCAGCCTGCCGGCTGCCAGTTTCTGGCCGTGGATCTGGGCGGTCGGATCGCTGTTTATTATCTCGCTGCTGGTGGGACTGCGACCTTATCGTCTGCTGCTGGCGACCCAGCCGTTGCGCGTGCTGCGGCGTGATGCGGTGGCTAACCTGTGGCCGCTGAAATTCTATATTCCGCTGATGGCAGCGGTGGTGGTGGCGCTGTTAGCGCTGCTGGTGGGCGGCAGTAAAATGCTGTGGGCGCTGCTGGCAGGCGTGGTGGTGCTGGCCGGATTACTGGCGCTGCTGGGCTGGGGCACGCTGCTGCTGCTGCGTCGGCTGGTGGTGCGCAATCTGGCATTACGGCTGGCGATCAACCGTCTGCTGCGCCAGCCGGGCATCACGCTGAGTCAGCTCTCTGCTTTTTCGCTGTCGTTTATGCTGCTGGCCCTGCTGCTGGTGATGCGCGGCGATCTGCTCGATCGCTGGCAGCAGCAGTTACCGGCCGACAGCCCGAACTTCTTCCTGCTGAATATGACTGCCGATCAGGTGCCGCAGGTGCGCAACTTCCTGCAGTCTCATCAGATTAAGCCGGAAACCTTCTACCCGATTGCGCGGGTGCGGCTCAGCGAACTCAACGGCAAACCGGCCGATCCGACGCTGGATAACGCCCTGAACCGTGAACTTAACCTGACCGCGCTGGCGGAGCGGCCAGACCACAATCCGCTGGTCGCCGGAAGCTGGCCGCCCAAAGCGGGCGAAGTCTCGATGGAGGCGGAGCTGGCTACCCGCTTAGGGGTGAAGCTCGGTGACACCCTGACCTTTGATGGCGATACGCAAAAGTTCAGCGCCAGAATCACCAGCCTGCGTAAAGTGGACTGGGAGAGCCTGAAGCCGAACTTTTTCTTCATCTTCCCGCCGGGCGCGCTGGATAGTCAGCCGCAGACCTGGCTCACCAGCTTCCGAATGGAGGCCGATCCGGCGCTGCTGGCGGCGCTGAACCGCAGTTTTCCGACGCTGAGTCTGCTGGATATCGGCAGTATTATGCGGCAGATCGGCCAGGTGCTGACGCAGGTCAGCCAGGCGCTGGAGGTGATGGTGATACTGGTCACCGCCTGCGGTGTGCTGCTGTTGCTGGCGCAGATTCAGGTGGGGATGCGTCAGCGTCGTCAGGAGCTGGTGGTTTACCGGACGCTGGGTGCCAGTAAACGGCTGCTGCGCACCACCTTATGGTGCGAGTTTGCGCTGCTCGGCGTGGTTTCCGGGGTGGCCGCCGCGATGGGCGCGGAAGCCGCACTGTGGGGATTGCAGCGTAAAATCTTTGATTTCCCGTGGCAGCCTGACTGGACCTTGTGGCTGGCGCTGCCGTTATCCGGCGCGCTGTTATTGTCGCTGTGCGGTGGCTGGCTCGGGGTGCGGTTACTGAAGGGCAAAGCGCTGTTCAGGAAGTTTGATGCGGCATAAGGGGAGGGCTGGGTGCAGGGCGCTATTCAGCCTGCATCCGGTCGTCATCCAGAACGCATTAGCGCTCACAGCGCGCGACGATAAGGTGTTAGCTCAGGGAGCATCCGCCCTTCGCAAAGACGCAAAAATGCCATCCCTGGCAGGCTCAGCGCGGGCGATTACGCTCCTCATCTCTGAGGTGCGCCCGTAGCCGCTCCAACGCTTTGCGTTGTTCAAAAACGCATCCGGCGTTTTTGTCACTGGCCCGCTATGCTGTGCGCTCCCCTCGCGTTGCGCTTCTCAGCCGCCTGACAATGCCATCAGCAGGCTTTGGTGCGGAGGATTACAGTTTTTCAATCGCCCAGGCGATGCCACTGGCGTACTCTGCCGGTAGCAGAGGGACCAGCGCGTTGAGGGCAGCCCTGAGTCGATCTGTATCGCTGTCGGTCAGATTGAGGTGCCCGACCTTACGGCCCGGGCGCACCTCTTTGTCATACCAGTGCAGGTGCACCAGCGGCTGCTGCAACCAGTCAGGGTTGACGGCAGTGCCAATCAGATTGACCATCGCCGACGGCGCAAACACCACCGGTTGCGGCAGGGGCAGCGCCAGAATCGCCCGCAGATGCAGCTCGAACTGGCTGATGGAGGCACCATTCTGCGTCCAGTGGCCGCTGTTATGCACCCGCGGAGCCAGTTCGTTAATCAGCAATCCGTCCGGGGTGACAAAACACTCCATCGCCATCACGCCGACGTAGTTCAGTTCCTGCATGATGGCGCTCAGCATCGCTTCCGCCTGCTGCTGTTGCGCCTGATCCGCCTGGGGCAACGCCACGCTGGTGCGCAGAATGCCGTCCTGATGCAGATTGTGCGTCAGCGGATAGAACACCGTGCTGCCATCATGGCCGCGCGCGCCGACCAGCGACACTTCGCCGGAGAAATTAATGCCCTGTTCGACGATGCATTCGCCATAGCACTCTTCCGGCAGTGCATCGGTTTCGCCAGCACGCAAACGCCACTGACCACGACCGTCATAACCCCCGGTGCGGCGCTTCACAATCGCCAGTTCGCCGAGTGAGGCAAATACCGACGGCCATTCGGCTTTGTCGGCCAGCAACTGCCACGGCGCAGTGGCGAGATGGAGCTGATCCAGCAGCTGTTTCTGGGTCAGGCGATCGGCCAGCCGCGGAAATATATCGCGGTTCACAAACGCCGGATGACTCGCCAGTTCGCGGGTCAGCGCGGTTTCCGGCCAGCGCTCAATTTCGGCGGTGATCACGCTGTCGGCCATTGGCAGGGCAGCCGGATCGGCATCCAGACCTACCGGATAAACCGCGATCCCCAGCGGTTCACCCGCCTGGCGCAGCATACGGCCTAACTGACCGTTACCGAGGACGCAAACCGGCTTCATGCCTCCTCCCGTGGATCAGGATGATTCAGCACTTCATCGGTCTGGCTCTGACGCCAGTTCGCCAGTCGTGAACGCAGCGCGTCGTCATGAATCGCCAGAATCTGCGCAGCCAGCAGCCCGGCATTAGCGGCACCGGCTTTACCAATCGCCAGCGTACCGACCGGAATTCCGCGCGGCATCTGCACAATCGAATAAAGGCTATCGACCCCGCTCAGCGCCGCGCTCTGAACCGGCACGCCCAGTACCGGCAGCAGGGTTTTAGCCGCCAGCATACCTGGCAGATGTGCTGCGCCACCCGCGCCAGCAATGATGACCTGAAAACCCCGCTCAGCGGCGGTTTCGGCAAAGCTGAACAGTTTATCCGGCGTACGGTGTGCAGAAACCACTTCAACATGGAAGGGCACGTCGAGGCTGGTAAGAATTTCAGCAGTGAACTGCATGGTGGACCAGTCACTTTTGGAACCCATAACAATCGCGATGCGGGCCGGGGCGGCGTTGGATGACATGCGGTCAACTCCTGTGAATGAACAAACAGACCTGGCCGGGCGGACAGGTTTTGAAGGGCACAGAGAATAGCATGAGAAGAGAGCAAGGAAAACGGTTGCGTCGGGCTAAACACGCGGATTTACCCGACGATTAAAAGTCAAAATCGATCAGCTGAATCCCGCTGGCGTCGAGCTGAATCATCGATCCCCGACTGTGCCAGGCCCCCAGCACCGCCCGTTGCGCGGTTTCACCCTGCAGCGTCAGCTGATGAATGGCCGGACGGTGAGTATGACCGTGGATCAGCAAACGTACCTGCTGGCGCAGCAGGGTAGCGATCACCGCGTCGTGGTTCACATCCATGATGGTCTGGGACTTATGCTGATTGGCTTGTTTGCTGTCGGCGCGCATCCGGGCGGCGATGCGTTTGCGCAGCCGCAGCGGTAACGCCAGAAACAGTCGCTGGATCCACCGGTTATGGACTTTGGCACGAAAGCGCAGATAGCCGACGTCGTCGGTGCAGAGCGTATCGCCGTGCATGATCAGCAGACGGTGGCCGTAGAGCGTCAGCACCTGTTCTTCAGGCAGCAGCGTCATGCCGCTGGCGCGGGCGAAGCGCTGGCCAATCAGGAAATCGCGGTTGCCGTGAATAAAGTAGACCGGAACGGAGAGGGCGCGCAGGGCGCTGGCAACCTGCTGATGCAGTGGATTGGGATCGTCGTCACCAATCCAGGCTTCAAACAGATCGCCAAGAATATAGAGCGCGTCGCAGTGTGGCGCTTCGCGCTGTAAAAAATGCAGAAAACCGGCGGTGATCGCCGGTTCTTCCTGACACAGATGGAGATCTGCGATAAACAGGGTGCGCGACATTACTCGCTGACAGTGACTTTCTGGATGATAACGTCATCTTTTGGCACATCCTGGTGCATGCCACTGCGGCCTGTTGAAACACCTTTGATCTTCTCGACCACGTCCATGCCTTCAACCACTTCAGCGAACACACAGTAACCCCAGCCTTGTACGCTTTCGTCACGGAAGTTCAGGAAGTCGTTGTCAGCCACGTTGATGAAAAACTGTGCGGTCGCAGAGTGCGGTGCAGAGGTACGTGCCATTGCCAGCGTACCTTTGGTGTTTTTCAGGCCATTGTTGGCTTCGTTCTGGATTTCATCTTTGGTGGCTTTCTGCTTCATGCCCGGCTCAAAGCCGCCGCCCTGAATCATAAAGCCGTTGATCACCCGGTGGAAAATAGTGTTGTCGTAGAAACCTTCACGGCAGTAATCCAGGAAGTTCTTTACGGTTGCCGGCGCTTTATCATCGAAGGTTTTGATTACGATATCGCCATGGTTCGTCTGGAAAGTTACCATTTTTGTCGTCCTGTAAAGGTTGTCGTCAGTTGCTGAGGCCGCTTCATCGGTCGGCGTGCCCCTTTTTGTCGACCGTTCTTATATCATAATTTCTGATGACGCGTCAGCAGCGCGGCGCAGTTGGCTTGCTTTGCGTCGCGCGAGCGATAAAAATACGGCACAATGTCTGGATACTTAAAAGTGTCAACCACACGCCAATACGGAACCGTTCAATGCTTAAGATTTATAACACCCTGAGTCGACAGAAAGAGGAATTCAAACCCATTCATGCCGGTAAAATCGGGATGTATGTTTGCGGCATCACGGTGTATGACCTCTGTCACATTGGTCATGGGCGGACGTTCGTGGCGTTTGACGTGGTGGCACGTTACCTGCGTTACCTCGGCTACCAGCTGGACTACGTGCGTAACATCACCGACATCGACGATAAAATTATCAAGCGTGCCAATGAAAACGGCGAGAGCATCGAAACCCTGACCAACCGGATGATTGGTGAGATGCACAACGATTTCGCTGCGCTGGGCATTCTGCCGCCCGATCAGGAGCCGCGCGCCACGCGCCACATCGCCGAGATCATCGAGCTGGTGGAAACCCTGATCGCCCGCGGTCACGCTTATGTGGCGGACAATGGCGACGTGATGTTTGATGTGCTTAGCGATGCCGATTACGGCGCGCTGTCACGTCAGGATCTGGAGCAGCTGCAGGCGGGCGCGCGGGTTGAAGTGGCTGACGTGAAGCGTAATCCGATGGATTTCGTGCTGTGGAAGATGTCCAAAGCGGACGAGCCCGCCTGGTCATCACCGTGGGGCAATGGTCGTCCCGGCTGGCACATCGAGTGTTCGGCGATGAACTGCCGGCAGTTGGGCACCCATTTTGATATTCACGGTGGCGGCTCAGACCTGATGTTCCCGCACCATGAAAACGAGATCGCCCAGTCGACCTGTGCGCATGACGGTCCGTACGTTAACTACTGGATGCACTCCGGCATGGTGATGGTCGACCGCGAGAAGATGTCGAAATCGCTTGGCAACTTCTTCACGGTGCGTGACGTGCTGCAACATTATGATGCTGAAACGGTGCGTTACTTCCTGATGTCCGGTCACTATCGCAGCCAGCTGAACTACGGCGAAGATAACCTGAATCAGGCGCGTGCGGCGCTGGAGCGTCTGTATACCGCGCTGCGTCACACTGACAGCAGCGTGCCAGCCCGCGGCGGCGAAGCGTTTGAAGCCCGTTTCCGCACCGCAATGGATGATGATTTCAATACCCCGGAAGCCTATTCGGTGCTGTTCGATATGGCGCGCGAAGTCAATCGACTGAAAAGCGAAGACCGTGATTCAGCGAACGGCCTGGCATCGAAGCTGCGTGAGATCGCCAACGTACTGGGCATCCTGCAACAGGACCCGGAGCAGTTCCTGCAAAGCGGCGCTCAGGTGAATGATGAAGAAGTCGCTGAGATTGAACACTGGGTGAAAGCACGTGCTGATGCGCGTGCCGCCAAAGACTGGGCGCAGGCGGATATCGCCCGCGACAAGCTGAATGCGCTCGGCGTGATCGTTGAAGATGGGCCGCAGGGGTCCAGCTGGCGCCGCAAATAAACCGGAGAGGGCGAGCAATCGCCCTTTTTTATTATGGCGATTGAACAGATTCAGATACGTGGCTTTCGATCAATTCGTGATCTGACGTTGCCGCTGCAGCAGCTCAACGTGGTAAGCGGCCCTAACGGCTGCGGCAAATCCAACCTGTATAAAGCGGTCCGGCTGCTGCATGAGGCAGCCAGCGGTCGTCTGGCGCTGGCGCTGGCCGAAGAAGGCGGCATCCAGAAAGCGATGTGGGCGGGTGGCTTACGGCGTGGCGATCGCCGTCATGATCCGAAGCGACTGATGCTGGCGGTGGTGATGGAGGATATCGATTATCAACTGGAGATCGGTTTTCCCGAACCGCTGGTCACCAGCCTGTTTAATCTCGATCCGCTGGTCAAGCAGGAGCGGCTGTGGCTGAGCGGACAACAGCGCCGTCCTTCTTCATGCATCCTGCAGCGTGAAAATCAGACCGCCTTTCTGCACAACGTTGAGGGCGAACGTGTCGCCTATCCGGCGGTGCTGCATCCGGAAGAGTCGCTGTTTGGTCAGCTCGGCGAACCCCATCGTTATCCTGAACTTTCCCAGTTGCGTGAACGGCTGCGCCAGTGGCGCTTCTACCATGAGTTCGCCGTCTGGCCGGGCTCGCCGATTCGTGCACCGCAGATTGGGGTCCGCGCCCCGGTGCTGGCACATGACGGCAGTAATCTGGCGGCGGCGTGGGCGACGATCGTTGAACGCGGCCAGACGGAACTACTGTATGAGGTGATGGCGCAGGCTTTTCCCGACAGTCAGTTTGAGGTAGAGGTGCAGAATGGCCGCTTTCAGATGCTGATGTCGCGACGTGGCATTCTGCGCCCGCTGGAAAGCGCTGAGTTTTCTGATGGTACGCTGCGGTTTCTCTGTCTGGTGGTGGCGCTGCTCAGTCCACGTCCACCGGCTTTTATGGCGCTGAATGAACCGGAGAACAGCCTGCATGAAGATCTGCTGCCGGCGCTGGCACGCTTAATCGCAGAAGCCAGTGAGTTCAGCCAGCTCTGGATCACCAGCCATTCACCCCGGCTTGCAGCACTGATCGCGCAGCATACGGCGGTGAATCATATTGCGCTTGAACAGCGGGAAGGAGAGACGCGGGTGGTGGGAGAGGTAACGGAGTAACAGCGTCCCCGCAGGGACGCCGGAGGTTTACGCGACCACAGTAATGCGGAAACCTGAAAACTCCACGGTCTGACCGGCAACGATTTTGCAGCGTTTACGCGTTTCCACCGCGCCATCGACCTTTACTTCACCCTCGGCAATCACGACTTTAGCCTGTGCGCCACTCTGAACCCAGCCTTCCAGTTTCAGCAGATCGCACAGATCGACGTGCGGGAATTTTCCCAGCGAAAAAGTTGCCATTTATTCTACCTCTCCATCGTGAAACTCTTCACACGCCTGCAGCGTGTTTTGAATCAGGGTTGCGACCGTCATCGGTCCGACACCGCCTGGTACCGGCGTGATATAGGCCGCGCGCTGTGATGCGGAATCAAAATCGACGTCGCCAACCACTTTGCCGCTTTCCAGCCGGTTAATGCCCACATCAATCACGATAGCGCCGGGTTTAATCCAGTCGCCCGGAATAAAGCCCGGTTTACCGACCGCCACCACCAGCAGATCGGCATGCTCAACGTGATGGCGCAGATCTTTGGTGAAACGGTGGGTGACGGTGGTGGTGCAGCCCGCCAGCAGCAGTTCCATACTCATTGGACGACCGACGATATTGGACGCGCCAACCACCACCGCATTCAGGCCATAGGTATCGATATTGTAGCGCTCCAGCAGCGTCACGATGCCGCGCGGGGTGCAGGGGCGCAGTTTTGGCGCACGCTGGCACAGGCGACCGACGTTATATGGGTGGAAGCCATCGACATCTTTATCCGGCGTGATGCGCTCCAGCACTTTGACGTTGTCGATACCGGCTGGCAGCGGTAACTGCACCAGAATGCCATCAATGTCGTTGTCCTGATTGAGCTGGTCGATCAGCTCCAGCAGCTCAGCTTCGCGAGTGGTCGCGGGCAGATCGTAGGAGCGGGAGAGAAAACCGACCTCTTCACAGGCGCGGCGTTTGCTGGCCACATAAATCTGCGATGCCGGGTTTTCACCTACCAGAACCACGGCCAGACCTGGCGCACGTTTGCCGGCTGCCAGACGCTGCTTTACTTTTTCCGCAACCTCAAGACGCACCTGCTGCGCAATCGTTTTACCGTCAATAATTTTTGCTGCCATCAGAGAGGAAATCCACTGTGTTGTGTTGAATCGGGGGAAGGGGGCTATTTTGTCAGAAGCGTGGCGCGCTGTCAGTTACAGTTTCAGACGCGTACGCGCTTTCCGGCTTTTTCGTCGCGACGAGTGCCGGCCTGCATGCGTATGATATCTGCAGGACAATCAGGGGACGATGTAATGATTTGGATAATGCTTGCTACTCTGGCGGTGGTGTTTGTCGCTGGATTTCAGCTGCTCACCGCTGGCTCACGTCACGCCGCTCAGCGGCTCAGCAAACGGCTGCAGCTGCCACCGGTACAGGTGGAATCAATGATCTCTATGATGGGGAAAGAGGCGGCGAAAGAGTTTACCGACTATCTCAGCAACGATAATGAAACGCATCTGCATAATGGCGCAGCGGTACTGCTGATCTGGCAGGTGTTGATTGTTGACGGCAGCGAGGAGAACAGTCAGCGCTGGCATGCGATTCTCAGTCGTGCTGGTTTTCCACCGCTTATTAGCCGCCAGCAGCTGCTGCTCGCGCTAGGCTTTCTGCGCCAGCTGGAGCCAGACATCCCGGCGCTACATGCACTTCGTGAGCAATACAATGCGCGTTTCACACCACAAGCGATTGAGCTGGAAGGAGAATTTACCGACAACAGTAAACTCGTGTCGCTCAGCGAATGGCGCAGGCGTCACTGACGCCAATTGGTCATTACCGCAGCACTTCGCTGCGGAGGAACGGCAAAAACGTTGACGTACCCGCTTCCCGACGTATAATCCACGCCATCTCCATGCGCCCTTAGCTCAGCTGGATAGAGCACCGGCCTTCTAAGCCGTAGGTCACAGGTTCGAATCCTGTAGGGCGTACCAATACCTTTCAATGACTTACGCTAACTTCAATCCTACCTGATTATCTCCTTGTGTCGTATTTGTGTCGCTCTCACCCAAAAGTGAGTCAATTTTGCGCGCATGTTCGGTCAGGTGATTAGGTGCAAGGTGAGCATACCGGCGCACCATTTCGATGCTTTCCCAGCCACCCATTTCCTGCAGTGCAGACAACGGCACGCCAGACTGGATTAACCAGCTCGCCCACGTATGCCGCAAGTCATGAAAGCGGAAGTCTTCTATCCCTGCCGCTTTTAGACCGATATTCCACGCCGTGTTATCATCACTTCGCATTTTCCTGCCTGCCGGAGCCAGCGTTCCGTCGCTGCGATGTTTCGCTTTGGTGTGTACGAACACCCAGCGTGAATGCTTCCCTATCTGCCCCTTCAGCACTTTGCATGCCGTATCATTCAGAGCCACGCCAATAGCCTTGCCCGCTTTGGCGTTCTCCGGATTAATCCAGGCAACTTTCCTTTGCATATCAACCTGAGTCCATTCCAGATCGAGTATGTTTGAACGACGAAGCCCGGTAGCCAGCGCGAATATCACCACCGGCTTAATGCTTTCCGGCATGCACTCAATTAGCCGGTTTGCTTCCTCTCTGGTTAGCCAGCGGATGCGCTTGCTGACAGGCTTCTTAGTTTTGATAACCGGCGCCGACTTTATCCAGCCCCATTCATTTGCTGCTGCGCGTAACAGCGATCGCATAAATGAAAGGTAATGGCTCTTTGTTCCCGCGCTGACTGGCTTGTCCTTGTATGGCGGCACCGGCTTTTCATCCCTGATTGCAGTGTCGCGCTGTATCTCCCACTTCCTGCGGTGGTTGCGGTTTATCATCCTGCTCACAATCTTCTGCACTTCCTCGCCGGTAATGGTGGCGATATCGCGTCCGGCGAAGTGCTTGAGAAAGAATTCAATCTTAACCTTGTCATCATCAAGGCTTCGCTTGTGCTCCTTCTCATCCAGCCACCGCATGCAGGCCTCTTCGAATGACCTCTGCGGCAAATCCCCTAACTCCTCTACCCGCCATGCTTCTGACTTCAGCCTGTCGTGCAACTCCTGCGCTTGCTTTTTGTCCGCTGTCCCAAGCGATCGCCTAACTCTTTTGCCATTCGGGGTAAAGAAATGACAGTGCCATACTCCTCCCCTGAGGGTGATTGACATGATGGACCTCCAGTTGTGCCATCACCCATGCTCGCCGGGCGATTTTGAGATGGATTTGAAAGATAAGCAATACAGGCTGAGCGCAGTACCAGGTACTTGCCGGTGTCTCCACTCGTCCGCCGGCCGACCAGCTCCCCGCGATTGATGAGATTACTGACGGTTCTGGATGAAACTTTCAGAAAGTCGGCCGCTTGGGCCAGCGTCCATGTTTCGTCATACTCCATATCTACTCCTTTGGCGGCTTACCGCGGATAAATGCGATGATTAATAAAAGGGTCATACGTACCGATTTATTCTGCTTTACCAATGTGCCTCCACGTTTTCCGTCTTTTGATCGCGAGTATCGTTGAAGAGTTAACTCCGAATTTCTTTCCCAGGAACGTGTTGTTATCTGATGATTGCAGGATGTAAAGGACATCCTTATTGGTTAGCTTTGAGTTGGGGGTGGTTTCGCCAGCGTGTACGAAAGTGCGACCTCTCTCATCTCTGTCCCTAATATTCTCTTGCTGAGTTCCTATCTCAAGGTGGGCAGGGTTTATACAGGAAGGGTTATCACACTTGTGACGGACTACCATTCCTTCTGGGATAGGTCCGTTAGCCAATTCATAGGCCAATCGGTGAGTTCTTATATCCTTGTGGTTCACTTGGATTCGTCCATACCCTTGTGAATTCTTGTGTCCAACCCACTCTATACATCCGTTTTCCTTGTGCTCTATATGCTCTTCCAGCCGATGCTTTGGGTTGCTGTGATCAAACGGATAAAGGTGGCGTGGGTTGACGCACTCTTTATTGTGGCAGCGGCTTTTAATCTGATGTCCTTCAGGAATCATGCCGAAGAATAGCGTGTAAACGGTCCGGAACATGTTCTGATGTTTACCGGTTGCTTCCATAAAGAGGCATTCTTTTTCATCAACGGCGAGCAGCAATTTTGCTCGCGTGCTTTCATCAGACATAACAACTCCTCACGCAGAGCGCGATAGTGAATAGGGTGGGTGGGGGTTAGATGTACTGCGCTGAATCGGCGGCCAGCAGAGTAATGGCCCGGCGCATGGCCTCAATTCGGCGATTCATCTGATATTCGATAGTGCGAGATTGCGCCCCTGCTGGCTCACTGACCAGCACAACACGATCACCAAAGCAGACATTCATGTTCATCAGGGCTACAAGGTGCATCGCCTGCTCGGTTGACCTGATGGGATTCCAGCTCTTGCCGGCCACGGTCGAAAGTTCGATTTTCTCCAGTGGTGAGGTGGACCAGAAGCTGGCTGCAGCGCGTGACAGGCGGCACAGCTCTTCGTCGGTCAACTCTTTAACTTCATCCTGTGTCATTGGTGTAGCTCCTTATCCACCTGCCGCACGTAATAGCTCAGCCATAGCTTTGCTGGAAACGTATTAGGCGGCAGGGCGGTGATTGATTTGGCGTGTTTGTCGAGAAGGGAGGTGATGATGCGGTCGTGTTCTTTCTTGGGCCTGCCGTCAATGGCTGTGATGATTTCGCTCCTGCATTTACGCGCTACGGCCCTTAGCACGTTTTCGGCTACCGGCGTCATGCCACCTTGCGATGCTGCTTAGCGCGCTCAATGCGCTCATAATCGGTGCGGCACTCAGGGCAACAGAAGAAGCCTTTATCGACCTTCTCGCCGCAATCACCATTCTGACAAGTTCCGGTAAACTGCATACTCGGCTTAGGCCGGTTATCCAGGGCAATCTCAATCATCTGCTGCTCGCGTTCTGCTGCTTCATCTGCTGGGTCTGGAAAATTCATGGTTACCTCCGAAATTTTGGCGTAAAAAAACCGCCTCAGTGGGCGGCTTAGTTGGCTATCTGACTCTTATGAATGTGAACTTATACCCTCCATACTCCCCCGTAGCTTTATCTCCTATTTTTTCGCAATTTCCTGCCACTGAACTTGCCCTGAAGGCAATATGTGCATTTGGCTGGCAAGGGATATTTAATTTTTCGAAAGCTACTTTGGTGCTGGAATAGGTCTGGCCATTCACAATTACATTATATCTTCGTCTTCTTGCCTCTTCAGACTGTTTGAGGGTTGGGTATCTTAACTTCACTCCTTAACCTCCTTCTGATAAACCGGGTCAGTGCCGCGCGGGTACTGCAGCGCAACGTTCCTGTAATGCTGCAAGCGCTCTCGGAAGTACTCTTTATACTGCTCCGGCTGCTGCATCTCCATCTCCATGGCGATAACCGGCATATTCATACGCTCCTTGTACGCTACTCCTGACGCGGCTAAATCCACGTTAATCCGGTCTCGCTCTTCTCTGCTGCGTGCTGCTAAGTTGTGTGACATGGCGATGTCCTCCTGTGGGGAGTATATCGCCACAAAACCTATCAGGCACCAATATCAACC
>NZ_JBEPNM010000008.1:0-226183 GCF_040546285.1 Pantoea sp. UYEF8 | reverse complement strand
GGCGCAGTCTCCTGTGCCTGCTGACCCGTCTCTCCGTAAGCCGGTGTTCCGTGTCAGTGGAGGCGCATTATAGGGAGTTTCCGGAGGCTGACAAGTGCTAATTTCAACTTTTTAACTAACCGTTCACTTTACGTGCAATATGAATAAAAAACCAGCAAATCACCCACTAATAGACAAGAAAAACGGGCCTGAGGCCCGTTTTTCTTCATGCTGCATTACTGATGCGCGGTGATAACGTCGTTTTCCACATCCATTTCGATTGTTTTTCCGGGAACCAGCGTACCAGAGAGAATCTGCTGTGCCAGCGGGTTCTCAATCTGTTGCTGTATCGCACGTTTCAGCGGCCGCGCGCCATATACCGGATCATAACCGTTCTCACCCAGCAGTTTGATCGCCGCGTCAGAGATATGCAGCTGATAGCCGCGCTCTTCCAGACGTTTGTACAACCGCTGCAGCTGAATCTGGGCAATCGACGCGATATGTTTCTCCGCCAGCGGATGGAACACTACCACCTCATCTATACGGTTAACGAACTCTGGACGGAAATGATGTCCAACCACGCCCATGACAATCTCTTTCATCTCGGCATAGTTCAGATCGCCAAACCGTTCCTGAATCAAATCCGATCCGAGGTTAGAGGTCATGATTACCACGGTGTTGCGGAAATCGACCGTGCGTCCCTGGCCATCCGTCAGGCGCCCATCATCCAACACCTGCAACAGGATGTTGAAAACATCCGGATGCGCTTTCTCCACCTCATCCAGCAGAATCACGGAATAAGGACGACGGCGAACGGCTTCGGTCAGATAACCGCCCTCTTCATATCCGACATAGCCCGGAGGCGCACCCACCAGACGCGACACCGAGTGTTTCTCCATAAACTCGGACATATCGATACGCACCATCGCATCATCACTGTCGAACAGGAAGTTAGCCAGCGACTTACACAGCTCGGTCTTACCGACACCGGTTGGCCCCAGGAACAGGAACGAACCGATTGGACGGTTAGGATCTGACAAGCCCGCACGGCTACGACGAATCGCATTCGATACCGCCTCTACCGCTTCATCCTGTCCGATTACCCGTCCATGCAGATCCTGCTCCATACGCAGCAGTTTATCGCGCTCACCTTCCATCATGCGTGCCACCGGAATACCGGTCCAGCGCGCCAGCACATCGGCAATCTCCACGTCGGTTACGCGGTTGCGCAGTAACTTCATGGTTTTGCCTTCTGCCTGAGTGGCTGCGGCCAGCTGTTTTTCCAGCGCCGGAATTTTACCGTACTGCAACTCAGACATCCGGGCGAGATCGCCGATGCGACGTGCCTGCTCTAAATTCAGACGCGCCTGTTCCAGCTCGGCTTTAATGTTCTGCGTACCGGACAACGACGCTTTTTCCGCCTTCCACTCATCTTCCAGCTCGGCGTATTCGCGTTCTTTCTGGTCGAGTTCGCTTTCCAGCATTTCAAGACGCTTAATGCTGGCATCGTCTGCCTCTTTCTTCAGCGCCTGCTGCTCCAGCTTGAGCTGAATAATCCGGCGTTCCAGCCGATCAAGCGCTTCCGGCTTCGAGTCAATCTGCATACGAATGCTGGAAGCGGCCTCATCGATCAGGTCAATCGCTTTGTCCGGCAACTGACGATCGGCAATATAGCGATGCGACAAGGTCGCGGCCGCCACAATGGCCGGGTCAGTAATCTGCACATGGTGATGCAGTTCATAACGCTCTTTCAGACCACGCAGAATGGCGATGGTGTCTTCCACTGTGGGCTCAGCCACATAGACTTTCTGGAAACGCCGTTCCAGCGCCGCATCTTTTTCAATGTACTGACGATATTCGTCGAGCGTAGTCGCGCCCACGCAGTGCAGTTCACCGCGTGCCAGCGCCGGTTTGAGCATGTTGCCCGCATCCATCGCGCCGTCAGCTTTACCGGCACCTACCATAGTGTGCAGTTCATCAATAAACAGAATGACGTTGCCTTCCTGTTTGGACAGGTCATTCAGCACGCCTTTCAAACGCTCTTCAAACTCACCGCGATATTTGGCACCGGCCACCAGCGCACCCATATCCAGCGCCAGTACCCGCCGCCCTTTCAGGCCTTCAGGCACTTCGCCGTTGATAATCCGCTGCGCCAGCCCTTCAACGATGGCCGTTTTACCGACCCCGGGTTCACCAATCAGTACCGGGTTGTTTTTAGTCCGGCGTTGCAGAACCTGAATGGTGCGACGAATCTCTTCGTCACGGCCAATCACCGGGTCAAGCTTGCCCTTCTCAGCACGCTCGGTCAGATCGATAGTGTATTTCTTTAATGCCTGGCGCTGATCTTCAGCCCCCTGATCGTTCACGCTGTCCCCTCCACGCATTTGTTCAATAGCCTTGGTGAGTTTTTCACTGGTTGCGCCTGCCGCTTTCAGCAGATCGGCCAGTGAACCCCGTGAGTCGAGGGCCGCCAGAACAAATAATTCAGATGATATAAAGTTGTCGTTGCGCTTCTGCGCCAGTTTGTCACACAGGTTCAGTACCCGAACCAGGTCAGATGAGGGTTGTACGTCCCCTTCGCTGCCTTCCACCTGTGGCAGACGATCGATAGCCTGCTCAACCTGAGTGCGCAATGAGGCAACGTCAATACCTGCTGACGTCAATAAAGGTGAAACCGATCCGCCTTCCTGTTTAAGCAGTGCGCTCATCAGGTGCAGAGGTTCAATGAATTGGTTGTCGTGTCCCAGAGCCAGGGACTGCGCGTCGGCGAGAGCCAGTTGGAATTTGTTAGTAAGACGATCCAGACGCATAATTCCTCCCATTACAGGTCAAAATGCTACTGGAGATTAAATGAGGTCATCCCTCAAAATTTCAAGGTTAATGACCTGAGATTTGAGTAAAAAATACGCTAACTGGACCGTCTTATGGCGTAAGGTTATAACAGCCAGATTAAAGTTGCCATACGCCCGGTGATTCCATCACGGCGGAACGAGAAGAAATCGTTACCTTCGGTGAAGGTGCAACGGCTGTCAGCACTGATGGATTGCACGCCTGCGGCCTGCAGACGTAAGCGCGCCAGTTGCCAGATATCGGCATAAAACTTCTCACCAGCGGGACGAAAAGCCTCTGCAGCGCGAGGATCCTGTGCCATAAACGCCTGCCGAACCTCGGCACCCACTTCAAACGCATCCGGACCAATCGCCGGCCCCAGCCAGGCGTGAATCTGATGCGCTGGCGAACGGAACTGCGCCAGCGTGTTTTCCAGCACGCCAGCACACAATCCCCGCCAGCCCGCATGCGCCGCAGCGACTTCGCTTCCATCCGCTGAACAGAACAGCACCGGCAGACAGTCGGCGGTCATGATCGCGCACACCACGCCTGCTTCGGCGGTAATGCAGGCATCGGCACGCAACGGCTCAGTGCCGCCCGAGGACAGACGCGCCACATCAGTGGCATGCACCTGCTCCAGCCACTGTGGCATCGCTGGCAAACCCGCCTGTTCAACCAGTAACTGTCGGTTCTGTGCAACGTGCTCTGGCTTATCCCCCACGTGCCCGCCGAGATTGAGTGCATCCCAGGGCGACAGGCTGACGCCGCCCTGACGCTGCGTCGAGCAAGCCCGGACGCGCGCCGGTGCCGGCCATTGAGGAATAATCATCTGCATCACCAGTCCATCTGGTCCTTGAAAGCCTCAGTATCGGCTTTCAGCGCTGCGATCAAATCGACCATATCCTGCGGAATCGCTGCGTGGAACTCCATCTCGATACCGCTGATCGGGTGATACAGACGCAGCATAGTGGCGTGCAGTGCCTGTCGATCGAAACCGCGCAGGGTCGCAATGAACGCATCCGATGCCCCTTTTGGTGGGCGAGGACGACCGCCGTAAAGCGGATCACCCACCAGCGGATGATTGATGTGCGACATATGCACACGAATCTGGTGAGTACGACCGGTTTCCAGACGCAGACGCAAACGGGTATGCGCGCGGAAATGCTCCATGATGCGGTAATGCGTCACCGCTGGCTTACCCATCGGATGGACTGCCATGTGGGTGCGTTTGGTCGAGTGTCGGCTGATAGGCTCATCAACGGTGCCACCTGCGGTCATGTTGCCAATCGCGACCGCTTCATATTCACGGGTGATTTCGCGCCTCTGCAGCGATTCCACCAGGTGCGTCTGCGCCGGTACGGTCTTCGCGACCACCATCAAACCGGTGGTGTCTTTATCCAGACGGTGAACGATGCCAGCACGCGGCACATCCATAATCGCCGGATAGTGATGAAGTAAGGCGTTTAGCACCGTGCCATCGGGATTGCCGGCGCCAGGGTGCACCACGAAATCACGCGGCTTGTTGATGACAATAATGTCTTCATCTTCATAAACAATGTCGAGCGGCAGAGCTTGCGGTTCCCAGCGCTGCTCTTCTTCGATCTCAGCGTTAATGGCGACCAGCTCGCCGCCCAACACTTTTTCTTTCGGTGTATCAACCGTTACGCCATTGACTGTGACGCGACGATCGAGGATCCATTCTTTTATGCGAGAACGTGAATAATCAGGGAACAATTCCGCCAAAGATTGATCTAAGCGTTGTCCGAGTTGTGATTCGGATACCGTTGCGGTGAGTTGAACTTGTTGTGCCATATACAGCTTCTTCGTTAACGTTGGGTTTTCACGGCGATGCCGTTTAATATAATGTGCTATCGTACCTGGTCATTACCGGGAGCTATACGGACAGCTTCCGCCATAACATTTTGAGGATAATCACTTCGTCATGACGCGTATGAAACATCTGGTGGCTGCTGCCACACTGAGCCTGGCACTTGTTGGTTGTTCCGGCTCAAATGACGCGGTACCGGACAGCCCGCCTTCTGAAATTTATGCTACAGCGCAGCAAAAGCTGCAGGACGGTAACTTTAAAGCCGCGATTAAGCAACTGGAAGCGCTGGATAATCGTTATCCGTTCGGTCCTTATTCGCAGCAGGTTCAGCTGGATTTAATCTACGCGTACTATAAAAATGCCGATCTGCCCCTGGCGCAGGCTGCCATCGCTCGCTTCATGCGTCTGAACCCGACGCATCCGAACATTGACTATGTCATCTACATGAAAGGTCTGACGGACATGGCGCTGGATGATTCGGCGCTGCAGGGCTTCTTTGGTATCGATCGGTCTGACCGCGATCCGACGCACGCTCGTGATGCTTTCCGCGACTTCTCTCAGCTGCTGCGCGGTTACCCGAACAGCCAGTATGCGGCTGATGCTCAGAAACGTCTGGTCTACCTGAAAGATCGTCTGGCTAAATATGAGCTTTCAGTGGCGCAATTCTATACTAAGCGTGAGGCTTATGTCGCGGTTGTTAACCGGGTAGAGGGCATGATGCGCGATTATCCGGATACGCAGGCAACACATGATGCGTTGCCGTTGATGGAAAATGCTTACCGTCATCTGCAGCTGAACGCTGAAGCAGATAAAGTGGCGAAAATCATTGCAGCGAACAGTCACTGATCGTCTGTAGATTATCGGCCATAAAAAAGCAGCCTGAATGGGCTGCTTTTTTTTGCTTATTGCATAACCAGTCACAGATATTTGCTGGCAAGTTAACTCATCAAGAATGCCGCGAGAATCGCTTCGCTTCAAGGCTTTTCGGCCACATTCTCTGCCTTTCTCACAAATTGTCTGGCTTGACAAAAAGTGACATTTTTTCGTGATCAAAATCACGCAATTAACCCTTTATCGCGCTATGCTGGACCTACCAAGACGGAAATGACAGAGAGGTAAGACTGATGATCCTGAACATTACCAGCAAACAAATGGAAATCACTGCGGCTATCCGCAACCATGTTGAAGACCGTCTCGCCAAGCTTGAAAAATGGCAAACCGACCTGATTAATCCCCATATCGTCCTGTCCAAAGAGCCCAAAGAATTTGTGGCCGATGCCACCATTAATACGCCTAACGGGACGCTGGTGGCCAGTGCCAAACACGAGGATATGTACACCGCTATCAACGATCTGATCGCCAAGCTCGAGCGCCAGCTGAATAAAGTACAGCATAAATCTGAAGCGCGCCGCGCCAGTGCCAGCGTGAAAGACATTATCCCCGCTGACGAACAATCCTGACCTGATTCGGTTAACGCGCCTGCGGGCGCGTTTTTTATTGACAGCTTTAAATCAGTACGGTTACTCTCAGAACACACTTTTTTCGGACATACCTATGAAACATGACCTGTTTTTCTTCGCTTTCTTTTTTACCTTCCCCTGAACGGGAGGCCATTCGTCGTGTGAAAACGAAAGCGAAGACGAACAACAAAGCCTCCCAACCGGGAGGCTTTTTTATTGGACAGCTTACAGGTGAGCCTTATGAATCCCGACAATCCACTGCTGGCGCTACGCGATAAAATCAGCGCAGTTGATAAAAAACTCCTGACGCTTTTAGCCGAACGCCGCCTGCTGGCAGTGGAAGTTGCGCAGGCCAAACTGGCTACCCACCGCCCGATTCGTGACGTCGAACGTGAGCGAGCGCTGCTGGAAAACCTGATTGTGCTGGGCAAAGCGCATAATCTGGATGCACATTACATCACCCGGCTGTTTCAGTTGGTGATCGAAGACTCGGTGTTAACCCAGCAGGCGTTATTGCAAAAAAACCTGAATCATCCGCATGCCCATGCGGCACGTATCGCCTTTCTCGGCCCTAAAGGTTCTTACTCCCATCTGGCGGCACGCAAATATGCCGCCCGTCATTTCGACAATATGGTTGAATGCGGTTGCCTGAAGTTTCACGACATTATCAAGCAGGTAGAGAACGGCGCAGCTGATTACGCGGTGATGCCGATTGAGAACACCAGTTCAGGTTCAATCAATGACGTCTACGATTTGCTGCAGCAGACCAGCTTATCGATCGTCGGAGAAATGACGCTGCCGATTGACCATTGCGTACTGGTCAATGGCCCTACTGACTTGCAGCAGATCGAGACGGTCTACAGCCATCCTCAGCCATTCCAGCAGTGTAGTCAGTTCATTAACCGATTCCCGCACTGGAAAATCGAATATACCGAAAGCACTGCGGCAGCGATGGAGAAAGTCGCGGCGCTTAACTCACCGAAAGTGGCGGCACTGGGCAGTGAAGCCGGCGGTGAACTCTACCAGTTGCAGGTGCTGGAGCGTAACCTGGCGAACCAGCAGCAGAACCATACGCGCTTTATCGTGCTGGCACGCAAAGCAATCGAGGTTTCAGATCAGGTTCCGGCCAAAACGACGTTGATCATGGCAACGGGTCAGCAGGCGGGTGCGCTGGTTGATGCCTTACTGGTGCTGCGCCAGCATAATCTGATCATGAGCAAGCTGGAGTCGCGGCCGATTAACGGCAATCCATGGGAAGAGATGTTTTATATCGACGTTCAGGGCAACCTGCAGTCGGAAAGAATGCAGCAGGCGCTGCAGGAGTTGCAGACCATGACCCGTTCACTGAAGGTGCTGGGCTGTTATCCCAGTGAGAATGTGGTGCCGGTCGAACCGGGAGAATAGACAAAAAAGGCATCCCGCGGGATGCCTTTCTGCTTAAGGACGACTGTCGTTCGCCGAACGCAATAAGCTGCGACTTTCAACCAGGAAGCGTTTCGCGTGATCGCCAAACCAGTGTTCAACCCGATTGAAGCTGGCAATGAATGCCTGCTTATCACCCTGTTCCAGCAAGGCAATCGCCTCACCGAAGCGCTGGTAATAACGCTTAATCAGCGCCAGGTTGCTCTCTGACGACATGATGATGTCAGCGTAAAGCTGCGGGTCCTGAGCAAATAATCGTCCGACCATCGCCAGCTCCAGCCGGTAGATCGGTGACGACAGCGCCAGTAGCTGATCGAGGTTAACGTTCTCTTCCGCTAAATGCAGGCCGTAAGCAAACGTTGCGAAGTGACGCAGCGCCTGAATGAATGCCATATTCTGATCGTGCTCAACCGCACTGATGCGGTGTAAGCGCGCGCCCCAGACCTGAATCTGCTCCAGAAACCACTGATAGGCTTCGGGCTGACGACCATCACACCAGACCACCACCTGTTTTGCCAGGCTGCCGCTATCCGGGCCAAACATCGGGTGCAGCCCCAGCACCGGACCGCTATGAGCAGCCAGCATCGCCTGCAACGGCCGGTTCTTCACCGACGCCAGATCGACCAGAATACAATCCTGTGGCAGCGGCGGCAGTTGGGCAATGACCTGTTCGGTCAAATGAATCGGTACGCTGATGATCACCATGCCGGCATCGCTGAGTAAATTCTCTGCCTGTGGCCAGTCATCTTTATCCAGCGTTTTCACCGTATAGCCCGACAGCCGCAGCATTTTCTCAAACAGCCGCCCCATCTGACCATTACCGCCGACGATCACTACCGGCCGCAGTTCAGGACACAACGTTTTGAAGCCCTTGTCGTTCTCGCTGGTATAGGATTCGCGCATTACCCGACGCAACACATCCTCAATCAGATCCGGCGGAACACCGAGCGCTTCAGCTTCTTTACGGCGCGAAGCCAGCATGGAGGCCTCACGCTCAGGAACATAAATCGGCAGTCCATAACGGCTCTTGACTTCGCCCACCTCGGCGACCAGTTCAAGCCGTCTGGCCAGCAGGTCAAGCAGCGCCTTATCGACACTATCAATTTGATCGCGTAACGCGCTTAGTTCAGCCACCATTGCTCTTACACCTCGTGTGACAGACGCGCCGACAGCACTCCCTGCAGATCCTGATGCATCTCACGCAGCAACGTTTCAGTGACGTCCCAGTTGATGCAGGCATCGGTGACAGAGACGCCATATTTCATTTCACTGCGAGGCTGCTCAGAAGACTGGTTACCTTCATTGATATGGCTTTCCAGCATCAAACCAATAATTGAACGGTTTCCATCTTTGATCTGGGCGATAGCGGATTCCGCTACGCCAGGCTGACGACGGTAGTCTTTATTAGAGTTACCATGGCTGCAATCTATCATTAAGGCCGGACGCAGTCCCGCCTTGAGCATCTCTTTTTCACATTGCGTAACATCTTCCGGACCGTAGTTAGGCGCTTTTCCGCCGCGCAGAATGACGTGTCCATCCGGATTGCCCTGCGTCTGCAGCAGGCAAACCTGCCCCGCCTGATTGATGCCGACAAAGCGGTGCGGCATTGACGCTGCGCGCATCGCATTAATCGCGGTGCCCAGGCTGCCGTCGGTGCCATTTTTGAAACCCACCGGCATCGACAGGCCAGAGGCCATTTCACGGTGCGTCTGCGATTCAGTGGTACGCGCGCCGATGGCTGACCAGCTGAACAGATCGCCAAGGTACTGCGGGCTGTTAGGATCCAGCGCTTCAGTTGCCAGCGGTAAACCCATTTCAACCAGGTTCACCAGCAGTTTACGGGCAATGTGCAGACCTGCTTCCATATCGAATGAGTTATCCATGTAAGGATCGTTGATCAACCCTTTCCAGCCGACGGTGGTACGGGGTTTTTCAAAGTAGACGCGCATCACGAGATACAGTTGATCCTTCAACTGTTCAGACAGAGTTTGCAAACGACGAGCATAATCCAGAGCCGCTTCGGTATCGTGGATTGAACAAGGTCCGCACACCACCAGCAGACGAGGATCGCGGCCGGCAATAATGTCGGAGATAGTCTGACGAGAGGCAGCAACCTGAGCCTGTTGCTCAGCGGTCAGCGGAAATTTTGCTTTCAGCTCTTCCGGGGTAATAAGTACCTGTTCGTCGGCGATATGCACATTGTTCAGCGCGTCTTTTTGCATGATGGCGATCCTTTTTGCTCGTGTATGCGGTCATGGGATCCTCATGGAGGATGGAGCACACTGTATCACAGCGAATACATGACACAACTATAAACGTACACTTTTATTACCACTGAAATTAAACACCTCAACAAAAATTGTAAATATTGATAAAAATCAACTAATTAAACCAATCACCTTGATTCACTAATCCCGATCAACTGTACAAATTTATTTACACTACTGGGTATTGTTTTCCCGCACGTCGCTGGCAGAATGAAGCCATCAACCTGACGATTACCGAGTGTGCTATGCCACAGACTGCTGCAAACATTAAGCTGCGCCCTTTTACCCTCAATGACATAGACGCATTCACCCAGGCGGTTAACGCCTCGCTGGAAAGCCTGATGCCGTGGATGGCCTGGGCACACCCGAATTATCAGCCGCACGAAGCGGAAAGCTGGATCCGCTTCACCCACTGGCAACGAATTAAGGCACAGGCGGAGGAATTTGCCATCGTTGATCAACACGATCGCCTGCTCGGAGGGGCCGGTATCCGATTCGCCCGTCATCCCGGCGATTTCAGCGCCTTAGGCTACTGGGTACGCAGCGATGCACAACGTCAGGGGATCGCCAGCCAGGCCGTGAAGGCTTTGCTGACACTGGGGTTTTCTCGACCTGAAACGCGCGGTATAGAGATCCTGGCGGCAGAGGAAAATCTGGCCAGTCGGGCAGTGGCAGAGAAATGTGGTGGTGAGTTTATTGGCTGCCGCTACGGGTTGATTGTGCTGGAGAGCGGCGCGGTGAATACGGCGATTTACCATTTTCCGCGACCGGATGCCGACGAATTATCATCTTTGGTTGGGCATTAAGATAAAAAAAGGGGCTGGCATCACGCCAACCCCTTGTTTGCTATTAACTTTTAGATGTCGCGTTAGCGATACCTTAGTTAAGACGCTCTTTAATACGAGCAGACTTACCAGTACGCTCACGCAGGTAGTACAGTTTGGCTTTACGCACAGCGCCACGACGTTTGACAGTGATGCTGTCAATAACCGGCGAGTGAGTCTGGAATACACGCTCAACGCCTTCGCCGTTAGAAATTTTGCGAACAGTGAATGCAGAGTGCAGACCGCGGTTACGAATAGCGATAACCACGCCCTCGAATGCCTGCAGACGTTTTTTAGAACCTTCAACGACCCATACTTTCACTTCCACGGAATCACCCGGGCGGAAGGAAGGTACGTCCTGTTTCATCTGCTCTTGTTCAATTTGCTTGATAATGTTGCTCATAATTAAATCTCATATCCTGGGTAAACTGATAGTCGGGGAAGATCACTCTTCCACATCATCGTTTTGTTGCTGATGAAATTCCCGCTGGAACTCACTTAGCAACCTTGCTTGCTCTTCAGTCAGAGCCAGGTTTTCCAGAAGTTCAGGTCTTCTCAGCCAGGTACGGCCTAGCGACTGCTTCAGGCGCCAACGGCGAATATCAGCATGGTTGCCTGACAGTAATACTGCCGGAACCTCCACACCGTCTAACACTTCAGGTCGGGTATAGTGCGGACAGTCCAGCAGCCCCTCCGAGAACGAATCCTCTTCGGCTGACGCCTGCTTGCCGAGTACGCCGGGAATAAACCGGGCGACTGCGTCAATCATCGTCATAGCTGGCAGTTCCCCGCCGCTGAGAACGTAATCACCGATTGACCATTCTTCGTCAATTTCGGCGTGGATTACGCGCTCATCTATCCCTTCATAACGGCCACAGACCAGAATTAACTTGTCCCGTGCCGCCAGTTCGCAAACGCCCTGTTGGTCCAGTTTGCGCCCCTGAGGTGAAAGATATATCACCCTGGCCCCATCACCTGCCGCTGCTTTCGCTGCGGAGATGGCATCCCGTAAGGGTTGTACCATCATCAGCATTCCCGGTCCGCCGCCGTATGGACGATCGTCTACGGTACGGTGCCGGTCGTGCGTGAAGTCACGAGGACTCCAGCTTTGAATGCTGAGCAGACCGTTTTTTACTGCCCGGCCAGTTACCCCGTAATCGGTAATAGCGCGAAACATTTCTGGAAACAGGCTAATTACACCAATCCACATTGTATTCGCCGTTACGTTACCGTTCGATTCGGAGATCAAAAACCAGGATCCCAATCTACTTCAATAACGCCAGTAGAGAGATCGACTTTCCTGATAACCTGTTCATCAAGAAACGGAATTAACCGCTCCTGCACACCGAACGCATCCTTCAGGTTTGCCTTAACGACGAGAACGTCGTTCGAGCCGGTTTCCATCATATCGATGACTTTACCCATCTCGTAGCCGTCGAGGTTAACCACCTGGCAACCCATAAGGTCTTTCCAGTAGTAGTCGCCCTCTTCCAGCGATGGCAACTGCGTCGAGTCAACCTGAATTTCGCAATTGGTTAACTGAGCCGCCGCATCCCGATCGTCAACGCCTTTAACTTTGATGATCAGGTCCTGATTATGGTGCTTCCAACTCTCCAGTTCGATCTGCTGCCATTTACCGGCGCGCTGGATAAACCAGGGTTGGTAGTCGAAGATGCTTTCAGCGTCTTCAGTGGAGGAAAACACTTTGAGCCAGCCGCGAATACCGTAGGCGGCTCCCATTTTACCCAACACCAGTGGATTAACGGGAGGCTGTGCGGCAAGTTGTCTGCTCATGCTCACCACCGTGACAGATTAAGCTGCTTTCTTAGCTTCTTTGACCAGCGCGTTAACGCGATCAGAGAGTGTTGCGCCCTGGCCAACCCAGTGCTCGATACGATCCAGATCCAGACGCAGACCTTCAGCCTGACCAGATGCGATCGGGTTGAAGAAACCAACGCGCTCGATGAAACGACCGTTGCGTGCATTGCGGCTGTCAGTGACGACGACCTGATAGAACGGACGCTTTTTAGCGCCGTGACGTGCCAAACGAATTGTTACCATAACATCCTCTTCAGTTAATAAAACACCCGGCCCCCATCGAGGAACGGGGTCCGGGTGCTGTATAAAAAGCCCGAAAATTTTACTCATTTTGGCGCAAAAAGCAACCTAAACCGCGTCCTTTCGGGCTTTTTTGTGGAACACTTAGCGTCCAGGGAAACCTGGCGGCATCATACCTTTCATGCCGCGCATCATTTTCGCCATTCCGCCCTTCTTCATTTTCTTCATCATACGCTGCATGTCGTCGAACTGCTTCAGTAAGCGGTTAACGTCCTGCACCTGCATACCGGAGCCGGTAGCAATACGGCGCTTGCGCGAGCCTTTGATGATTTCAGGCTTCTGGCGCTCTTTACGCGTCATCGAGTTGATGATCGCTTCCATGCGCACCAGCACCTTGTCATCCATTTGTGACTTCACGTTATCCGGCAGCTGCCCCATGCCTGGCAGTTTGCCCATCAGGCTGGCCATCCCGCCCATGTTACGCATCTGCTTCAACTGCTCAAGGAAGTCATTGAGATCGAAACCGTCACCGGTTTTCAGCTTCTTCGCCAGCTTCTCCGCCTGATCGCGGTCAACCTTGCTTTCGATATCTTCGATCAGCGACAGCACATCGCCCATGCCGAGGATACGTGAAGCGATACGCTCCGGATAGAACGGCTCCAGTGCATCAGTCTTCTCACCGACACCCATGAACTTAATCGGCTTGCCGGTGATATGACGAATCGACAGCGCCGCACCACCGCGCGCATCACCATCCACTTTGGTCAGGATAACCCCGGTGAGCGGCAGCGCTTCGTTAAAGGCTTTGGCGGTATTCGCCGCATCCTGACCGGTCATGGCATCGACCACAAACAGCGTTTCTACCGGATTAATCGCGGCATGAACCTGTTTGATTTCGTCCATCATCGCTTCGTCAACGTGCAGACGACCCGCAGTATCCACCAGCAGAACATCGTAAAACTTCAGGCGTGCTTCACGCAGCGCATGGTTAACAATGTCGACCGGCTTCTGGCTCAGATCGGATGGACAGAAGTCTACACCCACCTGTTGCGCCAGCGTTTCCAGCTGTTTGATTGCCGCCGGACGATAAACGTCGGCAGAAACCACTAAGACTTTCTTTTTATGCTTCTCACGCAGGAACTTACCCAGCTTACCGACGCTGGTGGTTTTACCCGCACCCTGCAGGCCGGCCATCAGCACTACGGCAGGCGGCTGCGCAGCCAGATCCAGCGCATTGTTTTCTGCACCCATCGCCGCAACCAGTTCGTTACGGACGATCTTGATGAACTCCTGACCTGGCGTCAGGCTTTTATTCACATCGTGCCCAACCGCGCTCTCTTTCACGCGATTAATGAAGTCACGCACTACCGGCAGCGCAACGTCTGCCTCAAGCAGTGCCATGCGAACTTCACGCAGGGTCTCTTTGATGTTCTCTTCAGTCAGCCTTCCGCGGCCGCTGATATTGCGCAGGGTTTGCGACAAACGATCGGTTAAATTATCAAACATGGTCTCTCACTTAAAAAGATCGCGAGGCGCCTGATCGGCAGAATGCGGCGGATTATAACACGAAGCCTCAGCGATCTCTGCAATTGCCCCTCAGATCGTTTGGTGCCAGCTGCGGCTGGCGCTATACTGCCGTTTTCCTTATCTGACTGATACCCGAAAGGATCTATGTTCGTTTTCGCGATAGTGGCGCTGTTCGCCTACTCCCTTAGTCTTGCACTGATCATTCCCAGCCTGTTGAAACGTAACGGCGGCTGGCGGCGAATGGCGATGCTCTCTGCCTGCGTCGCGTTGATTACTCACGCGGTGGCCTTGCAGCAACGTATTTTTGCCGTCGACAGTGGACAGAACTTAAGCCTGCTCAATATCGGCTCGCTGGTCAGTCTGTTGATCTGTGCCATCATGACCATTGTGGCGTCCCGCAACCGTGGCTGGTTACTGCTGCCGATTGTTTATAGCTTCGCGCTGATCAACCTCGCCTTTGCTACTTTTGTGCCCAATGCGTTTATCACTCATCTGGAAACCACCCCAGGCATGATGATTCATATCGGCCTCTCGCTGTTTGCCTACGCGACGCTGATCATCGCGGCGCTGTATGCGCTGCAACTGGCGTGGATCGATTATCAGCTGAAAAACAAGCGACTGACCTTTACCCAGGACATGCCGCCACTGCTGACGATTGAACGCAAGATGTTTCACATCACCCAGGTCGGCGTAGTGCTGCTGACGCTGGTGCTGTGTACCGGCTTGTTTTACATGCAGGATCTTTTCAGCGCGGAAAACGTCGATAAAGCGGTGCTCTCCATCATCGCCTGGTTTGTGTATATCGTTTTGCTGTGGGGGCACTATCATGAAGGTTGGCGTGGACGTCGTGTGGTGTGGTTTAACTGCAGCGGCGCATTGTTATTAACCATGGCCTACTTTGGCAGTCGCATCCTACAGCACCTGCTTATCCCTACCTCTCGTTAAAAAGGAAGTTCTGCGTTGGAACATGTTTCAACCACCACGCTGATTGTTACGCTGATCATCATGGTGCTGGTTTCGGCTTATTTTTCGGGCTCTGAAACCGGCATGATGACTCTCAATCGCTACAAGCTGCGCCATCAGGCTAAAAATGGCCACCGCGCTGCCCGTCGCGTCGAAAAATTGCTGCGCCGCCCTGACCGCCTGATTAGCCTGGTGCTGATCGGCAACAACCTGGTCAACATTCTTGCATCTGCCCTCGGTACCATCGTCGGGATGCGCCTGTATGGTGATGCCGGCGTTGCCATCGCCACCGGTGTACTGACCTTCGTGGTGCTGGTGTTTGCCGAAGTGTTACCAAAAACCGTGGCGGCGCTCTATCCGGAAAAAGTCGCCTATCCCAGTAGCTTCCTGCTGGGTCCGTTGCAATACATTATGTTGCCGCTGGTCTGGTTGCTGAACACCATTACCCGTCTGCTGATGCGGATGGTCGGTATTCGCGCTGACGGTTCTGTCAATTCCGCGCTGAGTAAAGAAGAGCTGCGTACCATTGTTTACGAATCGCGTAACCTGATATCACGCCGTAATCAGGACATGCTGTTGTCCGTCCTCGATCTCGAGAAGGTCAGTGTGGATGACATCATGGTGCCGCGTAATGAGATCGTCGGCATCAACATCAACGATGACTGGAAATCGGTGGTCCGCCAGTTAAGTCATTCGCCACACGGCCGCATCGTGCTGTTCCGGGATTCGCTGGATGACTGCGTCGGCATGCTGCGGGTGCGTGAGGCCTGGCGCATGATGACCGAGAAAAAAGAGTTCACCAAAGAGACGCTGCTGCGCGCTGCCGATGAGATCTACTACATCCCGGAAGGCACGCCGCTCAACACCCAACTGGTGAAGTTTCAGCGCAATAAGAAGAAAGCCGGACTGGTGGTTGATGAGTATGGCGATATCAAAGGACTGGTGACGATAGAGGATATTCTGGAAGAGATCGTCGGCGATTTCACCACCTCGATGTCGCCTTCGCTGGCTGAAGAAGTGATGCCGCAGAATGATGGATCGGTGCTGGTTGAAGGCAGCGCCAACGTGCGTGAAATCAACAAGGCGTTTAACTGGCATCTGCCGGAGCAGGAAGCCCGCACCATCAATGGCATGCTGCTGGAGGCGCTGGAGGAGATTCCTGAGGTGCAGACCCGGGTGCAAATCAGTCAGTACAACATCGACATCCTCGATGTGCAGGACAACATGATTAAACAGGTCCGCATCACACCGACCACGCCGTTAAAGAAATCTATCGGCTCTTAAGCCATAAAAAAACGCCGCAATAATAATGCGGCGTTTTTTTTTAGCAGAAAAGTCCTGACTAGATGTGCAGTTCTTTCAGCTTCTCAGCAGGCAGTTTCAGATCTTCGTTGCGGTTAACACCGATATCATGTGCCAGCACATTGCGGGCGATCTGCTGTGCTTCTTCCAGCGAGTGCAGCTTGTAGCTGCCGCACTGGTATTCGTTCAGCTCAGGGATCTGGTTCTGATCTTTAACTTTCAGAACGTCTTCCATCGCCCCTTTCCACGCTTTTGCTACGCGCTGCTCGTCTGGCGTACCAATCAGGCTCATGTAGAAGCCAGTACGGCAACCCATTGGCGAGATATCAACGATTTCAACGCCGTCACCGTTCAGATGATTACGCATGAAACCGGCAAACAGGTGCTCCAGCGTATGAATGCCACGCTCAGTGAGGATATCAATGTTCGGGCGGCAAAAACGCAGGTCAAAAACGGTAATCGTATCGCCATGCGGAGTCTTCATGGTTTTCGCAACGCGTACGGCGGGAGCGGCCATGATAGTGTGATCAACGGTAAAACTGTCCAGTAGTGGCATACGTCACCTCCTGTTTTAAGAATTTTTTTTAAAACGATGAAACTTTTCTGTTCGCCCAACGTCTGAATATATGAAAGACGCGCATTTGTTATCATCATCCCTGACAACAGAGATGTTAATTTGGCCACATTGATGTGGCCTTTTTCTTTTCTACCCTTCCCGGCTCGCCAGATAAGCCTCAAAATCCAGCTTGTCATCGGCTTCAAGCGCCTGCTGTGCTGCCACAGACTCCTTCGCCTGACGACTGAAATCGTCTTCGCTCAGCACTTCCAGCTGCTCTTCGCAAAGCAGATGGCGATACTGTTCTGCTAACGCCACACCGGTACCGGTAACACCATTGTCCTTCATCGCCTGAAGGATGCGCGCCGAATAGGTTAGCTCAGGATCGTCGAACGATGCCACCAGTTGATCGCAAACTTGTTGATATTGCGTGCTGCCCTGGTTGTTGCTGTCTAAAACTTCCGCCACCCGACGCAGATCGGCAAACAGTGTCTTACCGACTTCAACCAGCGAATGCTCCGCTTCACCACAGCCGACCGCAATTTTCTGATCCGGCTTACGCCCTTCCAGCACCACTCTATTCCAGTTTTTACGGGTACACTGCAGCTCGTCAGCGCTCATTTCCGGCGCGTCAGCCAGCGTACACCAGATCAGGAACAGGTCGAGGAAGCGCACCTGGTTCTCGTCCACGCCAATCGCTGAGAACGGGTTAATATCCAGCGAGCGCACTTCAATGTACTCAATGCCGCCACGCAGCAGCGCGTCAGAAGGCGCTTCACCCGAGCGCGTAACGCGCTTAGGCCGGATAGGCGCATAGAGTTCATTTTCAATCTGCAGCACGTTAGTGTTGAGCTGGAGCCAGTTGCCGTCGGCATCTTTGGTGCCCATCTCAGCATACTCTTCCGACGGCGTCTTGATCGCTTTCTTCAGCGCAGTGACATAGCCTTCCAGTGAATTGAAGGTAATGCCCAGCGCGCTCTGGGATTTGTTGGTATAGCCTAAATCGCTCAGACGCAGCGAGGTGGCATACGGCAGCCACAGGGTATCTTTATCGTTAGTTTCAAACGGCAGTGCGCTCTCGCGGCCCTGCAGGAAGCTGGAACTGATGGCGGGCGACGCACCAAACAGATACGGGATCACCCAGCCAAAACGATAATAGTTACGGATCAGTCGCAGATAGCCGGCAGAGATGGTCTCTTTCCCGCTTTCCTGATCTTTCACATCGGCCCATTCCTGCCAGAAAGAGAGCGGCAGCGAGAAGTTATAGTGAATACCGGAGATGGTCTGCATTAACGCGCCGTAGCGGTTTTTCAGCCCCTGGCGGTACAGCGTTTTCATCTGGCCAATATTGGATTTCCCATACTGTGCCAGTTCAATCTTGTTCGCATCGTCAATCTCGCACGGCATGCTGAAGGGCCACATACGCTCTTCGCCGAGTTCACGGGCAACATGACGATGAATATCACGCAGGAAAGCCAGCATGTGATCGATGCTGTGATCCACTGGCGTAATGAACTCCAGCAGCGTTTCGGCAAAGTCTGTGGTAATCCAGTCATGCTTCAGCGCCGAACCCAGTGATTCGGGGTGACCGGTTTCCGCCAGCTTACCGTCTGCCTGCACGCGCAACGTTTCACGTTCGATGCCACGGCCGATACCCTTAAGGGCATCAGGATGCGCTTCCAGCCAGGAGAGCGCTTTAGATACGTCCGGGATCACATTAACCTCCCGCTGTGAGAATAATTTATTTTTGTTCAGCATAATGTTAACCGTAGCCTCGAATCTGTGCGAATCAATGCCACCATTGCATACCCTGTAATGTGGCGGTCGCGATAACGATATAACGCAGTGTTTTACCGACAGCGAGATACAACATCGCCGGTAACCAGGCGAAGCGTAACCAGCCTGCAAGCACGCAGAGCAGATCACCTATCACTGGTAACCAGCTAAATAACAGTGCTGCAGGACCCAATCGGTGCAACCACGTCATTGCTGTGTCATGCCATCGCCCCTGACGTTTTAACGGCAGCAAGCGACCAAGAAAAATGTTGGTTAAGCCGCCCAAGGTGTTTCCCAGTGATGCGGCCAAAAGCAACCCATAAACTGACGTCTTTTTTGCAATTAATAGTGCTATCAGCAGTGCTTCAGAGCTTCCTGGCAGGAGCGTCGCACTTAAAAAACTGCTGCCGAACAATGAGGCATAGGCGAGCATCTCACTCACAGTAAGCGGACGTCCACCACATCCATCCCTGCCGCTTTCGCCGCCTGAACGCCAAAATCTGCATCTTCGAAAACCACACAGCGCTCTGGCGCCACGCCCATCAGCTCGGCGCAGCGTAAGAAGGTATCTGGTTCAGGTTTATGCCGCTGTACGTCATCAGCGCCGACCACGGCGGAAAACAGCTCACGCACGCCCAGCTGCGTCAGTAACGCATCTGCCATGCTGTGTTCACTGCCGGTACCGACTGCCATAGGACGACGCCCGTGGTAAGCCTTCACCACCTCCATCAAAGGAAGCGGCTGAACATTTTCCAACAGCATGGCTTTCACTGCGGCGGTCTTTTCGGCGGCAAGAAGATGAGGATCGTGAGACGACTGATTCGTTTCGATGATGAACTGCGCCAGTCGCCAGGTAGGAGCACCATTAAAGCCGACAATACGCGCTTCATCCAGCGTCATTCCATAACGCGCCAGTACCTGACGCCACGCTTTTCGATGTGTCGGCTCAGTATCGAGAATGGTGCCGTCCATATCGAAAATCAGGGCGTCGTATTGATCGTACATAGTCACTCCGGACCTCCAACAAATGAGACATTACTTTAGCCTAATGTGCACAGGTTGTCGCCAGGGGGGATGAACAGCAAATGCTTTGAAAGCATTAGCAATTTTTCTTTTCAGATAAAGGTGATCGTCTGCGACCGGCAATAACCGTACGAAATTGCAGCATTTTTTATCCGCAGAGGGTAAACCGGAGCTGGCTGGCATCAATTAAAAGCCAGCAATAGAAAACCGGATTTACGCGCTAACCGTCAGCAGAAAGAGTCAGGCCAGACAGCCTGTTAGCCGGGTTGATAAAGCAGATCGGTTTTGCGATTAAACGTGAGCAGTAGAGGAAGAAATGCAAAGGGCTCATTCAGAGGAGGCACCAGTGCGGGCCGTTGCTGAGGCAACGTTATGCACGTTAGTGCAGCCTGAACAATGAGAACGCTATAAGACGCTGAGGAGATAATGATATCGAAAGAGATGGTGCATCCAGGAGGATTCGAACCTCCGACCGCTCGGTTCGTAGCCGAGTACTCTATCCAGCTGAGCTATGGATGCAACGGAAATCTGGGGAATTACGGAGCAGGTTGCTAACCGGCAAAACAGCAAAGTGAAGAGTGCATCGCGGATAATGTCTCAGCTTACTTTTCGGCCTGCGGGCCGTTGCTGAGGCAACGCTATCCTCGTTAGTGCAGTCTGATGATTTTCACGCTATGACACACTAAGGCACTTCCCTATCCGAAGATATGGTGCATCCAGGAGGATTCGAACCTCCGACCGCTCGGTTCGTAGCCGAGTACTCTATCCAGCTGAGCTATGGATGCATTGGGGAATTACTTTTTATGGACTTTCAGAAATCAACCTGGGAATGATACGAAGAATGGTGCATCCGGGAGGATTACTCAGCTTACGCTTCGCCCTGCGGGCCGTTGCTGAAGTAACGTTATCCTCCTTAGTGCAGTCTGACGATTTTCACGCTATGACACACTGAGGCACTTTCCATATTCGAAAATATGGTGCATCCAGGAGGATTCGAACCTCCGACCGCTCGGTTCGTAGCCGAGTACTCTATCCAGCTGAGCTATGGATGCATTGATTTAATTCTTGTACAACGCAGGGTGCTAACTACTCACCATGAAAGGAATTGCTAGTTCACTTTGTTTTTATTCCGATGGTGCATCCAGGAGGATTACTCAGCTTGCGCTTCGCCCTGCGGGCCGTTGCTGATGCAACGTTAACCTCCTTAGTACGACCTGAACACTAATTGCGTCATGTCACACTGAGGCACTTCTCCACATTCGAAAATATGGTGCATCCAGGAGGATTCGAACCTCCGACCGCTCGGTTCGTAGCCGAGTACTCTATCCAGCTGAGCTATGGATGCATCGGAAATGGCGGTGAGGGAGGGATTCGAACCCTCGATACAGCTTTTGACCGTATACTCCCTTAGCAGGGGAGCGCCTTCAGCCTCTCGGCCACCTCACCTTACGCGTTCTTCCGAACTGCGCCGCTGAACTTTGTTTCCGCTCATCGGCACTGCGTGGCGCACATATTACTTTCCCGCACTTATAAGTCAAACAATTTTTCCGAAGGTTTGTTTGATTGAACAAATGACAGACAATTGGGCCAAAATGACGGCAAAAAGAGTGAATTATCAACAATGAAAGATGATGCAGTTAACAAAAAAGGGAATAAGGGGGAGAAAAGAAAAAGGGGGGAATGGGTCGATAAAGCGGTAGCGCCTCGCACAGGTGCGAGACGCTGAATCCGTTAAACGCTGGTTTGTTGCGTTTTTTCAGCCTGGATGCGTTGATAGATCTCTTCGCGATGCACAGACACTTCTTTCGGAGCGTTAACCCCGATGCGAACCTGGTTACCTTTAACACCCAGCACCGTTACAGTCACCTCATCACCGATCATGAGGGTTTCACCAACTCGACGAGTTAGAATAAGCATTCTTTGCTCCTTGAAAGATTAAAAGAGTCGGGCTTGTACAGGCTCCCGGCATTATCCATCATTTAACGCTGCACAATGAGTATGACAAATACACCAATGCACATCGATGCGCTAATACATTCTGCTGATAGTTAGTTTAGCCGAAATACACTACATCAACCTGACTTTGTCATTTGCTACTCTGACATCGTATGAAAAAGCGCCGGAACAACCGTTCTGACGCTTTATACGATGCCTTGTTTTAATTCACTTACAGACGGCTGCTGACCCAGTCCTCAACCCCTGTTAACGCGCTTTTCAGGGCCGCCACATCGGTTCCGCCAGCCTGCGCCATATCCGGGCGTCCACCGCCCTTGCCGCCGACCTGCTGCGCCAGACCTGCAATCAGTTCACCGGCTTTAACCCGGTCAGTCAAATCTTTGGTCACGCCAGCGATTAACGACACTTTACCTTCCGCAACCGTCGCTAACACAATGATGGCCGAACCCAACTGGTTTTTCAGGTCATCCACCATGGTACGCAACATTTTCGGCTCAACGTTATTCAGCTCACTGACCAGCAGCTTCACGCCTTTCACGTCGATGGCACTGCTGCTCAGAGACGCGCTCTCCTGCGCCGCTTGCTGATCGCGCAGTTGCTGCAACTCTTTCTCCAGCGCCCGTACGTGATCCACCAGACCACGTACTTTTTCATTCAGGTTGCTGCTGTTGGCTTTCACCAGTTGCGCCAGATCGTGCAGCTGGCTGCTCTGCGCATTGACCTGCGCCAGGGCACCTTCACCGGTAATCGCTTCAATACGACGAACACCCGCCGCAGTGCCTGACTCAGCCTGGATACGGAACAGACCGATGTCGCCGGTACGTGCCGCGTGCGTGCCGCCGCACAGCTCAACCGAGAAATCACCCATGGTCAGGACGCGCACGCGCTGATCATATTTTTCGCCAAACAGCGCCATGGCACCTTTAGATTTCGCCGCCTCAAGATCCATCACGTCGGTTTCAACCGGCAAGTTGCGACGAATCTGCGCGTTGACAATATCTTCGACCTGGCGAATCTCCTGAGGTTTCATCGCTTCGAAATGCGAGAAGTCAAAACGCAGGTATTTATCGTTAACCAGAGATCCCTTCTGTGCAACATGCTCACCTAATACCTGACGCAGCGCGGCATGCAATAAGTGGGTTGCAGAGTGGTTAAGACGGATACGCGCCCGGCGTGCCGCATCAACTTTTGCTTCAAGGCGATCGCCGATACGTAACTGCCCTGCCGTCAGCTTACCGATATGACCGATTGCCTGACCATATTTTTGTGTGTCCTGTACGCTAAATTCAGCATTCTTCCCTGTCAGCACGCCGGTATCGCCGACCTGACCGCCTGATTCGCCATAGAATGGCGTTTCATCCAGTACCACAACCGCTTCCTGGCCTTCGGTGACTTCATTCACCGACTCGCCTGCCACGTACAGCGCTTTCACCGTCGCGGCTAAATCCAGCTGGTCGTAGCCTTTGAACGAGGACGCCGCATCGATACGAATAACGTTGCTGTAATCCGCGCCGAAACCACTCGCTTCACGTGCGCGCTGGCGCTGTTGCTCCATCGCCTGCTCGAAGCCCGCTTCGTCGATCTTCAGATTGCGTTCGCGGCAGACATCAGCCGTCAGGTCAGCCGGGAAGCCAAAGGTATCGTACAGACGGAAGACCGTTTCGCCATCCAGCGTATCATCCTGCAGTTTCGCCAGCTCTTCGTCCAGCAGCGCCAGGCCGCGTTCCAGAGTCTTAGCGAACTGCTCTTCTTCGCTTTTCAGCACCTGCTCAACCTGAGCCTGCTGACGCTGTAACTCTTCACCGGCCGATCCCATCACCTCAACCAGCGGCGCGACCAGCTTATAGAAGAATGCGTCTTTCGCGCCCAGCATGTTGCCATGACGTACGGCACGACGAATGATGCGACGCAGCACGTAACCACGGTTCTCATTCGACGGGATCACGCCATCGGCAATCAGGAATGCACAGGAGCGGATATGATCGGCAATCACGCGCAGTGATTTATTGCTCAGATCGGTGGCACCGGTCACCTGCGCTACCGCCTGGATCAGTTTCTGGAACAGGTCGATTTCATAGTTAGAGTTGACGTGTTGCAGTACGGCAGTAATGCGCTCCAGGCCCATGCCGGTATCAACCGACGGTTTCGGCAGCGGCAGCATGGTGCCATCCGCCTGACGATTGAACTGCATGAAGACGATGTTCCAGATCTCAATGTAGCGGTCGCCATCCTCTTCCGGGCTGCCTGGTGGTCCACCCCAGATGTGATCGCCGTGATCGTAGAAAATTTCGCTGCAGGGACCGCAAGGGCCGGTGTCGCCCATCTGCCAGAAGTTATCTGACGCGTAAGCCCCGCCCTTGTTGTCGCCGATACGGATAATGCGTTCGTGCGGCACGCCAATCTCGTTGGCCCAGATGGCATAAGCTTCATCATCGGTTTCATATACCGTAACCCACAGACGCTCTTTTGGCAGGCCGAACCACTGCTCGCTCGTCAACAGTTCCCAGGCAAAAGCGATTGCCTCTTTCTTGAAGTAGTCACCAAAGCTGAAATTACCCAGCATTTCAAAGAAAGTGTGGTGACGTGCGGTGTAGCCGACATTTTCAAGATCGTTGTGTTTGCCACCGGCACGCACGCAGCGCTGTGAAGTGGTCGCACGTGAGTAATCACGCTTGTCCTGGCCGAGGAAAACATCTTTGAACTGGTTCATTCCGGCGTTGGTAAACAGCAACGTCGGATCGTTATTCGGTACGAGGGAGCTGCTGGTTACAACCTGATGTCCCTTGCTATGAAAAAAGTCGAGAAACGCTTGACGGATCTCAGCAGTGCTCTTGCTCATATATATCCTGGAATCACGCTAACGAACGTTCCATCTTTTCCGCGATGCCACATCCTGGCGGCGCCTGATTAGAGGAACAAAAAGTGGGAATAAGATAAATTTTCTTCAGTGGGAAGTAAAATTACATCGGCTTTTAGTCGTCAAAATTTCTGAAAACGGACTGAATATCTTCGCTCATGAAGCCTTTTGACTGTAGATAGCGTAGTACTTTGGCTTTCTCTTTCCATTCTTTCGGTAACGGGTGTCCGAATTTACGTTCAGCCAGCTGGGCAGCACAGGCAGACCAGTCCACCTCGGTCTCTTCCATCGCAATATCAATCGCCTCGCGATCGATCCCCTTCTGCGCCAGTTCCAGACGTACCCGCTGTGAACCAAAACCTTTGCGGCTTCGGCTCTGAATAAAACGTTCGGTGAAACGCGTGTCGTTTAGCCAGCCATTTTCCTGGCACCAGTTGAGCACTTTTTCCAGCAGCTCTTCGGTGACGATTTCCGGCTCTTTCTGCTGTGCCCACGCCGCACGCTGCGCCGACTGTTGCAGCTTACGCGCTAATTCGGCACGGCTGTGATCGCGCTGTCCAAGAATGCGCATCGCACGGTCGAGCAGACGAGAAAAAGAGACAATGTTGGGTTGGGGCTGGGATTGTTCAGACATACTGCGCACCTTGTACTAACGGGAAGGGGATTATGGCGACAGATCGGGAGAGAAGAAAGGTAAGAAAGAGAGGGTAAGTGGTAAAAAACAACGGGAGTGGATTTCTCCACCCCCGCGTGAGTGATTAGAAGTCTTCGTTCGCTTCACTGGCTGCGTTTTCAACTTTGTCAGCAGACTGCTCTGCTGCAAGCTTATCGTCAGCGCCGTTCAGTAACATTTCACGTAACTTCAGATCAATCTCGTTTGCGACAGCCGCATTCTCTTTGAGGAAGTTGCTGGCATTCGATTTACCCTGACCAATCTTATCGCCCTGGTAGCTGTACCATGCACCCGCTTTTTCGATCAGCTTGTGCTTCACGCCCAGGTCGACCAGTTCGCCGAAGGTGTTGATGCCTTCGCCGTACATGATCTGGAACTCTGCCTGTTTAAATGGCGCCGCGATTTTGTTTTTCACCACTTTAACGCGGGTCTCACTGCCCACCACGTTATCGCCCTCTTTGATAGCGCCGATACGGCGGATATCAAGACGGACAGAAGCGTAGAACTTCAGCGCGTTACCACCGGTAGTGGTTTCCGGGTTACCAAACATCACACCAATTTTCATACGGATCTGGTTGATGAAGATCAGCAGGGTGTTGGACTGCTTCAGGTTACCGGCAAGCTTACGCATCGCCTGGCTCATCATACGTGCCGCCAGGCCCATGTGTGAGTCACCGATTTCACCTTCGATTTCCGCTTTCGGCGTCAGTGCCGCCACGGAGTCGACAATGATTACGTCAACCGCGCCTGAGCGGGCCAGCGCATCACAAATCTCCAGCGCCTGCTCACCGGTGTCTGGCTGCGAACAAAGCAGGTTGTCGATGTCTACGCCCAGTTTCTTGGCGTAAACCGGATCCAGCGCATGCTCAGCATCGATAAAGGCACAGGTTTTGCCTTTACGCTGTGCTGACGCGATTACCTGCAGGGTCAGCGTGGTTTTACCTGAAGACTCTGGCCCGTAAATCTCAACGATACGGCCCATTGGCAGACCGCCTGCGCCTAACGCAATGTCCAGCGACAGCGAACCGGTAGAGATGGTTTCCACATCCATTGAGCGGTCTTCACCCAAGCGCATGATGGAGCCTTTACCAAATTGCTTCTCAATCTGGCCCAGCGCGGCAGCTAAAGCCTTTTGTTTGTTTTCATCAATCGCCATTTCAACTCCTAATCAAGCCGGGTAAACACGCACTCAGGGGTGCCTGCACTCTTTCTGTTGCCGACAATTATACTGTATAGTCATACAGTATCAAGTTTAATTTGTCAGAAATTCGCCATACAGCCGCTGTAGTGCCCAGGCGACGGACTGGCGGCGTACCGCCTCACGGTCACCGGAGAAATGCTGCTGAAAAGTCAGGACTTTATCCTGCGGACCGGCCAAACCGAACCAGACGGTGCCGACCGGTTTTTCCGCACTGCCGCCATCCGGCCCGGCAATACCGCTCACGGAGATGGCGTAGTCTGCCCGGGCGGCGTGCCTTGCGCCCAGCGCCATTTCGCGCACCACGGCTTCACTCACCGCTCCGTACTGTTCCAGCGACGTTGCCTGAACGCCCACCAGCTGCTGCTTGGCATCATTACTGTAGGTCACGAAGCCGCGTTCAAACCAGGCTGAGCTGCCACTGATGTCAGTAAACACCTTGGCAATCCACCCTCCGGTGCAGGATTCTGCACAGGTTACGGTGGCGTTTTGCTGCTTAAGCTTCTCACCGATCTGCGCGCTAAGCGCCTGCAACTGCCGATCATCCATCGTGTTTCTCCCTCAGGTGGTGCAATGAAAGTGGTGCAACACCGCCACTTTTTCAAGCCCTGTCTTAAGTATTGCCCGCTTTTTGCGGCCTGTTTTCCCTTAACCTCAGCTTTTTTTCACGGCAACGATAAAAAGACGCGGGAAAGCGAGCAGAACCTGACCATCGCGCTGCGCCGGATAGGCGCTGAGCAAACGCTGATGATAGGCCGCCAGAAAATCCGCCTGTTCGGCTTCATCCAGCATGGCCAGAAACGGGCGCAGGCCGGTCGCCTCTAGCCAGCTGATAATCGCCTGTGCATCGGCCATCACGTGATAATAGGTGGTGCGCCAGATATCCACGTCACAGCCGGTGCCGGTGAGCAGATCGTAATAGTCGCCGGTCGGGAGCAGCTGTTTACGGTCCGCCGTTTTGGCATCAATACGGGAATGCCAGGGTTCAGACGCCGCCACGTCGCGCATCAATCGATGCGAGGGCTCATTGAGATTATCGGGCATCTGCACTGCCAGCACGCCGCCGGGTGCCAGTTGTTCCACCAGATGGGGAAACAGCGTCGCGTGGTTATCCAGCCACTGTAGCGACGCATTGGCATAGATCACCTGCTGAGGTGTTTCTGCCTGCCAGCTACGAATGTCCGCCTGTACAAAGCGGCAGTGCGGTAACCGTTCGCGCGCCTGGGCTAACATCGCTGCTGAACTGTCGAGCCCGCAGACCGTGGCCAGCGGCCAGGCTTCAGCCAGCAATTCGGTGCTGTTGCCCGGACCGCAGCCCAAATCGGTCACCTGTTCAACCTCTTCAACGCTGATGCGCGCCAGCAGTTCACGTGCCGGGCGGGTGCGTTCCGCCTCAAACTTGCGATACAACTCAGGATCCCACTCTTTCATGCTCACCTCCGGTTTGGTTATCTGACGTGACCAATCGATAAGACGCTTTAAACGCGGAAAAGTGCGACCTGTTGCTCATTTCTGAATCGAATGCTGGCGGTGCTGAGGCGGAATAATTAAGTTAAAACACTGTTTCATTTTCCCTAAACGCTACTCAGGAGTGAGTCATGACTGCAGAATCTGCCTTTGCCGGCGTCTGGTGTCCCTCGGTGACCCCGTTTAATGCGCAGGGTGCGATCGATATCGATGCGCTCGGACGCCATTTTTCGCGCCTCAACCGTTCAGGCATTGATACCTTACTGATCATGGGCAGTATTGGCGAGTTCGCCTCATTGACGCAGCAGGAACGTTTACAGCTGATTAAAGAAGCCCGTCCCCTATCGCCGCTGACAATGGTGGCTAATGTCTCCGCTACCTGCGTCGCGGATATGCTGTCGCTGGCTGAAGCGGCATGGGAAAGTGGTTACGACGCGGTGATGGTTCTGCCGCCCTACTACTACGGCCAGACGCAGAACCAGCTGATGCATTATTTTGAAACGCTCGATCAGCAGTTAGGCGGCAAGTGGTTTGCCTATAATTTTCCGGCGCGCACCGGCTGCGACCTCTCCCCCACGCTGGTCGCCGCGTTAGCGGCAAAACTGCCGAATTTCATCGGCATTAAGGATACCGTCGACTGCCTGTCGCATAACCGGGCAATGATTGACGAGACGAAAAAGGTACGCAGCGATTTTGCGGTGCTGTCGGGCTATGACGAATATCTGTTGCCCAATCTGCTGGCGGGTGGCGCCGGGGTAATCTCGGGACTGAACAATATTGTGCCGGAGGTTTTTGCCCAAATGATGCAGGCGTGGCGTGACGGCAATATGGCTGAACTGACGCGTATCCAGCAACAGATTGGCCGGATGATGGCGATTTACAGCATCGGTGATGACTTTGTGACCACGATAAAAACCGCGGTGTCGCGTCGCTATGATTCAATGCGTAGCGCATCGCGTAATTACGGTGGCACTTTAGACGCGCAACAGTGTGCGGCGCTCGATCGGTTATTCAGCTAATCAGCATTACGGGCGCCTCCCTGCGCCCGCCAGCCTCAGTTCTTTTTGACGAACTCAGACTTCAATTTCATCGGACCAAAACCGTCGATCTTACAGTCGATGTTGTGGTCCCCTTCAACCAGACGGATACTTTTCACTTTGGTGCCAATCTTCAGCGACGAAGAACTCCCCTTCACCTTGAGATCTTTAATCACTGTGACGCTGTCGCCATCTGCCAGCAGATTGCCGTTAGCGTCACGCACTTCCAGCGACTGATTGCTGCTGTCACTTTCCGCCTCGGTCCAGATATGACCACAGGAAGGACAGTTAAGGTTATCGCCATCTTGCCAGGTGTAATCGGCGTGACAGGCTGGGCAGGCAGGTAAAGACATAACGACTCCAGAGATAACAAGGGCTGATGGGCCTGAAAAAGGGCGTCATCATATAACCTTACAGTTGATAAGGACAGTCTTTATAGCATTCCGCCCTGCCGCGCCTTGCTAACGGCCTCGCCTAACTGCCACACCGCCATCGCGTAATGGGTGCTGTGGTTATAACGGGTAATGACATAAAAGTTGGGTAAACCGTACCAGTACTGATAGCTGGTGCCCAAATCAAGCCGTAGCAGGCTCACCTGGTCGTTGCCATTGAGTGAGCCCTGCGGCGACAGGCCGGAGGCAGCCAGCATGCCTACGCTGTAGCGGGTCTTGAAGCCATCTTCAAGCAAGGGCGCCTGACCACTGGCCGGGACCGCAATGTTTTCGCCGCTGCGCCAGCCGTGCTGCTGGAAGTAGTGCGCCACGCTGCCGATGGCATCAACCGGATCCCACAGGTTGGCGTGGCCATCACCGTTGAAGTCCACCGCGTACTCTTTGTAGGACGATGGCATGAACTGACCATAGCCCATCGCCCCGGCAAACGAGCCTTTCAGCGCCAGCGGATCGTCCTGCTCATTACGCGCCATCAACAGGAAGGTTTCCAGTTCGCTGCTGAAGTAAGCCGCGCGACGCGGATAGTTGAAGGATAAGGTCGCGAGCGCATCCAGAATACGCGTTTTCCCCATCACGCGCCCCCAGCGGGTTTCAACGCCAATGATGCCGACGATGATTTCAGGCGGCACGCCGTAGACCTGCTGCGCGCGTTGCAGCGCATCCTGATATTGATCCCAGAAGGCGACGCCGTTTTGGACGTTGTCCGGCGTAATAAACTTATTGCGATAGCGAATCCAGGCACCGTTAGGTCCCGGTGCCGGCGTATAGCTCGGTGCCTGGCGATCCATCAGGCGCAGCACATAGTCCAGCCGCTTTGCCTGACCAATAATGTTATGCAGTTGCTGGCGATCGAAGCCGTGCTTCTCCACCATCTGATCGATAAATTGTTCTGCCGCCGGGTTGCCAGCAAAGTCACCAAACATCGCGGATCCACTGTGCGACGGCTGGAGCAAGAATCCACCTTGCGGTGCAGCCAGCATCTTTTGCTGTTGGGGGACTTCAGGTTTGCTGCTGCAGGAGGCCAGTAACGGGATGAACGCAAGGAGAGCTAGCTTGAGACGCATCGGTAATCCATAAACGAGGGGGTAGATTCAGATGCGCTAATAGTAGTCGTTCAGCGCAACGACATACAGGTCAAATTCTTAAAAAAACGTCAAGAAACTGCCCCGAAAAACGGTCACCGGACGCGCTGTGCCGGTGACCGTCACCTCGTCAGCGGCGATTTCTCACCAGCTGATAACGACGGGTGAGATACTCCACCGGCGCGCTCCAGATATGCACCAGGCGGCAGAATGGAAACAGCAGGAATAACGTCATTCCCAGCACCATATGTAGCCGGTAGATCAGAGCCACGCCGTCAAGATGATGGGATGCACCGCCATGGAAGGTCACCACTGCCTGCGCCCAGCCCACCAGCTTCATCATCTCGCTGCCATCCATATGCTGTGCCGAGAAAGGAATGGTCAGCAGTCCGAGGGTAGCCTGCGCCACCAGTAAGCTCAGGATAAGGATATCGCCGACGCTGCTGGTTGCCCGCACCCGAGGGTTAGTCAGACGGCGTTTCAGCAACAGTGCGCCACCGGCCAGCGTCATCGCGCCAAACACGCCACCGGCAATCATCGCCAGCTTTTGCTTCACGTCGAGCGGCAGAAAGGATTGATACATCCAGTGAGGCGTCAGCATCCCGAGGATATGGCCGAAAAAGATACCGATGATGCCGATGTGGAACAGGTTAGAGGCGAGCCGCATCCCTTTTTTATCCAGCATCTGGCTGGAACCGGCGCGCCAGCTGTACTGCCCGTAATCGTAGCGCAGCCAGCTGCCGACCAGAAAGACCGTCCCGGCAAGGTAGGGGTAAATATCAAAGAAGAAAGTGTTGAGAAAATTCATGCTGATTCTCCTGTGGCGCGCGGAGTAGCCTGAGCGATATCCAGATACTGCGGCGCAACCGCTGCGGCGAAACGGCGCTGATGCGCGGCCTGTTGCGCCGAGGCGCAGCCCTGTTCGCCAAGAAATTTAACCTGCTCCTCTTCCCAGACGGCATCCAGGGCCGCCGGGGTATCGTCGCGTGCTTCCTGTGCCACCTGCGGCCGTAAGGCGTCAGGCTGGATAGCGGTACCCGAAAGCGTTAACAGCGCACTGAACAGCTCGGCATAGGGACTTTCACGTTCCACCAGCCGCGCCGCCAGGAGCGCCAGGATCGGCGCGATATCCTCTAAACCCTGACGCACCTCATCAGCCGTTTTACAGGCGAGGTATTCAAGGTAAAGCGGGAGATAATCAGGCAGCTCTTTGCTATCCAGCTCCAGTCCGTCGGCCCGATACTGCGCCAGCAGATCGACCATCGCCTGACCGCGATCGCGTGACTCACCGTGCACATGTTCAAACAGCAACAGCGAGGTGGCGCGGCCGCGATCAAACAGTTCGCAGTAATCAGCCTGAACGTCGAGCAGTGGCCGGGCGCAGAGCTGGTGGATAAAGTCCACCAGCCGTGCGCTCTGCGCTGGGTCGAGTTCAGGGGCGCTTTCCAGCGCCTCAATCAGGTTCTGATGGTGGCTAAACAGCGCCTCATCCGGGTAATCCAGCAGGCGCGACAGCACACGTAGCGCAATCATGATGCATCCTCCGGGCGTACGGTTTGTTTAGTGATTTCGATGGCATCGATACGGCGGCTGTTGAACAGGTTGAATTTGCTGTCGCTGCCGTGGCAGCCATCGCCGAAGCTAAAGCCGCAGCCTTTACTTTCCGGGAAGGCTTCACGTGCCAGTTCGCGATGGCTGGACGGCACCACAAAGCGATCTTCGTAGTTGGCGATAGCCAGATAACGGTACATCTCCTGCGCCTGCGCTTCGCTCAGACCGACCTGTTCCAGCGCCCGGACATCGCGTTTACCTTCGACGCTTTCCGCCCGCTTGTAATGACGCATCGCCAGCATGCGTTTCAGCGCCAGCAGCACCGGCGCGGTATCACCGGCGGTCAGCAGGTTCGCCAGATACTCGACCGGAATACGCAGGCTTTCAACGTCCGGCAGCACGCCGGTGTGCGCCAGTGCACCACCGTCGACGGCTGACTGAATCGGTGACAACGGCGGCACATACCACACCATCGGCAGGGTGCGATATTCCGGATGCAGCGGCAGCGCCAGCTTCCAGTCCATCGCCATTTTGTACACCGGCGAACGTTGCGCCGCGTCAATCACGCTTTGCGCTACGCCATCTTTCAGCGCCTGGGCGATCACCGCCGGAGCGTGTGGATCGAGGAAGATATCCAGCTGGCTCTGATAGAGATCTTTTTCGTTCTCTGCTGAGGCGGCCTGTTCAATACGGTCTGCGTCATACAGCAGTACGCCGAGATAGCGGATACGTCCGACACAGGTTTCCGAGCAGACGGTCGGCTGGCCGGCTTCAATACGCGGATAGCAGAAAATGCATTTTTCTGATTTGCCGCTCTTCCAGTTGAAGTAGATCTTTTTGTACGGGCAGCCGGTAAGGCACATACGCCAGCCACGGCATTTATCCTGGTCGATTAACACAATGCCATCTTCTTCACGCTTGTAGATGGCACCACTCGGACAGGTCGCCACGCAGGCAGGGTTGAGGAAATGCTCACACAGGCGCGGCAGATACATCATGAAGGTGTGTTCAAACTGGCCGTAAATATCCTTCTGGATATTGTCGAAGTTTTTATCCTGTGAACGTTTGGAAAATTCACCGCCGAGGATCTCTTCCCAGTTCGGGCCATTTTCGATTTTTTTCATCCGCTGACCGGTGATCAGTGAACGCGGGCGCGCAATCGGCTGGTGTTTACCGGCCGGCGCATTGTGCAGATGCTGGTAATCGAAATCGAACGGTTCGTAGTAATCATCCAGCGCCGGCACATCCGGGTTAGCGAAGATTTTTGACAGCACGCCGACACGGTTTCCCATGCGCGGCTCCAGCTTGCCGTTGATTTTCCGGATCCAGCCGCCCTTCCATTTCTGCTGATCTTCCCAGGCGTGGGGATAACCGACGCCGGGCTTGCTCTCTACGTTGTTGAACCAGGCATATTCCATCCCTTCACGACTGGTCCAGACGTTTTTGCAGGTTACCGAGCAGGTGTGGCAGCCGATACATTTGTCGAGGTTCAGCACCATGCCGACCTGTGAGCGAATTTTCATGGTTTTACCTCCTGCTGGCTGCCCTGACAGGCATCGTTGCCTTCCCCGTCTAACCAGTTAATGTTGTTCATTTTTCTTACCACCACGAATTCATCGCGGTTAGAACCGACGGTGCCGTAATAGTTAAAGCCCCAGGAGAGCTGGGCATAGCCGCCGATCATATGGGTCGGTTTCGGACAGGTACGGGTGACGGAGTTATGAATACCGCCGCGCTGGCTGGTGATCTCTGAACCCGGAATATTCACAATACGTTCCTGGGCGTGATACATCATGGTCATCCCGGCCGGAATACGCTGGCTTACCACCGCACGCGCGGTCAGCGCACCGTTGGCATTGAACGCCTCAATCCAGTCGTTATCGACAATCCCCAGTTCACGGGCATCGTCTTCGCTCATCCAGACAATCGGTCCGCCGCGCGACAGGGTCAGCATCAGCAGGTTATCGCTGTAGGTGGAGTGAATGCCCCACTTCTGGTGTGGCGTCAGGAAGTTCAGCGCCTTCTCCGGATTACCGTTAGGTTTGCTGTTGAGCAGCGGTTTGGCGGCACGGGTATCAATCGGCGGACGGTAGACCAGCAGGCTTTCACCAAAGGCACGCATCCACTCATGATCCTGATACAGCTGCTGGCGGCCACTCAGGGTGCGCCACGGAATCAGCTCGTGAACGTTGGTGTAGCAGGCGTTGTAGGAGACATGTTCGTCTTCCAGACCAGACCAGGTTGGGCTGGAGATGATTTTGCGCGGCTGTGCCTGGATATCGCGGAAGCGAATTTTTTCATCTTCCTTGTTCAGCGCCAGATGGGTATGGTCGCGGCCGGTAATCTCACCCAGCGCCTGCCAGGCTTTAACGGCTACCTGACCGTTGGTTTCCGGGGCCAGCGTCAGGATCACTTCTGCCGCGTCGATGGCCGTGTCGATATTCGGCCGTCCCGCTGCCGGGCCATCCGCTTTGACATAGTTAAGCTGCTTAAGGAAATCGACTTCTTTCTCAGTATTCCAGCCGATGCCTTTGCCGCCGTTACCCAGGGTATCAAGCAGCGGACCCAGTGAGGTAAAGCGCGCCCAGGTGGCCGGATAATCACGCTCTACCAGCATGATGTGTGGCGCGGTTTTACCTGGAATCAGCTCACATTCGCCTTTCTTCCAGTCTCTGGCGTCAAACGGCTGCGCCAGTTCGGCTGGCGAATCGTGCAGTACCGGCAGCGTGACCACATCCGTTTCTACCCCTAAATGGCCAGGGCAGAGATCGGAGAAGGCTTTTGCGATGCCCTTATAGATTTCCCAGTCGCTTTTTGAATCCCAGGCTGGATCGACCGCGGCAGAGAGCGGATGAATAAACGGATGCATATCCGAGGTATTCATGTCGTCTTTTTCATACCAGGTGGCGGTTGGCAGCACCACATCAGAGTAGAGGCAGGTACTCGACATACGGAAATCGAGGGTCACCACCAGATCCAGTTTGCCTTCAGCCCCCTGATCCAGCCACTCCACCTCTTCAGGCTTCACGCCGCCCTGCTTACCCAGATCTTTACCCTGAATGCCGTTTTCAGTACCCAGCAGGTACTTCAGCATATATTCGTGCCCTTTACCGGATGAGCCGAGCAGGTTAGAACGCCAGACAAACAGGTTACGCGGGAAGTTCTGCGGATCGTCTGGCTGTTCGGCGGCGAAACGCAGCGTGCCTTTTTTCAGACTCTCAACGGTGTAATCCAGCGGCGACAGGCCAGCGGCTTGCGCCTGCGCGGCGATACGCAGCGGGTTAACGTTGAGCTGCGGCGCCGACGGGAGCCAGCCCATGCGCTCAGAACGCACGTTAAGGTCGATCAGGCTGCCGCTGTAGCGACTTTTATCTGCCAGCGGCGACAGCAGCTCGCTGGTGGCGAGGGTTTCATAACGCCACTGGCTGGAGTGGTTATAGAAGAACGAGGTACTGTTCATCTGACGTGGCGGACGTTGCCAGTCGAGGCCAAATGCCAGCGGGGCCCAGCCGGTCTGCGGACGCAGTTTCTCCTGACCCACATAGTGCGCCCAGCCACCGCCGCTCTGACCGACGCAGCCGCAGAAGATCAGCATGTTCATCAGGCCACGGTAGTTCATGTCCATGTGATACCAGTGGTTCATACCGGCACCGACGATAATCATTGAACGGCCGCGGGTCTTCTCGGCATTGTCGGCAAATTCACGGGCAATGCGGATGATATTCTGGCGCGAAACGCCGGTGATCTGCTCGGCCCAGGCCGGGCTGTACGCTTTCACCTCGTCGTAGTTTTGCGCGCAGTTGGCATCACCCAGTCCGCGCTCCAGACCGTAGTTTGCCAGCGTCAGATCGTAAACGCTGGTGACCAGCGCTTCGCTGCCATCGGCCAGTTGCAGACGTTTTACCGGCAGCTTATGCAGCAGGATTTCATCCAGCGCGACGCTGTTGAAATGCTCACTGGTGATCCCGCCAAAGTAAGGGAAACCAACTTCAACCACCTCGTCATGGCCACCCAGCAGACTGAGCTGCAGTTGAACTTCCTGCTGCGTCGTCCCGTCACGCTGCTCAAGGTTCCATTTACCTTTTTCACCCCAGCGGAAGCCGATTGAACCCTGCGGTGCCACCAGTTGGCCGGTCGCCTCGTTGATCGCCACCGTTTTCCATTCAGGATTATTATCCTGACCGAGACCATCGATCAGATCGCTGGCTCGCAGCTGGCGTCCGGCGGCGTAAAAGCCACCTTCACGCGGCTCCAGCAACACCAGCATTGGCATATCGGTATAACGACGCACGTAGTCGCTGAAATAGCTGACTTCGCGATCGAGATGAAACTCCTTCAGCATCACGTGGCCCATCGCCAGCGCCATTGCACTGTCGGTGCCCTGTTTCGGATTCAGCCACTGGTCGCACAGCTTGGCAACCTCGGCATAGTCCGGCGTCACCGCCACGGTTTTGGTGCCTTTGTAACGCACTTCGGTAAAGAAGTGCGCATCAGGGGTACGCGTCTGCGGCACGTTTGAGCCCCAGGCGATGATGTAAGAAGAGTTGTACCAGTCGGCCGATTCCGGCACGTCGGTCTGTTCGCCCCAGGTCATCGGTGATGCCGGAGGCAGATCGCAATACCAGTCGTAAAAACTCAGGCAGGTACCGCCAATCAACGACAGATAACGCGCGCCTGCCGCATAGGAGACCATCGACATCGCCGGGATAGGTGAGAAACCCATCACCCGGTCCGGACCGTAGGTTTTCGCAGTGCAGATGTTAGCGGCGGCGATCATCTCATTGACCTCCTGCCAGCTGGACCGCACAAACCCACCGCGGCCGCGCGCCTGCTTATAGCTTTTGGCTTTTTCCGGGTTGCTGATAATCGAGGCCCAGGCATCAACCGGATCGCTGTGCTGCTGTTTCGCCTCGCGCCACAGCTGAATCAGCTTTTTACGCATCAGTGGATATTTCAGCCGGTTGGCGCTGTAGAGATACCAGGAGTAGCTGGCACCACGCGGACAGCCTCGCGGTTCGTGATTAGGCAGATCGGGACGGGTACGCGGATAGTCGGTCTGTTGCGTCTCCCAGGTCACCAGGCCGTTTTTCACGTAGATTTTCCAGCTGCAGGAGCCGGTGCAGTTGACCCCATGCGTGGAGCGGACAATTTTATCGTGCTGCCAGCGACTGCGGTAACCATCTTCCCAGTCGCGGTTGCTGTTCAGTGACTGGCCATGTTCGCCAGAGAAAGGCTCCGCCAGCTGTTTAAAATAGCGAAACCGATCGAGAAACTTGCTCATCCGGAATACTCCTGAAGGCTTAATGTGACATTGCTAACTCTGCGTCGGTGAGGACGCAGAAAGTGAATAATGGCCGGCGCGCCACGCCGGCATTGTTGTTATCAGGCGCGGGACTTGCGTCCATAAACCAGCCAGGTAATGGCGATACAGCAGAGGTAAAACACCAGGAAAATTTTCATCGCGCCGGCTGGCGAGCCGGTCATAGAGAGCGAGAGGCCAAAGGTCTGCGGAATAAAGAAGCCGCCCAGCGCGCCAATCGCGGAGATAAAGCCCAGCGCGGCGGAGGTTTCAGTCCCGGCTTCACGCAGCGCCAGCGCATCGTCGCCGCCTTCGGCTTTAATGCGTTCCAGAGTGAGCTTGCGGAAAATCACCGCAATCATCTGATAGGTTGAGCCGCTGCCCAGTCCGGCAGTGAAGAACAGCCCCATAAAGATGGCGAAGAAAGCGATAAACGAGCCGTGGCCGTCAGCGCCCGGTAAGGTGAAAAACAGCAGTGCGGCAAACAGCGCCATCAGCACGTAGTTGATCAGCGTGACGCGGGTACCGCCGAAACGGTCAGAAATGATGCCGCCCGCTGAGCGGGCCAGCGCGCCAATAAACGGACCAAAAAAGGCGTAGTGCAGAATCACTACGTCCGGGAACTGCGTTTTGGTCAGCATGGCGAAACCGGCAGAAAATCCGATAAATGATCCGAACGTCGCCAGATAGAGCAGCGCCATCACCCACAGGTGTGGCCGCTTCAGTACCGGCAATTGTTCACGCAGCGAAGATTTCGCCGCCGCCAGGTCGTTCATTCCCAGCCAGGCGGCCAGCGTGGCGACCGCCAGCAACGGCAGCCAGATCCAGGCGGCGTTTTCCAGCCAGATCGCTTCGCCATTAACGGTAGTCTGACCCGCATCCGAAAAACCGAAGATGGCACAGGAGATCGCCAGCGGCGCGACAAACTGCATCACGCTGACACCGAGGTTACCGAGGCCGCCATTGATGCCCAGCGCGCCGCCCTGACGGGCTTTTGGAAAGAAGAAGCTGATGTTGCCCATGCTGGAAGCGAAGTTAGCCCCGGCAAAACCGCACAGCAGAGAAATAATCACAAAGGTGCTGAACGGCGTCTGGCTATCCTGCACCGCGAAACCGAGCCACAGGCAAGGGATCATCAGGATGCCGGTGCTAAAGGCGGTCCAGCGACGTCCCCCAACCAGCGGGATGACGAAAGAGTATGGAACGCGCAGCAGCGCGCCGGAAACCGACGGCAGTGCCGTCAGCAGAAACAACTGATCGGTAGTGAAACTGAAACCAACTTTATTCAGGTTGACCGCAACGGCGCTGAACAACATCCAGACGCAGAAGGCGAGCAGCAGACAGAAGACGGAAATCCACAGGTTACGGCTGGCGATACGTTTGCCGTGCGACTGCCAGAAAGCCTCATTTTCAGGCTGCCAGTCCTGGATTACCGCGCGGCGGGTGTCGGTTTGCAGAGGGACAGGTTGGGTCATAGCGTTCTCATCTACAGGATATTAATTGTGCATATCCTGCGCATCCGACCTGATGAGCAGCTTGATACAAATCAACGGCAAAGCAGGTAGTTATGCGACACTGGCGCGCAGATATCCCGGTTAAGTAGATGAACAGCCAGCAAATAACCTTTGTGAATCAGTGGTTTTTAAAACAGTTGCATAAAACCTGTCACAAGCGCGCCGGCAGTGGGAAATAAAGGAGTAGTCCATACGGGGTATATAGCCACCCGTCTTCCCCGGTAAGATACCGCCTTTACTTCACTTCGCGATACGCGCGAATCCAATGAGCAGGAGCAGAGATGTGACGACAGAAAAGTTTACGCTCTTACTTATCGACGATCATCCGATGCTGCGTAACGGGCTGAAACAGCTGATCGCGCTGGATGAGAGGCTGGAAGTGGTGGCCGAAGCAGGCAACGGCATAGAGGGGGTGGCGCTGGCACAGCAGCACGATCCTGACCTGATCCTGCTCGATCTGAATATGCCGGGCCTCAACGGACTGGATACGCTGAGCCGGCTGCGCGAGATATCGCTCTCGGGTCGGGTAGTGGTTTTCAGCGTTTCTGATGATGAGGAAGATGTGGTCACCGCCTTAAAACGCGGTGCCGACGGTTATTTACTGAAAGATATGGAGCCGGAAGCGCTGCTGAAAGCCCTGCACCAGGCGGCGGCCGGGCAGACTGTCCTCAGCGAAACCTTAACCCCGATACTGGTGGCCCGCTTACGGGAAGATCGCCCGGCCCCGGCCCGGGATATCAATCAGCTGACCCGCCGCGAGCGCGATATTCTGCAGCTGATCAGCGCCGGGATGACCAATAAAGCCATTGCGCGCAAATTGGGCATCAGTGAAAGCACGGTCAAAGTTCACGTCAAATACCTGCTGAAAAAGATGAACCTGAAATCCCGGCTGGAGGCAGCCGTCTGGGCATTACAGAGCGGACAACGTTAAGTAGCCGCGATCTGAACAGGAGACCGGCGGGATAAGGATTCAGGCAGCAGAATTCGCGAGCAGGCTCGCAGCCGCAGCTAAACAGCCGGAAAAACCGTTTTTTTCAGTCGCCAGCCGCGCCTGGTGTTTGATAGGGTGCCGGTCAGGCAACAACGGCTGAAGGTAACGGCGATGCATCAGACTGGTATATGCCCCGCCCTATTCGTTATCATCTGCTTATCCTGCACGCTGACGCTGAGCCGCTTCGGTTCAGCGACGTCGGCAGCCAGAATCTTACCGCTTTAAAAATGAGTTAAAACCCTATGCAAGAGCCAACCGAAAAGGATTTTCCTTCCCATACGCCGATGATGCAGCAATACCTGCGACTCAAGGCGGAACATCCTGACATTTTGCTGTTTTACCGGATGGGCGATTTCTACGAGCTGTTTTATGACGACGCCAGACGCGCCTCGCAGTTGCTGGAGATTTCACTCACCAAACGCGGCGCTTCGGCTGGCGAACCGATTCCGATGGCTGGCGTGCCCTATCACGCCGTTGAGAGTTATCTGGCGAAGCTGGTGCAGCTGGGCGAATCCGTCGCCATCTGCGAGCAGATTGGCGATCCCGCCCTGAGCAAAGGGCCGGTTGAACGCAAAGTGGTACGCATCGTCACACCCGGCACTATCAGTGACGAAGCACTGCTGCAGGAGCGTCACGATAACCTGCTGGCGGCGATTGTTCAGAGCCCGCGCGGCTTTGGCTACGCAACGCTGGACATCAGTTCTGGCCGTTTCCGTCTGAGTGAACCGGGCGATGCGGAAACCATGGCAGCAGAATTGCAGCGCACTAATCCTGCCGAACTGCTCTATCCGGAAGATTTTCAGGCGATGTCGCTGATCGATCAGCGTCGTGGCCTGCGTCGTCGTCCGCTGTGGGAATTTGAGATCGATACCGCACGTCAGCAGCTCAATCTGCAGTTCGGCACCCGTGATCTGAACGGTTTTGGCGTCGAAAACGCGCATCTTGGCTTAAGTGCGGCGGGCTGTCTGCTGCAATATGTTAAAGATACCCAGCGCACTACCCTGCCCCACATCCGTTCCCTCAGTATGGAACGGCAGCAGGACAGCATCATTATGGATGCGGCAACCCGCCGTAACCTGGAGATCACCCAGAACCTGGCCGGCGGTACCGACAACACCCTGGCGGCGGTGCTGGATAAAACCGTCACTCCAATGGGCAGCCGGATGCTGAAGCGCTGGCTGCACATGCCGCTGCGCGATGCGCGCATCATCAATCAGCGTCAGGAGTCGATTGCCGAACTGCAAAATCTCAGCGAAACCCTGCAACCAGTGCTGCGCCAGGTGGGTGACCTCGAGCGTATCCTGGCGCGTCTGGCATTGCGTACCGCGCGTCCGCGCGATCTGGCGCGGATGCGTCATGCGTTCCAGCAGCTGCCTGAACTGAATCAGCTGCTGGCGGAAGTTGAGTCGACCCAGTTAAAACAGCTGCGTACCCAGATGGGCGAGTTTACCGCTTTACGCGAACTGCTGGAGCAGGCGGTGATTGAGTCGCCGCCGGTGTTGATCCGCGACGGCGGGGTAATCGCGCCCGGCTACAACGCCGAGCTGGATGAGTGGCGCGCCCTCGCCGACGGTGCCACCGATTATCTCGACAAGCTGGAGATACGCGAACGCGAAAAGCTGGGGCTGGATACCCTTAAGGTCGGCTTCAATGCGGTCCATGGTTACTACATTCAGGTCAGCCGCGGTCAGAGCCATCAGGTGCCGATGCACTATGTCCGCCGCCAGACGCTGAAAAATGCCGAGCGCTACATCATTCCGGAACTGAAAGAGTACGAAGACAAGGTGCTCACTTCGAAAGGCAAGGCGCTGGCGCTGGAAAAAAGTCTGTATGAGGCGCTGTTTGACCAGCTGCTGCCGCATCTGGAAGCGTTGCAGCTTAGCGCCGCCGCGCTGGCAGAGCTGGACGTGCTGAGCAACCTGGCGGAACGCGCCTGGTCACTCAACTATTGCCGTCCGGTGTTGCAGGACAAACCGGGGATTAAAATCAGCGGTGGCCGCCATCCGGTGGTTGAACAGGTTCTGAAAGAGCCGTTCATTGCTAACCCGCTTTCGCTGGCACCGCAGCGCCGGATGCTGATCATTACCGGCCCCAATATGGGCGGTAAAAGTACCTATATGCGGCAGACCGCGCTGATTGCACTGATGGCCTGGATCGGCAGCTTTGTGCCAGCTGATGAGACGCTGATTGGGCCGCTTGACCGTATCTTCACCCGTGTCGGCGCGGCTGACGATCTGGCGTCCGGCCGCTCGACCTTTATGGTAGAGATGACCGAAACGGCCAACATTCTGCATAACGCCACTGAAAACAGCCTGGTGCTGATGGATGAGATTGGCCGCGGTACTTCAACCTACGACGGGTTGTCGCTGGCCTGGGCCTGTGCCGAAAATCTGGCAAACCGCATCAAGGCGATGACGCTGTTCGCAACGCACTACTTTGAGCTGACCACCCTGCCGGAAAAAATGGAAGGTGTAGTCAATGTGCATCTTGATGCGGTGGAGCACGGTGACACCATCGCCTTTATGCATAGCGTGCAGGATGGCGCGGCCAGTAAGAGTTATGGTCTTGCTGTCGCCGCACTGGCGGGCGTACCGAAGGAAGTGATCAAGCGGGCGCGTAACAAGCTGAAGGAGCTGGAGACGGTTTCAAACCATACCGCCTCATCGACGGTGGATGGTTCGCAACTGCCGCTGCTGGTTGAAGAGACCTCGCCGGCGGTGGAAGCCCTTGAAGCGCTGGACCCGGATACCCTGACCCCACGTCAGGCGCTGGACTGGATCTATCGTCTAAAGTCACTGGTGTAATAACTGCGCGCATCGGGCTGAAGCCCGATGCGCGCAGGCTTTGCAGGCGCGCCAGGGTAAGGCGCTGAGCACTTCTTCTGCGGGTGAGTCGCTTATCTGCGGGCAACTATTATTTTAAATGGAAGTCCGTTGCCTGCAGGCAAATCAGTTCTCTGCGCGCAGATCGATTTTCTGCCGCAGAATCAGTTATCTGAACACAAATCACTTATCGACTGGCAAAACATTTTTCTGCAGGTCAATCAGTTCTCTGTGAACAAATCACCTATCTGCACGCAAATCAGCTCCCTGAATGCAAATCACCTTTCACCCGGCAAATCACCTTTCTGCAGGCATAAAAAAAGCGGTGGTTTTCACCACCGCTTTTTAGATTCACACCTGAATCAGAGACTCACGACGCGATTATTCCCGAAAAAGTGCTTCGATGTTGAGGCCCTGCGCCTGCAGGATTTCGCGCAGACGACGCAAACCTTCAACCTGAATCTGACGGACACGCTCACGGGTTAAACCGATTTCACGGCCCACATCTTCAAGCGTTGCCGCTTCATAGCCTAACAGGCCAAAACGACGTGCCAGCACTTCACGCTGCTTGGCGTTCAGTTCGAACAGCCATTTGACGATGCTTTGTTTCATGTCATCGTCTTGCGTGGTGTCTTCCGGACCGTTGTCTTTCTCATCGGCCAGAATATCCAGCAGCGCTTTTTCAGAATCACCGCCTAACGGCGTATCGACTGACGTAATGCGTTCGTTGAGACGCAACATACGGCTTACGTCATCAACCGGTTTATCCAGCTGCTCTGCGATCTCTTCCGCGCTTGGCTCATGGTCAAGCTTGTGGGAGAGTTCACGCGCAGTACGCAGATAAACATTCAGTTCTTTAACAATATGAATCGGCAGACGAATGGTACGGGTTTGATTCATGATCGCCCGTTCAATAGTCTGACGAATCCACCAGGTAGCATAAGTTGAGAAACGGAACCCGCGCTCCGGGTCAAACTTCTCAACGGCACGAATCAGGCCGAGGTTACCTTCTTCAATCAGGTCCAGCAGGGCTAAACCACGATTGCTGTAACGACGGGCAATCTTCACTACCAGGCGTAAGTTACTTTCGATCATGCGGCGGCGGGAAGGAATGTCACCTCGCAATGCACGGCGAGCAAACAGCACTTCTTCCTCGGCCGTTAACAACGGAGAATAGCCAATCTCCCCGAGATAGAGCTGCGTCGCATCTAATACACGCTGCGTCGCACCCTGGGACAACAACTCTTCTTCCGCTACGTCGTTATCACCAGGTTCGTTTTCGACGAGAGCCTTCTCATCAAAAACCTCAGCTCCATTCTCCTCGAATTCCGCGTTCTCATGTAACTCGTTTACTTTCAGCGTATTCTGGCTCATAAGCGGCTCCTACCCGTGATTCCAGGGCAGAACATCAAAAGGTGCGTTCTGCCGGATTATCGCTGCGGTAAATAACGCAACGGGTTTACGGATTTCCCCTTGTAACGAATTTCAAAGTGTAATCTTACTGAACTGGTTCCGGTGCTACCCATGGTCGCGATCTTCTGCCCCGCCTTAACTTCCTGTTGTTCCCGGACCAGCATTGTATCGTTATGGGCGTAAGCACTCAGATAATCATCATTGTGTTTAATGATGATCAGATTACCGTAACCCCGGAGTGCGTTACCTGCGTAAACCACCCTTCCTGAAGCGGTGGCGACGACAGACTGTCCGCGCGTTCCGGCGATATCGATACCCTTGTTGCCCCCTTCGGCGGCAGAGAAGTTATCGATAATCTTACCATCGGTCGGCCAACGCCAGCTTCCTACCGGCGTAGAGCTATTGGTTGTGCTGCTGACCGTTGGCGGTGCGGTAACCACTGGAGCTGTTGTCGATGCAACATTTGCTCCTTTCGAAGGCAGCAGTTTACTGCCGCCCGAACTACCCGAATCATCAGAATACGTAATAACAGGTTGCTGTGCAACAGCGGCAGATTTAATTTGTGGCGCGGTCGGGACGCCGCCCTGCGTTGCATCAGCAACGGTAATGGCATTGCCACCGGTAATCGGCTGGCCGGAACCGTTGCCGATCTGCAAAGTTTGCCCGACATTCAGGCTGTAAGGCGCAGGAACGTTGTTACGCTGGGCTAAATCACGGAAATCGTTGCCGGTAATCCAGGCGATGTAAAACAACGTGTCGCCGCGTTTTACGGTATATGTTTCACCGGAGTAGCTACCTTTAGGAATATTCTGATAACTGCGGTTGTACACAATTCGGCCGTTTTGCGTCTCAACATTATTATTGGTACTAATCATTCCACCACTGCTGGGCGCAGATGCTGCATTTCCGCTTAACATTCCTCCCTGCCCCGGCATAGTGGGAACACCGCCTGAGGCGCTTGCCGCGCCACTCTGGCTGCTGTTCATGCCGCCACCATCACCAACGCGGCTAATGGGTGCTTGTGTGTTGTCGCTGGAGCTACAGCCTGCCAGCCAAAAACCTACCAGTGAAAGCGCCGCCAGACGGCGTAACTGAAAAATTGTGCTTCCCGTGCTCATTGATCCCCCGTGATGGCAACCCTGATGTACCTGTTTCACTGTACTTGCCAGCAGAATACTCTGCACGGCGCGATAAAATATGCGTTTTCGTTGATTAAAATGGATAGTAACAATATCAAGTACGTGGTGCCATGAAACAGTTGTGAAGAAATACGAAGCGGGTCAGGCGAGATCGCCCTGAACCAGCGGCACAAACCGCACCGGCTCAATCGTCTCTTCAATAATTTCTTCGCCCTGACGACGCAGACGTTTCAGCACCTGCTGGTCTTCACCAACTGGCAGCACCATAATGCCGCCTTCTGCCAGTTGCGCTATCAGCGCAATCGGAATTTCAGGCGGGGCGGCGGTGACGATGATGGCGTCGAACGGCCCGCGTGACGGCCAGCCCTGCCAGCCATCGCCATGTCGGGTCGAGACATTATGCAGATCGAGCTGCTTCAGTCGGCGCTTGGCCTGCCACTGCAACCCTTTGATGCGCTCAACCGAATACACATGATCCACCAGATGGGCAAGAATCGCGGTCTGATAGCCGGAACCGGTGCCGATTTCCAGCACCCGTGAATGCGGATTCAGCGCCAGCAGCGCCGTCATTCGCGCCACCATATAAGGTTGCGAGATGGTCTGGCCGGAGCCGATCGGCAGAGCCACATTATCCCAGGCCTTGTGTTCAAAAGCCTCGTCGATAAAACGTTCACGTGGCACATCGCTGATGGCTTTCAGCAGGTTTTCATCATCAATCCCCTGCTGACGCAGCTGTGACAGCAATGTCTCAATACGCCGATTCACCATGCCAGATTCACCTCAGCTTTAGCCAGCCAGTCATTCAGCACATCCTGCGCGCTGTGCGCGGTCAAATCGACATGCAGAGCCGTGATCGAAACATAGCCCTGATCAACCGCGGCAAAGTCGGTATCCGGGCCTGCATCCAGTTTCTCACCCGGCGGGCCAATCCAGTAAAGCGTATTGCCGCGCGGATCCTGCTGGGCGATCACCTGATCGGCAGGATGCCGGCTACCACAACGCGTAACGCGGATGCCCTTCAGTTCGGCCAGCGGCAGATCCGGCACGTTGATGTTAAGAATGCGGCCAGTGCGCAGCGGTTGCTGAGTCAGGGCCTTAAGGATAGCGCAGGTGACTGCTGCCGCAGTGGCATAGTGCTGGTGGCCATTAAGCGATACCGCGACGGCGGGTAAGCCAAGATGACGCCCTTCCATCGCCGCCGCCACCGTGCCGGAGTAGATCACATCATCGCCCAGGTTAGGACCGGCGTTGATACCGGATACCACGATGTCGGGACGCGGCTGCATCAGCGCGTTGACGCCCAGATAGACGCAATCTGTCGGGGTGCCCATCTGCACCGCAATATCGCCATTCTCATGAGTAAAGGTGCGCAGCGGCGTTTCCAGGGTTAAGGAGTTCGAGGCACCGCTTCGGTTACGATCGGGCGCGACGACCTGCACGTCAGCAAAGTGCCGCAGGGCTTTCGCCAGCGTTTGAATACCTGGCGCATGAATGCCGTCATCGTTGCTGAGCAATATCCGCATTTTGTTCTGACCTTTTTTTATTCGACTGGTCGCCGTGACTGGACCCGTTTGAACTGCATGGCAACAGGTGAAGACCGGACAGCGATTTTTGCATTCTAGCGAGGCACGCAACGAAGTGGTAGGCGTAAATCATACTACTGCGGGGGTTTGCCGCAACAATACCCACAATCGGGGTAATGTTGCAGCAGGGATTACTCGTCAATATTATCAAGCGCATCGGCGTGGGTGAGCAGTTCTCTCACCACGCTGGTGGCAAAGCTACCCGCAGGCAGCCAGAAAGTCATTTCCAGCGTCGCCTCATCACACCAGTTCCAGTGCAAATCCCGCGGCACCACCAGCATCGCCCGGCGGGCGGCATCGACACGTTCGCGCGTCATCAGACTCAGCAAGGTGGTGGCATCAGCCAGCGCCTGCTGTTCAAAAGCCAGCGCATCGGCCTGTGGCCCGGCTTCACCATCGCCGGGCAACGGAGCGGTAATGCGCAGCTCGTGCTGATCGACGCGTGTTTGTAAGGATACAAGTTCATCGGGCTGGGCGACGAACCAGCTGCCGCGACCGGTAAGCTGCAGCGCATCACCGTTCATCACCTGGCTGAGACTACCCTGCTGTTGCAGGCGCGCGCTGGTGACCTGATTAAACAGTGCACTGCGCGCAGATGACAGCAGCAGGCTGCGCTTATTCCGGTCGCGCACCATAATCTCATTGCGCGCCCACTTCTCCGCCATGATCAGATTGTTGCCGTTGCGGCCAAAACGCTGCTCGCCAAAATAGTTCGGCACGCCAGCATCGCGTATCTGCGCCAGCCGGGCTTCCGCCGCCTGCCGATCGCTGATCTGGCGAATGACCAGACGGAAAGCATTGCCCGCCAGCGCACCGATGCGCAGCTTACGCTTGTGGCGCACCGCCTGCAGAATCTCTACCCCTTCCAGTGCAAAACCGCGCAGATCCGGCATCGCATTGCCCGGCAGGCGAAAACAGAGCGTCTGCTCGGTAACCGCATGCCGATCTTTCATGCCGGCGTAGCTCATATCACGCGGGTGAATGCCGAGGTATTTGGCCAGCGCTTCAGCGACAAAGCGGGTATTGGCACCCACTTTGCGGATGCGCACCAGCAGATGCTCGCCTTCCCCATCCGCGCCATAGCCGAGATCCTCAACCACCACAAAATCTTCTGGCTTAGCTTTGATTACGCCGGTAACAGCAGGCACACCGTGAAGATAATGCAGCATCACTGGCTGTCGGCTTTGAGCAGCAGGGCCACCGCCTCACAGGCGATCCCTTCGCCACGACCGGTAAAACCAAGCTTTTCGGTGGTAGTGGCTTTTACGTTGACCGCATCCATATGGCAGCCGAGATCTTCAGCGATATTGATGCGCATTTGCGGCACGTGTGGCAGCATTTTCGGCGCCTGGGCAATCAGGGTGACATCGACGTTGCCGATGCGGTAGCCTTTGGCTTCAATACGTCGCCAGGCTTCACGCAGCAGGCCGCGGCTGTCTGCGCCTTTGAAGGCGGGATCGGTATCCGGGAACAGCTTCCCGATATCACCCATTGCCACCGCGCCTAACAGCGCGTCAGTCAGCGCATGCAGCGCCACGTCGCCATCAGAATGGGCGATAAAACCGTGTTCAAACGGGATTCGCACGCCGCCAATCACCAGCGGACCCTCGCCACCGAAGGCGTGAACGTCAAAACCGTGACCGATACGCATCATGCGCTCTCCTTTAATTGAATCTGACTCAGATAAAAAGCCGCCAGCGCCAGATCTTCTGGCCGGGTGACTTTGATGTTATCGCTGCGTCCGCTCACCAGCTCCGGATGGTAGCCGCAGTACTCCAGCGCCGACGCCTCATCCGTGATGGTCGCGCCTTCATTCAGCGCGCGCGTCAGGCAGGCGGTGAGCAATGCATGCGGGAAAAATTGCGGGGTTAAGGCGTGCCACAGATCCTCGCGCTCCACGGTATGGGCGATGGCCGCTTTGCCCGGCTCGCCCCGCTTCATGGTGTCGCGCACCGGGGCAGCGAGAATCCCGCCAACGTGGCTCTGATGCCGCACGTTTAGCAGACGCTGAAGATCGTCCGGATGGAGGCAGGGGCGCGCCGCATCGTGCACCAGCACCCAGGCGGAGCCTTTCGCTGCCTGCAGTCCGGCCAGTACCGATTCAGCGCGCGTCTCTCCGCCGATGACTCGCACCACACGCGGATCGCGTGCCAGCGGCAACGCGGCAAAATGCTGGTCATCGGGACTCAGGGCGACAATCACCTGTTTGATAGCGGGATGGGAAAACAGGCGTGCAATGCTGTGTTCCAGAAGGGTGTGCTGACCAATCGTCAGATACTGTTTAGGACAGGTTGCCTGCATCCGGCTGCCGATCCCGGCAGCGGGCACCACGGCAATCACATCCGCAAGGGAGGACAGATTGTTCATGTTTTATCGTTGTTGGTTAAGCGCTGCTTGTTGCGCGTTGCGTTTGTTCTGGTCAGGCACCAGGCGATAGAAGGTTTCACCAGGCCTAATCATGCCCAATTCATTGCGTGCGCGTTCCTCGATCGCTTCAGAGCCGCCATTGAGATCGTCAATTTCGGCAAACAGTTGATCGTTACGCGATTTAAGTTTGGCGTTATTCGCCTGTTGCACCGCGACGTCATCGTTGACGCGCGTATAGTCATGGATGCCATTTTTTCCCAGCCACAATGAATATTGCAGCCAGCCAAGCAGCACCAATAGCAGTAACGTCAGTTTTCCCATCCCGCCCCCTAAAAACGGCCCAATCATCCCATAACTTTGCGCAGGACTCCACACCAGCGGCGAAAATGGCGCGCTTTGCTGCGCGTCTGCGCAAAATATGAATCAGTGGGGTAAACCAGGCGGGAAAAGTTTTGTAACCTGCCGATGCGTTTGCACATCAGCGTGGCGGCAATGGCGGTTACCAGCCGGAGAGAAAGGCGAACATTAACCAGAACAGGCAAATCACCAGAATCACCGTGGCGAGTGTGGTCCACAGCAGTTGTCCACGCAGTAAGGTGTTAAGCGCGATACCCATCAGCACCGATACCGGCAGCAGCGCAAGGAAGAACGGCCAGGTGTAGAGAAAGAAAAACAAGGTATTAGAGCCGTACAACAGGAACGGTATGGCCAGGGCGCACCAGTAAGCAACAAAGCCGATAATGCCGCCCGGCAGTGATGAGTGCGGCTCATCCGGGGTGCGTTCATCTTTGCGAGCCAGCATGGGGGTAATGTTTTGCATAGGGGTCCTGTTGACGCGAAGGCGGCAAATCAGCTTCGATTTGCCGCTGTCTGTTCAGGATCTGATGATATCGCGGTCACGCAGCAGGTCTAACAATTGGGCGGCAAGTTTTGTAACCAATTGTTCGCCCTCCAGCTGGATATCCGGGCTTTCTGGCGCCTCGTATACGCTATCGATACCGGTGAAATTACGCAGTTCACCAGCGCGTGCTTTGCGATAGAGTCCCTTGGGATCGCGCGCTTCGCATACCGCCAGCGGCGTATCGACAAACACCTCAATAAACTGGCCCGGTTCCAGCAGATCGCGCACCATCTGACGCTCAGCGCGGTGCGGCGAAATAAAGGCGGTCAGCACCACCAGTCCGGCGTCCACCATCAGTTTCGCCACTTCGCCGACCCGACGAATGTTCTCTTTGCGATCGTCATCGCTGAAGCCGAGATCGCGGCACAGCCCGTGACGCACATTGTCGCCATCCAGCAGGTAGGTGCTGACGCCAATGCGATGCAGCGCCTGCTCCAGCGCGCCCGCCACGGTTGATTTTCCCGAGCCAGACAGCCCGGTAAACCACAGCACCACGCCCTGATGGCCATGCTGCTGTTCACGTGCGGCGCGGGTCACCGGATGGTCATGCCACACCACATTATCATCGTGGCCGGCCATTATTGACCGCCCAGCAGATCGCGCGCGTTCCAGTGTGGGAAATGACGGCGCACCAGCGCATTCAGTTCCAGCTCGAAGGCGCTGAACTGCCCTTGATGGGTCGGCGCATCCTGTTTCGGCTGATGGATCATGCCGGCACCCACGGTGACGTTGCTCAGGCGATCGATAAAGATCATGCCGCCGGTCACCGGGTTCTGTTGATAGCTGTCGAGCACCATCGGCTCATCAAAGGTCATCTCAATCAGGCCAATGCCGTTGAGCGGCAGCGAATCGACATGGCGCGTTTCCAGCGAGTTGATCTCCACCTGATGCAGCACTTTCTCAACCCGGCCACGCGCTTTCTTGCCGGCGATTTTCACGTCGTAGCTCTGGCCAGCCTGCAACGGCTGCTCTGCCATCCAGACCACGTCCACGCTGGCGGACTGGACGGCACTCAGCTCAGCGCTGGCATCCACCAGCAGATCGCCACGGCTGATATCAATCTCATCCTGCAGCACCAGCGTAATCGCTTCACCGGCCCCGGCTTCCTGCAGATCGCCATCAAAGGTCACAATGCGGGCAATGCTGGATTCGACACCAGATGGCAGCACTTTGACCCGCTGCCCGACCTGCACGCTGCCCGACGCCAGCGTACCGGCATAGCCACGGAAATCGAGGTTCGGACGGTTAACGTACTGTACCGGGAAACGCATCGGCTGATGATCCACCACCCGCTTCAGTTCAACCGTCTCCAGCACGTCAAGCAACGTCGGGCCGCTGTACCATGGCATGGTCTGGCTGGCTGACGCCACGTTATCCCCTTCCAGCGCCGACATCGGCACAAAGCGAATATCGAGATCTTCCGGCAGCTGGGCGGCAAAATCGAGATAATCCTGTTTGATTTGCTCGAAGATATCCTGTTTGTAATCCACCAGGTCCATCTTGTTGATCGCCACCACCAGGTGTTTGATGCCCAGCAGCGTCGAGATAAAGCTGTGACGACGGGTCTGATCCAGCACCCCTTTACGCGCATCAATCAGCAGGATCGCCAGATCGCAGGTTGACGCACCGGTCGCCATGTTACGGGTGTACTGCTCGTGGCCCGGAGTATCGGCAATGATAAACTTGCGCTTTTCGGTAGAGAAATAGCGATAGGCCACATCAATGGTGATGCCCTGTTCCCGCTCCGCCTGCAGACCGTCTACCAGCAGCGCCAGATCGAGCTTTTCGCCCTGGGTGCCGTGACGCTTACTGTCGTTATGCAGCGAAGAGAGCTGATCTTCATAGATCTGACGGGTGTCATGCAGCAGGCGACCAATCAGGGTGCTTTTGCCATCATCGACGCTGCCGCAGGTGAGAAAACGCAGCAGGCTCTTGTGTTGTTGTGCGGTCAGCCAGGCTTCAACGCCGCCCTGGTCGGCAATCTGTTGTGCAATTACGGTATTCATCTGGCGTCTCCTTAGAAATAACCCTGACGTTTTTTCAGTTCCATCGAACCGGACTGATCGCGGTCGATCACCCGACCCTGACGCTCACTGGTGGTGGAGACCAGCATCTCTTCAATGATCTCCGGCAGCGTCTGCGCCTCAGATTCCACCGCGCCGGTTAGCGGCCAGCAGCCGAGAGTACGGAAACGCACCATGCGCTGTTTGATCACTTCACCCGGCTGCAGGTTGATACGATCGTCATCGATCATCATCAGCATGCCATCGCGTTCCAGTACCGGACGCGGTGCGGCGAGGTAAAGCGGCACGATCTCAATGTTTTCCAGGAAGATGTACTGCCAGATATCCAGTTCAGTCCAGTTCGACAGCGGGAAAACGCGGATGCTTTCGCCCTTGTTGATCTGGCCGTTGTAGTTGTGCCACAGCTCCGGACGCTGGTTTTTAGGGTCCCAGCGATGGAAGCGGTCACGGAACGAGTAGATACGCTCTTTAGCGCGCGACTTCTCTTCATCACGACGTGCGCCACCGAAAGCAGCATCAAAACCGTATTTGTTCAGCGCCTGCTTCAGCCCTTCGGTTTTCATGATGTCGGTATGTTTGGCGCTGCCGTGCACAAACGGGTTAATGCCCATCGCCACCCCTTCCGGGTTGCGGTGAACCAGCAGCTCCGCGCCCATCGCTTTGACGGTGCGATCGCGAAACTCGTACATTTCGCGGAATTTCCAGCCGGTGTCCACATGCAGCAGCGGGAACGGCAGCGTGCCAGGATAAAAGGCTTTACGCGCCAGGTGCAGCATCACTGAGGAGTCTTTACCGATTGAGTACATCATCACCGGGTTGCTGAACTCCGCCGCCACTTCGCGAATGATGTGGATACTCTCCGCCTCCAGCTGACGCAGATGAGTGAGTCGTTTTTGGTCCATGATTTTCCCTCAAGCCAGATTGACAACGGCGGACTCGCGAGCCCCCTGCTGTGCCGAATGTTGAAACCAGGCGAGTTGCCCGTGCAAATTGACCACTTCTCCGATCACCAGCAGTGCCGGAGTGGGTGCCGAGGCGGCCAGCGCCTCGAGTTGTTCTAAGGTACCGGTCACTACCTGTTGATCCTGACGGGTGCCGCGGCTGATCACCGCCACCGGCGTCGACGGCGCGCGGCCGTGCTGAATCAGCGCTTCGCTAATCAGCGCCGCCTTCACCGTGCCCATATAGATCGCCAGCGTCTGACGCGCACGCGCCAGCGACGGCCAGTCAATGTCGTCACCATCCGGACGACAATGACCGGTAATAAACATCACGCTCTGCGCGTAATCGCGGTGAGTCAGCGGAATACCGGCGTAAGCGGTGGCTCCGGCGGCGGCGGTGACGCCCGGCACCACCTGGAACGGAATGCCAGCCTGCTGTGCCGCCTGCAGCTCTTCGCCGCCGCGGCCAAAGATAAACGGATCGCCCCCCTTGAGGCGCACAACCCGCTTGCCCTGCAGCGCCAGCTTAACCAGCATCTGATTGGTCTCTTCCTGCGGCACCGAATGCGCACCCGCCCGTTTACCGACGCAGATGCGATCGGCATCGCGGCGAACCAGCTCCAGCACCTCGTCACTGACCAGATGGTCATACAGCACCACATCGGCCAGTTGCATCACCTGCAGGCCGCGCAGCGTCAGCAGACCGCTGTCGCCCGGACCGGCCCCCACCAGAATAATTTCACCCTGTCGGCCTGGTTCATCGAGCAGCTCACGGTCCAGCGTGCGTTTCGCCTCATCCACATTGCCAGCCGACATCTGGCTGGCAAACAGGCCGTTGAATGCCCGCTCCCAGAAACGGCGGCGGTCAGACATGCGGTGAAAACGCTGTTTAACTTTGTCACGCCACTGTCCGGCCACCTCAGCCATCTGGCCGAGGTTAGCGGGCAGTAGCGTCTCCAATTTTTCACGCAGCATACGCGCCAGCACCGGCGCAGTGCCGCTGGAGGAGATCGCGACCACCAGCGGTGAGCGGTCAACAATCGAGGGGAAGATAAAGCTGCATTTCGGTTGATCGTCCACCACGTTCACCAGCTTCTGGCGCGCGTTGGCAGCCTCGAAGACCGCCGCGTTGAGGGCATTGTCATCGGTGGCGGCGATCACCAGGAAGACGCCGTCGAGCTGGGCAGGATCAAACGCGGTCGCCAGCCACTCCAGCTGCTGCGTCTCGAGCAGCGCCTGCAGTTCAGGGCAGAGTTCGCGCGCGGCAATCTGCACGCGCGCGCGCGCACGACGCAGCAGTTCAATTTTTCGCGCTGCGATATCTCCACCGCCGACAACCAGAACCGGGCGGCCAGAGAGATCGGCAAAAAGGGGCAGATAGTCCACGTTAACCTTAGTGTTGTAACTTTGCGTTAACGCGACTATACGTCCCTGAGTTTATCCAGATGAAATTACGAATTGGAATGAGTAGTTACCGAATGGAATAACGGCCCCGCTAAGCACAGAACAATTTGATCTTAACGACGGATAATTAATGGGTTATCCGTGACCGTGCTCACAGATTATCGGCTGGCGGAGGCCGCAAAAAACTGGCCGTCCTCCATCAAAAACAGACAATGGCCAGCCGAAGCGCCGTTCGCTACGCCAGCCGGCCTGATTCTGCCGATAGTGCACCGCAGCAAAAAGGCTATAATAGCGCCCGGCATGACGGGCCCGGTGCAGCATGCCGGACCGGTATCTGAAAAATGAAAAAGGATGCACTATGTTTTCTTCCCTCCGATTGAGGGCGGCGGCGGTTTTAATTGGCGCGCTAATTTCCCCGCTGGCACTTGCCAGCCAGCCCGGCCACTTTGCCGAACAGCAGGTTCGCCACATCGCCACCTGGTTCCCTGGCCGGATGACCGGCAGTCCAGCCGAACTGATGGCGGCCGACTATCTGCAACAGCAATTTACCGCACTCGGTTTCAAGACCAATACCCGGCAGTTCAACACCGGCTATAACTGGCAGGAAAACGACGGCAAGTTACGCTGGCGTAAGCTGACGGCGACCTCGGTGATTGCGGCCCGCGCCGGCAGTGAACCGCAGGAGATTCTGATCGTCGCGCATCTGGATACCTGGACGCCGCACAACAGCAGTCAGACTAACCAGAACCTCGGCGGCCTTCGCCTGCAGGGGGCGGATGATAACGCCTCAGGCCTCGGCGTGATGCTGGAACTGGCGCAACAGCTCAGTCAGCGACCACTGCACTACGGCGTGCGCTTCGTGGCGCTCAGTGCCGGTGAGGCGGAGATGCACGGTATGGACGATTACGTTGAACGGATGAGCGCCAGAGAGAAGAAGAACACCCTGCTGGTGATCGATCTCAACAGCCTGATTACCGGCGATCACCTCTATTTCAATAGCGGAATGAATACGCCACGAGCGGTACGCAAGCAGACCAGCGAACGCGCCCTACTACTGGCGCGCCAGCACGGTATTTCTGCCGCCAGTCATCAGTTAAACCGCAAGGATGCCGACGGCCTGAACGCCTTTGATAAAGCGGGCTTTCCGCTGCTTGACGTGACGGCCAGCAACTGGACGCTGGGCAACCAGGACGGGGCGCAGCAGCGTCATCGCAGCAGCCATTTTCCTGAGGGTACCACCCGACATCAGACCGATCGGGATAACCTCAGTTACCTCGACCGCTGGCTGCCCGGCCGGATTACCGTCCGCACCCGCGACAGCGTTAACGTTTTGCTGCCGCTGCTGAGTGAGCTCACTAACCCTAAAGTCTAAGGAACGGTTATGTACGTCGTGTCTCTCGATTATTTTCGTCCGATGGAAGAAGTAGAAGCGTTGCTGGCAGCGCATATTGCATGGCTGGATCGCTATTTTGATGCTGGAGCAGTGATCGCAGCGGGACGCAAAGATCCGCGGACCGGCGGGTTACTGCTGCTGAAAGAGATGCCGCGCGAGCAGCTGGATGCGCTGCTGGCGGAAGATCCGTTTGTTGCGGTGGCGCACTACACGGTGACCCGCGTGAACGTTACGCGGGCGGCGACCGAGTTTGCGGGCCTGAAAGATCTGTAAACAACCGGCTTCTCTGGCGGCATAACCGCAGAGAAGCCGGACACAAAACCGTTACCCTTCGTGCAGACCGCACTCGCGCTTGAGGCCGAAAAAGCGCGTCTCTTCTTCTGCCATCCCGGGCTCCCATTTGCGGGTAGTGTGGGTATCGCCTACCGACAGATAGCCCTTGTCCCACAGCGGATGGTATTTCAGATTGTGCTGCTGCAGATACTGATGAATCTGGCGGTTATCCCAGTCGATGATCGGCAGCAGCTTAAACACCCCGCGCTGCACGCCGAGCACCGGCAGATTGGCCCGGCTGCCGGACTGATCGCGACGCAGGCCAGCAAACCAGGTCTGCGCACCGAGCGTTTCCAGTGCACGATTCATCGGTTCCACTTTATTGATGTCGTTGTACTTCTCAATTCCCTCAACGCCCTGCTCCCACAGCTTGCCGTAGCGCGCTTCCTGCCAGGCCGGTGAGGTCTCAGCACGGAACACCTTGAGGTTAAGATTGAGCTGGTCTGCCAGCTCATCAATAAAGCGATAGGTTTCCGGGAACAGGTAGCCGGTATCGGTGAGGATCACCGGGATATCGGGCTGCTGACGCGTCACCATATGCAGTGACACCGCCGCCTGAATGCCGAAGCTGGAGGAGAGCACATAGGCGCCCGGCAGATTCTCCAGCGCCCAGCTCACACGCGCTTCAGCAGACGACTTCTCCAGCTGCGCATTGGTGGCCGCCAGCGCCATCGCGCGCTGGACTTTGGACATTTCATTCAGTGCTGCGAGGTCAATCTGACTCATTTTGCCTCCTCCCAGAAATCGCGCGCCGGGTCCAGCACAGGCGCAACGATGCCCGCGCGGATCACGAAGTCACCAAAGCCTTCAGCGGCATGGCGCTCTTTGGCCCAGCGTCCCACCAGTTCATCAATGGTGGCGAGAATTTCGTTTTCGTTAATGTTTTCACGGTACATCCGCGGAATGCGTGTGCCGATGCGATTGCCGCCGATATGCAGGTTGTAGCGGCCTGGCGCTTTGCCAACCAGACCGAGTTCAGCCAGCATGGCACGGCCGCAGCCGTTGGGACAACCGGTAACGCGTAACACTATGTGCTCATCACCCACGCCGTGACCGTGCATGATCGCTTCGACTTTGGTCACGAAGGCAGGCAGGAAACGTTCAGCTTCAGCCATCGCCAGCGGACAGGTCGGGAACGCGACGCAGGCCATTGAGTTCTCACGTTGCGCCGAGACGTTTTCCATCAGCCCATGCGCACGGGCAATCGCTTCAATCTTCGCTTTCTCGCTTTCCGGCACGCCCGCCACAATCAGGTTCTGGTTGGCCGTCAGGCGGAAATCGCCCTGGTGGATTTTGGCAATCTCGGCCACACCGCTTTTCAGCGGACGGTCGGGATAGTCCAGCAGACGACCATTCTCAATAAACAGCGTCAGGTGCCATTTATTGTCGATGCCTTTAATCCAGCCAATCCGATCGCCACGGGTAGTGAATTCGTATGGACGAATCGGTTCAAAGGTGACGCCAGCCCGCTTCTCCACTTCCGCTTTGAAGGTATCAACGCCGACACGTTCCAGGGTGTATTTGGTTTTGGCATTCTTACGATCGGTGCGGTTACCCCAGTCGCGCTGGGTGGTCACCACCGCTTCGGCCACATCAAGGATCTTCTCCAGCGGGAAATAACCAAACTCGCTGGCGGTACGGGCGTAAGTGGCTTTGTTACCGTGCTCAATCGACAGTCCACCACCGACCAGCAGGTTGAAGCCCACCAGCTTGCCCTTCTCGGCCACGGCGATGAAGTTAAGATCGTTGGCGTGCAGATCCACATCGTTATGCGGTGGGATCACCACGGTAGTTTTAAATTTACGCGGCAGATAGGTCTCACCGAGGATTGGTTCTTCATCGGTGGTAGCGACTTTCTCCTGATCCCACCAGATCTCAGCGTAGGCACGGGTCCGCGGCAGCAGGTGCTCAGAGAGTTTTTTCGCCCACTCGTACGCTTCCTGATGCAGTTCCGACTCCACCGGGTTAGAGGTGCAAAGCACGTTGCGGTTAACATCGTTGGCGGTTGCCAGTGCATCCAGTCCAACTTCATGCAGCATCTGGTGAGTCGGTTTAACGTTCTTTTTCAGAATGCCGTGAAACTGGAAGGTCTGACGGTTGGTCAGACGGATGCTGCCATACAGGGTCTTCTCGATGGCAAACTTGTCAATCGCCAGCCACTGCGTTGGGGTAATAATCCCGCCCGGCAGACGGCAGCGCAGCATCATCGCATGACGCGGCTCAAGCTTCTGCTCAGCACGCTCGGCACGAATATCGCGGTCGTCCTGCTGGTACATACCGTGAAAACGGATCAGCAGGAAGTTGTCGCCGGTAAAGCCGCCGGTCAGGCCCTCTTCGAGATCTTCACGAATGGTGCCGCGCAGATAGTTACTCTGCTTCTTCAGGCGCTCAGCGTCGGCTAATTTGCCTTCTACAACCAGCGGTCCAGGGTGTTTTTCGCTCATTAGTAAACGTCTCGCTGATAACGGCGCTCAATGCGCAGCTCACTTAAAAATTCGTCGGCCGCTTCACGATCCATTCCGCCGTGCTCGACCACCACATCCAGTAATGCCTGCTCAACGTCCTTCGCCATGCGATTCGCATCGCCGCAGACGTAAAGGTGCGCGCCTTCCTGCATCCAGCGCCACACTTCCGCTCCGTTGGCGCGGATCTTATCCTGTACGTACACCTTCTCTGCCTGATCGCGTGACCAGGCCAGATCGATTCGGGTCAGCAGACCCTCTTTCACATATTTCTGCCACTCCACCTGATAGAGGAAATCATCGGTGAAGTGTGGATTGCCAAAGAACAGCCAGTTTTTGCCGCTGGCACCGTCGTTTTCGCGCTGCTGCATAAAGGCGCGGAACGGCGCGATGCCGGTGCCTGGTCCAATCATGATCACCGGTGCGTCCGGGTTAGCGGGCAGGCGGAAATTATCGTTGTGCTCGATAAACACCCGCACTTCGCCCTCTTCTTCGACCCGATCGGCCAGCCAGGTTGAGGCGCCGCCGCCGCGCTGGCGACCTTCAATATCAAAGCGTACTGCACCGACGGTGATATGCACTTCAGTATCGGTTTCCGCCTGCGAAGAAGCGATGGAGTAGAGCCGCGGCGTCAGGGGACGCAGTAGTGAGGTCAGCTGCGCTGCACTCAGTTCCGCCGGCGCCAGCCGGATCATGTCAACAATCGGATAGCGCTGCGCATACTGTTGCAGCCGGGCTTTATCATCGACCAGCGCCAGCAGCTCGGCATCGCGCGACAGCTGGGCATACTGCGCGACGATCTGCGCCGTATTAACCGTCAGCTCAAAATGTTTTTGCAGCGCTTCGGCCAGCGGCAGGGTCGCGCCCTGTACCTCAACCGGCTCGTCCCCTTTCAGCCAGACCAGTTCCAGCAGTTCGCTGACCAGGGCGCTATCGTTTTCATACCAGACACCCAGCGCATCGCCGGGCTGGTAGCGCAGACCTGACTCACCAAGATCGATTTCGATGTGGCGGACATCTTTGTCAGAATCGCGACCGGTAATTTTCTGGTTCACCGCCAGCGTGGCGCTGAGCGGCGCCTCTTTGGTGTACGGGCTGGTAGTGACTTCATTGACGCTGCCCGCGGCAGTGGCGGCGGCCTGCTTCGGTGATTCGGTCGGCACGCGCTGCTTTAAAATCTCTGTCAGCGTACTGCGCCAGGCCGTGGCCTGATCGGCATACTCAACGTCAGCATCCACCCGATCCAGCAACCGCTCTGCGCCCAGTTCCGCCAGCCGGCTGTCAAAATCTTTGCCTGCTTTGCTGAAAAACTCATAAGAGGTGTCGCCCAGGCCAAACACCGCAAACGCGGTGCCATCCATTTTCGGGGCCTTTTTCGACATCAGGAACTTATGCAGCGCCACCGCCTCTTCCGGCGGCTCCCCTTCACCCTGGGTGGAGGTCACCACGACCAGCAGCTTTTCCTGACCGATTTGTTTGAATTTATAATCGCCGGCATTCACCAGGTTTACATTCAGTCTGGCTGCCTGCAGGTCATCACGCAACTGTTCAGCCAGGCGGCGGGCATTGCCGGTTTGCGAAGCCGAGAGCAACGTAATCGCTGGCGCTTCTGCTGCGGCCGGTGCCGGGGCGCTGGCCACTGCGTTACCCGGGGTCTGTTCTACCCTGCCCCAGAAATAACCTGACAGCCACGCCAGCTGGGTGGGGGAATAATCGGTCGTCGCCGCCTGTAAGCGAGCGAGTTGTTCCGGGGAGAGCGGAAGCAGTGAACCTGGTGCCTGAGTCGTCATCGCGTTAAAAATTCCAGTATCAGAAGTCCGGACCGTAAAATGGCGGAAGAGTGCGTAGGTTACCGGCCCGTATATTAACGATTAAATACACCTTCGACATATCAAATAACCAAAATGACTAAATGGTTTTCCTGGTAGGATTAATCGGCAAAAGTGGTAAGTAAAGCGGCGATATATCAGTTAATTAGCTGGGACCGGGGAAGGAAATGGGCCACAACGCGGGCGCATTGTGTGATCTGAGTGCGAAAAATACGGTTATCAGGTAGAATTTAGCGGTTTTTTAATGTCTGAGAACCACTATGTCTACCACTTTATTTAAAGAGTTCCAGTTCGAAGCCGCACACCATTTACCTAACGTGCCGGCCGGACACAAATGCGGTCGTCTGCACGGTCATTCCTTCCTGGTTCGTCTGGAGATTACCGGCGAAGTGGATGCGCACACCGGTTGGGTGATCGACTTTGCCGAATTGAAAGCGGCGTTTAAGCCGGTCTACGATCGTCTCGACCACTACTATCTCAATGATATTCCTGGGCTGGAAAACCCGACCAGCGAAGTGCTGGCAAAATGGATTTGGGATCAGATGAAGCCTCGCCTGCCGCTGCTCAGCGCAGTGATGATCAAAGAGACCTGTACTGCCGGTTGCGTCTACCGCGGTTAACGCTGTCGGATCGAACCCTTCGATCCGGCGCTGCTGCTCCCCTGATTCCCCGAAACGGTTAACTCCCCTGCGGACCGCACGCCTGCCCGGTCACCCCATGGCTGAGGTGCCGCTGCATACCGCCCGCTTCTGTCAGGCGATATTGAGATATTTGTGGGTTTGCATCGACAAACGCCAGTTGCGCGCAATGCAGGTCTCGATACAGAGTCGGGTCGCTTCATCTTTGCGGCTGATCGGCTGTAAGGCAATGATGCGCGGTTTCGCGTCATCAAGGCCGGCCAGTAGCGCATCAAGGGCCTCGACATCACGCTGGCGCGCCACCGGATGTTTGATTTCATCGGCCCGAACCAGCGCCTGCGGCAGCACATCGTAGCCGCCACGCATATTAACCTTGGGTGAAACCGTCACCCAGGTCTGTTCAGAACAGCGGATCTCATGGGTGCCGCTGGTCTCTATCTGGCACTGGAAGCCGTGCTGCTCCAGCACCGTGGTTAACGGACGCAGATCGTAAATCGCCGGTTCACCGCCGGTGATCACCACATGGCGCGCGGTCCAGCCCTGCTGCTGGATGGCGTTCAGCAAGGTTGCCGCATCGGCATCGCCCCAGGCATCACTTTCCACGGTTTTAATTAAAATATCGCCCAGCGACGTTTCCCGATCCGCCCGCTTTTCCCAGGTATGTTTAGTATCACACCAGCTACAGCCCACCGGACATCCCTGTAAGCGGATGAAGATGGCGGGTACGCCGGTATAAAAACCTTCGCCCTGTAGCGTCTGGAACATTTCGTTAATCGGGTATTGCATTACGGACTCGCTTGAAAAAAACAGGGCGCTGATTATGGCAGATTTGCCGCGCAGCTCAACCACGCGTTGTGCCTTTTCTCCGCGCCGGACAAAAGCTAAAACGTCACAAAGAGAGACTTCAGACGGCTAACAGGCTCAAAAGGTGGATGGCAAGGATCGAATAACAAAGCGTCCCGCGCAAGGGACAAAAATGCCGGGAGCGTTTTTGAACAACGCAAAGCGTTGGCCCGGTAACGGGCGCACCTCAGGGATGAGGTGTGTAATCACGCGGGCCGAGCCGGCAGGGATGACGCTTTTGCGTCTTTGCGATCGGGCCTTGCCATCCGCGTCCGCACACCGCCACCAACAAAAAAGCCCCGCACAAGGCGGGGCTTCAGAGGCCGATAATGTCACTTAACGCGACATCAACGCACAGTCATTACTGACCTTTAACTTCTTTCAGACCGTTGAATGGCGCTTTAGAACCCAGCGCTTCTTCGATACGGATCAGCTGGTTGTACTTAGCAACACGGTCAGAACGGCTCATTGAACCGGTTTTGATCTGGCCCGCTGCAGTACCTACCGCCAGGTCAGCGATGGTTGCATCTTCGGTTTCGCCTGAACGGTGAGAGATCACGGCAGTGTAGCCCGCGTCTTTCGCCATTTTGATCGCTGCCAGCGTTTCGGTCAGAGAACCGATCTGGTTGAATTTGATCAGAATGGAGTTAGCGATACCTTTTTCGATACCTTCTTTCAGGATTTTGGTGTTGGTCACGAACAGGTCATCACCCACCAGCTGGATTTTGTCGCCCAGAACTTTAGTCTGATACGCGAAGCCATCCCAGTCAGATTCGTCCAGGCCATCTTCGATAGAGACGATCGGATACTGCTTAGTCAGATCTTCCAGGAAGTGGGTGAACTCTTCTGAAGTAAAGGCTTTACCGCCTTCACCGGCCAGCACGTATTTGCCATCTTTGTAGAACTCAGAGGCCGCACAGTCCATCGCCAGCGTGATGTCTTTGCCCAGCTCGTAGCCTGCTGCTTTTACCGCTTCAGCGATAACGGCCAGCGCTTCAGCGTTGGAACCCAGGTTTGGCGCATAGCCACCTTCGTCACCTACCGCAGTGCTCATGCCTTTGCTTTTCAGCACTTTCGCCAGGTTATGGAATACTTCAGAACCCATACGGATCGCTTCTTTCACGTTTGAAGCGCCAACCGGCTGAATCATGAATTCCTGGATATCAACGTTGTTATCGGCATGCTCGCCGCCGTTGATGATGTTCATCATTGGCAGTGGCATAGAATATTTGCCTGGGGTGCCGTTCAGTTCAGCGATGTGCTCATACAGTGGCTGACCTTTAGAGGCTGCCGCCGCTTTCGCCGCCGCCAGTGACACGGCCAGAATGGCGTTAGCACCGAAGTTGGATTTGTTCTCAGTACCGTCCAGGTCGATCATGATTTTATCGATGTTCGCCTGATCTTTCGCGTCTTTGCCTTTTACCGCTTCAGCAATCGGGCCGTTTACCGCAGCAACAGCTTTGGTCACGCCTTTGCCCAGGAAACGAGATTTGTCACCGTCACGCAGTTCCAGTGCTTCGCGTGAACCAGTAGAAGCTCCTGATGGCGCTGCTGCCAGACCAACGAAACCGCCTTCCAGATGCACTTCTGCTTCAACAGTCGGGTTACCACGTGAGTCGATAATTTCGCGACCGATGACTTTTACGATTTTGGACATTACGTTTTTCCTCAGTACAAGTTAGTCAATCCTAAGACAAACAACGCGCGAAAAGTTCGCGCGCTGCTCGTGAATCTTACTTCGCTAAACGCTTCTGATGCTCATGTGCCGCTTTCACGAAGCCGGCAAACAACGGATGGCCATCACGTGGTGTCGAGGTAAACTCCGGGTGGAACTGGCAAGCCACAAACCACGGATGGTTCGGGATTTCGATAATCTCAACCAGTTGATCATCCCCTGAGCGACCCGCAACCCGCAGACCGGCTGCTTCAATTGGCTTCAGCAGCATGTTGTTAACTTCATAACGATGGCGATGGCGCTCAACGATGGTGTCAGAACCGTACAGCTGGCGAACCTGGCTGCCCGGCGTTAACTGACACTGCTGGCTGCCCAGACGCATGGTGCCGCCCAGATCGCTCTGCTCGCTGCGCACTTCAACGTTGCCGTTTTCGTCACGCCATTCGGTAATTAACGCCACTACCGGATATTTACAGTCTGGCACAAATTCAGTGGAGTTGGCGCCTTCCATCCCGGCGACGTTACGGGCGAACTCCATCAGTGCCACCTGCATGCCAAGACAGATGCCGAGATACGGCACGTTATTTTCACGTGCGTACTGCGCGGTCATCAGCTTGCCTTCGACGCCACGGTAACCGAAGCCACCAGGAATCAGAATCGCATCCAAATCTTTCAGTAATTCGACACCGCGTGATTCAACATCCTGCGAGTCGATCAGTTTGATGTTCACGGTGACGCGATTTTTCAGGCCGCCGTGCTTCAGCGCTTCAATCACCGATTTGTAGGCATCCGGCAATTCAACGTACTTGCCCACCATCCCGATGGTGACTTCACCGCCCGGATTGGCTTCTTCGTAAATCACCTGCTCCCACTCGGCCAGATTGGCTTCCGGTGCATTCAGATTGAAGCGTTTGCAGATGTAGTCATCCAGGCCCTGCGACTTCAGCATGCCCGGGATCTTGTAAATCGAATCGACATCTTTCAGCGAAATAACCGCTTTTTCCGGCACGTTACAGAACAGCGCGATTTTGGCGCGTTCGTTGGCTGGAACGGCGCGGTCAGAACGGCAGATCAGCACGTCAGGCTGAATACCGATAGAGAGCAGCTCTTTGACCGAGTGCTGGGTCGGTTTGGTTTTCACTTCACCGGCTGCTGCCATATACGGCACCAGCGTCAGGTGCATATACATGGTGTGCTCACGGCCTACATCCACCGCCATCTGACGAATGGCTTCAAGGAACGGCAGTGATTCGATATCGCCGACCGTGCCGCCGATTTCGACCAGCACCACATCGTGGCCTTCGCCGCCTTCAATGATGCGCTCTTTAATGGCGTTGGTGATGTGTGGAATCACCTGAATAGTGGCACCCAGATAGTCGCCGCGACGTTCTTTACGCAGCACTTCAGAGTAGATACGGCCAGTGGTGAAGTTATTACGACGCGACATTTTAGTGCGAATGAAGCGCTCGTAGTGACCCAAATCCAGATCGGTTTCAGCCCCATCATCAGTGACGAAAACTTCACCGTGCTGAGTCGGGCTCATGGTGCCTGGATCCACGTTGATATACGGGTCCAGCTTCATGATGGTCACGTTAAGACCACGGGCTTCGAGAATGGCTGCGAGGGAGGCTGCGGCAATGCCTTTACCCAGAGAGGATACGACCCCGCCGGTCACAAAAATATAATTCGTTGTCATGCTGAACCTGAGAGTTTAGGTTTAAAGACGGTGGAATAACCAGGACGGGAAAACAGTATACTGGAAACCGCTATCAGCCACAATTGATGAATCACAGCCATCCTCCAACGCAGTGCTGCGGCTAACATAGCGGATAGCCGTTAATGAAATGTTGATGTACGTCACAAAGTTGTCGCCGCGCTGAATCGTGTAAGCTCAAGCGGCGATTTTATACACAGCGCTGGAATAATCAGCATTTCTCGCTGATTTTCACCTGCTGCCAGGCCGCTTCCATCTGTTCCAGCGTGGCGCCAGGCATGCTCAGCCCCTGCGCGGCAATGATCGCTTCAACCTGGCGGAAGCGACGCTCAAACTTGTCATTAGCCTTTTGCAGCGCGGTTTCAGCTTTGCTGCCAAGATGGCGCGACAGGTTCACCGTGGCGAACAGCAGGTCACCGATCTCCTCCTCCAGCTTCTGGCTGTCCACCACACTTTGCTGCGCCTCGTGCATCACTTCATCGATCTCTTCGTGCACTTTGGCGACCACCGGCCCCAGCGTGTCCCAGTCAAAGCCGACATTGTGGCAACGCTTCTGGATTTTATGGGCGCGCATCAGCGCCGGCAATGCTCTGGGAATATCGTCCAGCGCCGAATGCTGGGCTTTTTCCGCCCGCTCGGCAGTTTTTATCGCTTCCCAGTTTTTCAGCACCTCGCCGCTGGTTTCCGCGCTGGCGTCAGCAAAAATATGTGGATGACGGCGCTCCAGCTTGTCGCTAATGGCGTGGCAGATATCCTCGAAGGTAAAGCGATCCTGCTCGCTGGCCATCTGGGCATAAAACACCACCTGGAACAGCAGATCGCCCAGTTCGCCGCGCAAATCGTCAAAATCCTCGCGCTGGATAGCGTCCAGCACTTCATAGGTCTCCTCCAGCGTATACGGGGCGATGGTGGCGAAGGTCTGCTCACGATCCCACGGACAGCCGTGTTGCGGATCGCGCAGGGTTTTCATAATGCCAAGCAGGCGATCGATGGCGTTCATTCAGGAAAATCCTTTGCGGTTGGTCTTGAGGTGGCGCGTATACGGCGCCTGAAGTGCAGCACGCCAGCCCGGCCGTTCGCCTCTGCGGCGAAAACCGGACCGGCGGCCAGTAGTATCAGTGTAAACGGCGGGCGTCGATGATATCAGAGACCTGATTCAGGCGTGCCAGTACCCGTCCCAGCACCTGATGGTTATAAATCTCGATATCCATGTCGATAGTCGCCAGCTGCTTTTTGGTATCGCTGCGGCTCGACACGCCCAGTACATTGACTTTTTCATTGGCGAGGATGGTGGTGATATCGCGCAGCAGCCCGCTGCGATCGTTGGCTGTCACCCGTACCACCAGCGAATAACCGCTGGAGTAACTTTCACCCCATACCGCGTCAACGATGCGTTCCGGCGCATGGGAGATCAGCTCAGCCAGCTGGTCACAGTCGGCACGGTGAATCGAAATACCGCGTCCCTGAGTGATAAAGCCGACGATATCGTCGCCCGGAATCGGCTGGCAGCAACGTGCAATGTGGTGCATCAGGTTGCCCACGCCCTCGACCACCACGCGCCCGCTCTCTTTGCGCGACGGTGGCGTGTAGGACTTCTGGGTCAACTGGCGCAGCGCTTCGCGGTCTTGCTCTTCGGCGCTCGGCTTGTTGAGCCGGGCCTGCAGGAAATTAACCATCTGGTTAAGGCGAATATCACCACCACCAATCGCCGCCAGTAACTCCTCCAGGGAAGTAACGTTATAGCGCGGCAGCAGCAGCTTCTCCGCTTCACGCAGGCTGATATCCAGCTGATTCAGCTCGTTATCCAGAATCTGCCGTCCGGCGATGATGTTCTTATCGCGATCCTGCTTGCGGAACCAGTTGTGAATCTTTGACCGGCCGCGGCTGGTGGTGATATAGCCGAGGTTAGGGTTGAGCCAGTCCCGGCTCGGGTTCGGCTGTTTCTGAGTGATCACTTCAACCTGATCGCCCATCTGCAGCTGATAGGTAAACGGCACGATACGGCCGCCGATTTTTGCGCCGATGCAGCGGTGACCGATGTCACTGTGGATGTGGTAAGCGAAGTCGAGCGGCGTTGAGCCGGCGGGCAAGTCCACCACATCCCCTTTCGGTGTAAACACGTACACCCGGTCATCGAACACCTGGCTGCGCACCTCTTCCAGCAGTTCACCGGAATCCGCCATCTCTTCCTGCCAGCTGATCAGCTTACGCAGCCAGGCGATACGCTCTTCATGCCCCGCTGCGCCGCGTGCGCTGCTGGAAGTCGGCCCCTCTTTATATTTCCAGTGCGCCGCCACGCCCAGCTCGGCATCTTCGTGCATCTGGCGGGTACGGATCTGGATCTCCACCGTTTTACCCTGCGGGCCTAACACCACGGTGTGAATTGACTGGTAGCCATTTGGCTTGGGGTTTGCCACGTAGTCATCAAACTCGCTCGGCAGATGACGATAAAGCGTGTGGACCGTGCCCAGCGCGCCGTAGCAATCCTGTAAGCGCTCAGCGACGATGCGCACCGCCCGCACGTCGAACAGCTCATCGAAAGCCAGCGACTTCTTCTGCATCTTGCGCCAGATACTGTAGATATGCTTCGGCCGGCCATAGACTTCGGCACGTACGCCCTCTTTGGCCATCTCTTTACGCAGATTGTTGACGAAGTTGTCGATGTACTGCTCACGGTCAATGCGTCGTTCATGCAGCAGTTTGGCGATGCGTTTGTATTCGTCGGGATGCAGATAGCGGAAGCAGTAATCTTCCAGCTCCCACTTCAGTTGACCAATGCCGAGCCGGTTGGCCAGCGGCGCATAGATATTGGTACTCTCTTTAGCCGCCAGCACTCGCTCATCTTCCGGCGCGTCTTTCATTTCGCGCAGGTTCATGATGCGTTCGGCCAGTTTGAGCACCACGCAGCGGAAATCTTCCACCATCGCCAGCAGCATCCGGCGGACGTTATCCACCTGCTCAGACGCCATCGAGTCATTGTGAATCGCTTTCAGCTGACGGATCGCGTCCATATCGCGCACGCCATGCACCAGCGAGACAATGCCTTTGCCGATGGTTTTTTCCAGATCTTCTTCGCTCACCACTTCATCGTTAGCCAGCGGGAAGATCAGCGCCGCACACAGGCTTTCAATATCCATACTGAGCATCGAGAGGATTTCGACCATCTCGATGCCGCGCCACAGCAGCAGCGACTGATCGGGATGGCCCTGGGTTTGCGCTTCACAGTAGCGCCAGGTTTCGGCGACGCGTTGACATGATTGCGGGTTAGCAATACCGAGACTGGCGATCCACTGGTCGAGGGCGAATTCCCCCTCAGTATTTAAATGCGCACTTCTGACCGCAACCATATCCTCTCCTGCACAGCGACTTAGCCCATCGCTTCTGTTTTTCTGAACAGCACCATGGATTCGAGATGACGGGTATGAGGGAACATATCCAGCATCGCGACCCTTTCCAATTGGTAGCCCGCTGACAGCAATGTCTGGCTGTCACGCGCGAGTGTGGTGGGATTACACGAAACATAGACCACGCGTTCTGGTGCAAGTTTAACCACATGCGCCATAACGCCAGCAGCCCCGGCACGAGCCGGATCGAGTAATACCTTGTTAAATCCCTGTGCCGCCCACGGCTGGCGCGACACGTCTTCCTCCAGGTTATGCTGGAAAAAGCGAACATTTTTAAGATTATTCAGCTCAGCATTATACGCTGCCTGCCGTACTAATGCTGCAATGCCCTCCACACCAACTACATTTTGTACGAAGATTCCGATAGGAAGTGTGAAGTTTCCCATACCGCAAAACAGGTCCAGCACCTGGTCTTCCGGCTGCAGATCGAGCCAGCTTAGCGCCTGTGCCACCATCTGCTGGTTCACCGCATCATTTACCTGAATGAAATCCTGTGGACTGAAGGTTAGCTTAAGTTGATGAGAGTGATAAAACGGCTTCGCTTCGGTTAACGGCGTTAATGTCTCATCACCTGCATCCAGTAACAGCATCAGCTGATGCTTATGCGAAAACTGTTCCAGCTTTTCACGGTCTTCCGCCTGCAGCGCATCAAGATGGCGCAGGATCATCAGTGGACCGTTGTCCGCCAGCACCAGCTCAACGTGGCCGAGACGCCTGACGGCGCGTAAGCCACTCAGGCACTGGCGCAGCGGCGTGATCAATGCCTCAAGTTCGGGCATCAAAATGGGGCATTGCTGGATATCGACCAGATCGTTGCTCGCTTCCTGGCGAAAGCCCATCTGCAGGCGCTGCTGCTTGTTGTGCCACTGCAGGCCCAGCCGGGCGCGACGGCGATAGCCCCAGGGCTCACCGGCAATCACCTCATCAACCGCCACCGGCTGCTGTGCCGCCTGGCTCAGCATCCGGCTCAGCGCCCGGGCTTTGCTCTGCTGCTGCAGTGCCACTTCCACATGCTGCTGCTGGCAGCCACCGCAACGCTGAAAATGCGGACAGCGCGGCGTGACGCGCGCCGGACTGGTGTTTAACAGCCGCGTCACTTTCGCTCGGGCAAATTGCCGTTTATCCTCTGTCAGCGTAATTTCTGCCTGTTCGCCAGGCAGCGCACCGCTGACAAAAATGGTTTTGCCTTTATGACGCGCCACGCCCTGCCCGAACGGATCAAGCTCTTCAATGGTGACGGTAAGGCGTTGTTGCGTCGCCACGCGCTGTTTTGCAGCGTAAAATTGCGCCATAGTGTTGTTAATTCTCTTTCTCTAAAAACGATGTGCACAGGTTTGTCGACGGATGCACAGGGACGTTAAGCCGGAGTAGCCAGGCGACTATTATGACCAAATACAGCCTGCGGGCGCGAATGATGATTTTAATCCTGGCACCCACGCTGATGGTTGGCCTGCTGCTCAGCTCATTTTTTGTGGTGCATCGCTACAACGAACTGCAACGGCAGGTGATGGATGCCGGTGCCAACATCATCGAACCGCTGGCGATCTCCAGCGAATACAGCATGACCTGGCATAATCGCGATGCGATGCGCGAACTGGTCAGTCTGCTGCACCGCCGCCACTCCGGTATTGTCCGGGCGATTTCGGTGTTCGACAACCATAACCAACTCTACGTCACCTCCAACCACAAGCAGAACCTGAGCCTGCTGCAGCAGGATGATATTCGCGCCCTGCCCGATGATGTCTCAATGGAACGGCACGGCAGTCTGCTGATTCTGCGTACCCCGATTACCACCGAACGCTATGACGTGGACGAATTACCGGATGAAGATGCCAAACCGGCGGGTAATCCGCTGGGCTATGTGGCGATTGAGCTGGATCTGCAGTCGGTGCGGCTGCAGCAGTACAAAGAAGTGTTTGTCGCGACGCTGATGCTGCTGTTCTGTCTCTGTATTGCGATGCTGTTCGCCTACCGCCTGATGCGCGACGTCACCGGCCCGATCCGCAATATGGTCACCACCGTGGACCGGATTCGTCGGGGTCAGCTCGACAGCCGGGTCGAAGGCTACATGCTGGGGGAGCTGAGCATTCTTAAAAACGGCATCAACGCGATGGCGATGTCGCTTACTGCCTACCACGAAGAGATGCAGCATAATATCGATCAGGCGACCTACGACCTGCGCGAGACGCTGGAGCAGCTGGAGATACAGAACGTTGAGCTGGATCTGGCGAAAAAACGGGCACAGGAAGCCGCCCGCATCAAGTCCGAATTTTTAGCCAACATGTCGCATGAACTGCGCACGCCGCTGAATGGCGTACTCGGCTTTACCCGTCAGATGCTGAAGACCCAGTTGCGCGCCACCCAGCGCGATTATATGCAGACCATTGAGCGCTCGGCCAATAACCTGCTCAGCATTATCAACGATGTGCTCGACTTCTCGAAGCTGGAAGCGGGCAAGCTGATGCTGGAGGCGATCCCCTTTCCGCTGCGCGCCACGCTGGATGAAACGCTGGTGCTGCTGGCACCGTCGGCCCATGACAAAGGTCTGGAGCTGACGGTAGTGTGCGACAGCAGCGTACCGGATAACGTGATTGGCGATGCGCTGCGCCTGCAGCAGATCCTGATCAACCTGATTGGCAACGCGATTAAATTTACCGAAAAAGGCACCATTGGCCTGCGCGTCGGACAGCGGGTAATCACCCATACCCGGGTCGAGCTGGAAATTCAGGTCGAGGATACCGGTATCGGCATCTCTGAGCAGCAGCAGACCCAGCTGTTCCAGGCGTTCCGTCAGGCGGACGCCAGCATTTCTCGCCGTCACGGCGGGACCGGACTGGGGTTGGTGATCACCCAGAAACTGGTGCGGGAGATGGGCGGGGAAATCACCTTCAGCAGCCAGCCCGATCACGGCTCCACCTTCGTGATTCGGGTGCAGTTGGATCTCAACCCGAATGCGCCAGGTATGCCACGGGTGCTGGAGGCGCTGTCGCATGCGCGTATCGCCTATGTGGAAGCCAATCCTGCAGTAGCCCGGGCGGCACTGGAGATGTTAAGCGCGACGCCGCTGCAGATCGATTACAGCGAGACGCTGGAGGGCTTAAGCGAGGCGCACTATCCGCTGCTGCTGATGGCGATGCCGGTTAATGTCAGCCAGCATCAGTTACTGGCGGAAAGCCAGATTAATGCCCTGCTGGATCGGGCCGATCATGTGCTGATGGCACTGCCCAGCCCGATGATGCTGCTGGCCGATGAGCTGAAGGTGCGCGGCATTGATAGCTGTATCGCTAAACCGATCTCCCTGACCCGCCTGCTGCCGATGTTGCTGGATCTGCACACCCGTCAGAGCAGTGAACTGCCGCTTTCGCCGCGCCTGCCGTTAACGGTGATGGCGGTGGATGACAATCCGGCCAATCTCAAGCTGATCGGCGCTTTACTTGAGGAGCAGGTACAACGCATCGTGCTGTGTAACAGTGCCGAACACGCGATTCGCGAAGCCCGCCAGCAGGCGCTGGATGTGATCCTGATGGATATTCAGATGCCTGATATTGACGGTATCCGCGCCAGCGAAATCATTCGCAGCCTGCCACATCATGCCAGTACGCCGATTGTCGCGGTCACCGCCCATGCGATTGACGGCGAGCGCGAACAGCTGATTAAAGCGGGGATGAATGGCTATCTGGCCAAACCGATTGATGAAAGTAAGCTAAGCCAGCTACTGGCGCGCTACACGCCACCGCCAGCCGCCGCAGTTCCGGAACTGCCGCACATTCTGCCGACGCTCGACTGGCAGCTGGCGCTGCGACAGGCAGCCAACAAGCCGGATCTGGCGCGCGATCTGCTGCGGATGCTGCTGGAGTTTTTACCTGAGGCCCACGCAAAAATCGCGCAGTTTATGGCCAGTAATGAGGTGAGCGCGCTGCGTGAGATCATTCACAAGCTGCACGGCAGCGCCAGCTACAGCGGCGTGCCACGCATGAAGCAACTTTGCCATCAGCTGGAGCGCGAACTGCTTCAGGCCAGCGATATTGCCGCGCTGGAACCTGAACTGCTGGAGTTGCAGGATGAGATGGAGAATGTCGCCAGAGAAGCCCGGCGGATACTGGGCGTCGAATAATACCGGCACGGCATTGCCCTGCTGCCGCACCGGCGGGTGACTCAGCCTTCATCAGACAGCGCGTCATCAGCAATGCCGACGCGCTGAATTGCCCGCCCGGTTAGCGGAAACCGGCCAGCTTCAGCGTCGCCGCGACGTTACGTGCGGTCAGCTGGACGTTCCTGCCGGCGCTGGCCAGCGCCTCGTCCAGTGAACAGATGCTGTAGAGCACGCTGAATACCGCATCAATACCGTGCTGATGCACCACGCCGACATCCGCCGTCAGGCTGCCAGCGATGCCGATTACCGGCTTATTGAAGCGTTTTGCAACGCTGGCGACGCCAATCGGCACCTTGCCATTAATACTCTGGCTGTCGATGCGCCCTTCACCGGTAATCACCAGATCGGCGTCCCTGACCTGTTCCGCCAGCCCCAGCGCTTCGGTGACAATCTCAATACCGCGGCGTAAATCAGCCTGACAAAACGCATGCAGCGCCGCTCCCATACCGCCCGCCGCGCCACCGCCGGGAATATGCAACACATCGATATCCAGATCGCGGTGAATAATCGCCGCGTAGTGGGCCAGCGCCTGGTCAAGCTGCTGCACCAGCGCCGGCGTCGCCCCTTTTTGCGGGCCGAAAATCGCCGAGGCACCCTCTTCGCCGGTCAGCGGATTGGTCACATCACAGGCCACCTCGATCCGGCACTGTGAAATGCGGCTATCCAGCTGGCTGATATCAATCGAGGCGAGGTCAGGCAGTGCGCCGCCGCCATAACCGATTTCACTGCCCTGGGCGTTCAGCAGTCGGGCACCGAGCGCCTGCATCATGCCAGACCCGCCGTCATTGGTGGCGCTGCCGCCGATGCCGATAATGATATGTCCGACGCCCTTATCCAGCGCGTTTTTAATCAGTTCGCCGGTGCCAAAGGAGGTGGTCACCCGCGGATCGCGTTGCGCGGCGGGCACCCGTTCGAGGCCACTGGCAGCCGCCATTTCGATATAGGCCGTGCGCTCGTCACCGGACAAACCATAAAAAGCGTCGACCTGCGCGCCAAGCGGCCCGGTAACCTTTAACCTGACGATTTTTCCTTTCGTCGCCGCCACCATCGCTTCTACCGTGCCTTCACCACCGTCGGCGACCGGTATTTTCACATAATGCGCATCGGGGAAAATTTCACGGAAACCCGTTTCTATCGCCGATGCCACATCTAGGGCGGATAAACTCTCTTTATATGAATCCGGTGCGATTACGATTTTCATAGGCAATCCGAGCGCTGTTAAGGGATTGAAATGCTCTGAAACCAGTCCGGCATCCGCAGACACCGGCACCGGGTTTTAGCGGGCGATTTCAACCTTCGCTAACTTCTCATAATAGCAGGCAAGCGCGCTGTGGTCGGATGAACCCTGACCATCATTACGCAGCGCCTGCATCATCTCCATCACCGCCGCCGTCAGCGGCAGGTGCGCGCCAACGCCGTGTGAGGTATCCAGCGCATTCGCCAGGTCCTTGATATGCAGATCAATACGGAAGCCGGGCTTAAAATTGCGATCCATCACCATCGGCGCTTTGGCGTCCAGCACGGTACTGCCCGCCAGGCCGCCACGGATCGCCTGATAAACCAGATCCGGATTAACGCCCGCCTTGGTTGCCAGTGATAACGCTTCGGACATCGCGGCAATGTTCAGTGCCACAATCACCTGATTAGCCAGCTTGGTCACGTTGCCTGCCCCGATATCGCCGGTATGGACCACCGAGGCCGCCATTGCTTTCATGATGTCGTAGCAGTGATCGAAGACCGCTTTGTCGCCGCCCACCATCACTGACAGCGTGCCTTCGATCGCTTTGGGTTCGCCGCCGCTGACCGGCGCATCCAGCATTTTGATCTGCTTTGTCGCCAGCGCATCGTGAACTTCGCGGCTGGCAAGCGGGGCGATTGAACTCATGTCGATCACAATCAGGCCCGGTTTTTCCGCCGCGATAATGCCCTCTTCGCCGAGACAGACCTCTTTGACCTGTGGCGAATTAGGCACCATGGTGATCACCACGTCACACTGCTCAGCCAGCTCTCTGGCTGATTTCGCAACGGTCGCGCCCAGCTCAACCAGTTCCGCTTCGTTCTCAGGATTATGGTCGCGGACCACCAGCGAATAACCGGCTTTCACCAGATTTTTACTCATTGGTTTGCCCATGATTCCCAGGCCGATAAATCCAATTTTCATTGCGTTTCCCCTTGATTGATTAGCGCTTAAATTTGTCGCAAAGCGCCTGTGTGGCGTTGCGGAACACACCGAGATCGCTGCCGACCGCGACAAAGGTTGCGCCCCATTCCAGGTAGCGGCGCGCATCGGCTTCCACCGGCGCCAGAATGCCGCTGGGTTTGCCCGCGGCTTTGGCGCGTTCGAAGATGTGTTTAATCACTTTCAGCACTTCCGGGTGTGCTGGCTGACCGAGATAGCCGAGAGCGGCGGAGAGATCGCCCGGGCCAACAAAGATGCCGTCAACTCCGTCTACCGCTGCGATGGCGTCGATGTTGTCCACTGCCTGCTGGGTTTCAATCTGCACCAGCACGGTGATGTTGTCGTTGATGCTGCTGTTGTAGTCCGGCAGGGTGCCGTACATGTTGCTGCGATGCGAAACCGACACGCCGCGGATGCCGGCGGGAGGATAGCGGGTTGATGCCACTGCGCGCAGCGCTTCCTCTTCCGTCTCAACAAACGGCACCAGGAAGTTACTGAAGCCGATGTCGAGCAGCCGCTTGATGATTACCGGCTCATTGCAGGGAGGACGCACCACGGGCGCACTGTGACTGCCCTTCAGCGCCATCAGCTGCGGCACAAAGGTGGTGATATCGTTTGGCGCATGTTCGCCATCCAGCACCAGCCAGTCAAAACCGGCCAGACCTAAAATCTCGGTAGAAATCGGGCTGGCAAGCGCACACCAGCTGCCGATCAGGGTTTCACCCGCTAACAAACGACGACGAAATCCATTCGGCCAGGCTGCATTACTCATGGTTAACTCCTGTGGCGGTGGCTCCCCGGGGGGAGCCGAAAAGGTTAACGTACCAGGCAGGGACGTTTATTGTCGTAGGTCCATCCCGGCACCAGAAATTGCATCGCCTGAGCATCATCGCGTGCGCCCAGCCCCTGCTTCTGATACAGCGCATTGGCCTGCATCACCTGATCCATATCCAGCTCAACGCCGAGACCCGGTTTCTGCGGCACCTGCACCATGCCGCCTTTGATCTGGAACGGCTCTTTGGTCAGGCGCTGATTGCCCTCCTGCCAGATCCAGTGGGTATCAATCGCGGTGATTGCGCCCGGCGCGGCGGCGGCAACGTGGGTAAACATCGCCAGCGAAATATCGAAGTGGTTATTCGAGTGCGAACCCCAGGTCAGGCCAAAGTCATGGCACATCTGCGCAACCCGCACCGAGCCCTGCATGGTCCAGAAATGCGGATCGGCCAGCGGAATATCGACCGACTGCAATGACAGCGTATGGCCCATCTGCCGCCAGTCGGTGGCGATCATATTGGTGGCGGTCGGCATACCCGTGGCGCGACGGAACTCCGCCATCACTTCCCGTCCTGAGTAGCCCTGCTCTGCACCACAGGGATCTTCAGCGTAGGCCAGCACATTTTTCAGTTGCTTACCCAGCATGATGGCTTCGTTCAGCGACCAGGCGCCGTTAGGATCGAGGGTGATACGCGCCTCGGGGAAACGCTTCGCCAGTGCGGTAACTGCTTCTGCCTCTTCGCCACCGCGCAATACGCCGCCCTTCAGTTTGAAATCGTTAAAACCGTATTTTTCATAAGCCGCTTCCGCCAGCCGTACCACCGTCTCCGGGGTTAACGCCTCTTCGTGGCGCAGGCGATACCAGTCACAGGGATCGCTCTCCTGGCTCTGATAAGGCAGGGACGTCTTGCGGCGGTCGCCGATATAGAACAGATAGCCGAGCATCTCAACGCGGTCGCGCTGTTGTCCGTCACCCAGCAGCGAGGCCACATTCACCTCCAGATGCTGACCCAGCAGGTCGAGCAGCGCCGCTTCAATGCCGGTCACCACATGGATAGTGGTGCGCAGATCAAAGGTCTGGGTGCCGCGCCCGCTGGCATCCCGATCGGCAAAGGTGCTGCGCACCAGGCTGAGAATGTTTTTGTATTCACCCACAGTTTTGCCAATCACCAGCGAAGCCGCATCTTCCAGCGTCTGACGGATTTTTTCACCGCCCGGGATTTCGCCGACGCCGGTGTGGCCAGCGTTATCCTTGATAATCACAATGTTGCGGGTGAAGAATGGCGAATGCGCGCCGCTGAGGTTAAGCAGCATGCTGTCGTGGCCGGCAACCGGAATGACCTGCATGGCGGTAACTTTCGGTGTTGAACTCATCTCCTGCTCCTTATGCTGTTGCGCGGCCAAATGCCGGGCGCTTACGGTCGAATGTCCAACCGGGAATCAGATATTGCATCGCTGTGGCGTCGTTACGGGCACCCGCAGGCAGTGACTGGAAAAGCTGATGGGCCTGATGCACGCGGTCCCAGTCAAGCTCGATGCCGAGGCCTGGCGCATCCGGCACGGTGATTTTGCCGTTGCGGATTTGAAGGGGATTTTTGGTCAGGCGCTGATCGCCCTCCTGCCAGATCCAGTGGGTATCAATGGCGGTCGGATTGCCCGGTGCCGCTGCGCCAACGTGGGTAAACATCGCCAGCGAAATGTCGAAGTGGTTATTGGAATGGCAGCCCCACGTCAGGCCCCATTCGTCGCACAGTTGCGCCACCCGCACGGCACCGCTCAGCGTCCAGAAGTGCGGATCGGCTAACGGAATATCGACTGCGTTGAGCATCACCGCGTGGTTCATCTCGCGCCAGTTGGTGGCGATCATGTTGGTGGCGACCGGTAAGCCAGTGGCGCGCCGGAACTCCGCCATTACCTCGCGTCCTGAGTAGCCCTGTTCTGCACCGCAGGGATCTTCGGCATAGCTCAGGACATCCGCCATTCCTTTGCACAGGGCGATCGCTTCATCCAGTAGCCAGGCCCCGTTGGGATCGACGGTAATGCGCGCATCCGGGAAGCGCTGCTTCAGCGCCGCGGCGGTTGCGATCTCCTGTTCGCCTGGCAGCACGCCGCCTTTGAGTTTGAAATCTTTAAAGCCATATTTGTCCTGCGCCGCCTCTGCCAGTCGCACCACCGCTTCGCTACTCAGTGCTTCCTGATGACGCAGGTGATACCACTCATGACTGGCCTGTTCACCGCTCAGATAAGGCAGATCGGTCTTGCGGCGATCGCCAAGGTAGAACAGATAGCCCAGCACCGTGACCTCATCACGCTGCTTGCCGGGCCCCAGTAACTCTGCCACCGGCACGCCGAGGCACTGTCCCAGCAGATCGAGTAGCGCCGCTTCCAGCGCCGCCACCGCATTGACCCGCAACTCAAAGGTCCAGGCACCGTTACCGAAAGTGGTGAAGTCAGCCGACTGATTGCCCTTGTGCACCTGCTGCACCAGGTGGTTCATTCGTGCAATCTGCTGGCCTTTGACCTGCGGAATCGCCTCAACCAGCGTCTGATAGATGGTGTCGCCGCCTGGCGCTTCACCGACGCCGGTGTGACCGGCGCTGTCGGTGAGTACCACAATGTTGCGGGTAAAACAGGCGTTGTGCGCACCGCCAATATTGAGCAGCATGCTGTCATAACCGGCGACCGGGATAACCTGCATCCCGGTGATCACCGGTGAACTTTGTGTATTCATGAGGCATCCTTACCGGACCAGGTTTTCAGTTCGACACGTTTGATATCGCCCGCTATCACCAGGAAGCTGAAGGCGGCGACAAAGGCGTGAATACCGACATAAATCAGCGCGCCTTCAAAGGATCCGCTGGTGGCGATGATGTAACCGATGGCGATAGGCGTCACGATGCCAGAAAAGTTACCAAACATGTTGAACAGACCGCCGCTCAGGCCACTGATCTCTTTCGGCGCGGTATCTGCCATCACCGCCCAGCCCAGCGCACCGATTCCTTTACCGAAGAACGCCAGCGCCATGAAGAACACTACCACCCACTCGGTATCGGTGTAGTTACACATCACCATCGAAATGGAGAGCAGCATGCCGAGCACTATCGGCGTTTTACGCGCGATATTCAGCGAGCCGGTTTTGCGCATCAGCCAGTCGGAAATCACCCCGCCCAGGACGCCGCCGAGGAAGCCGCATACCGCCGGAATCGAGGCAATAAAGCCCGCTTTAAGAATCGACATGCCGCGCGCCTGTACCAGATAGACCGGGAACCAGGTAATGAAAAAGTAGGTTAAGGCGTTAACGCAGTATTGACCGAGGTAGATGCCTAACATCATGCGTGAGGTCAGCAGCTGTTTGATCTGGAACCACTTCTCGCTCCAGCTCACTTTGCGGCTATCCTTTTTGACATCCATATTGATCAGCGCACCGCCCTGCTCCATATACTCCAGTTCGGCTTTATTCACGCCAGGGTGATCGGTGGGATCGTGGATCACTTTCAGCCAGATGAAGCTGAGGATGATGCCGAGTCCACCCATGAACCAGAATACGTGTGCCCAGCCCACTGAAGAGACCAGCCAGCCCATGATCGGCGCGAAGATGACGGTAGCGAAATATTGTGCCGAGTTGAAGATCGCCACCGCCGTGCCGCGCTCCTGCGCCGGAAACCAGGCCGCGACAATGCGGCTGTTGCCAGGGAAGGAAGGTGCTTCGGCCAGCCCTACCAGGAAACGCAGCATAAACAATGACATGATGATACCGAAGCCGCTGAACAGATCGACAAACCCTTGCAGGAAGGTAAATAGCGACCAGGTAAAGATGCTCCAGAAATAGACGCGTTTTGAGCCGAAGCGGTCGAGCAGCCAGCCGCCCGGAATCTGACCAATAACGTACGCCCATGAGAAGGCGGAGAAGATATAGCCAAGTCCGACTGAATCGAGGCCTATATCTTTGGACATCGCCGAACCGGCAATCGAAATGGTTGCGCGGTCACCGTAGTTGAATGAGGTAACAATAAATAACATCACCACAATCCAGTAACGGGCATTGGTGCGCTTCTGCACCGCTTCCGCTGTCTGGCTGAAACTATTCATGATGCACTCCTGAAATATAGCGTGAGCTACATTCGCTCTGACTGCATACACATCGCGTTGGGTATCAGAGAGAAATGAGGTTAAACACGGCGATCTTTTTTTTTTGGCAAATCTTTATTACCCCTTCGCTGTTTCAGCGACTGCCTGCCGGTTAACAGCACCTCATCAGCGATGGGCGGACAAGGCCGGTGCAACAGGCAACAAACCGGGTAAAGCGTCGTGACGGATAACCTGACCTGGGTTAACGAAAATCAGTATAAGAACAGCCTGCCGCGATGACATTGGAGTATCGCCCTGGAATAGGATTGATGTTTGCGGGATTATTTGGCGTTTGCACAGAATCCTGCGGCATGGCTCACGGAACCTGTAAATATCGGACGCGTAACCGGCCAGAAAGCCGGTTTCCCACGCTGTTTGTGAGGGTCTTCACTTGCTTTTGGTTAATCGACCCAAAACGGGGCTATAAATCTTTTCAAAGCCGGTCAATTGCACAATGTACAGCCCACAGCGCCTCCCTATACTGAAGCTGGCAAACAGTGAGCGACTGACAGGTAACACCACGACAACAACGCACCGCACAAGTACGGTACGACAGACGGGAAGGTGAGCGATGACCCCAACAACAACCGAACAACCGCTCTATATCAAAGTCCATGAGCACGACAACGTCGCAATTGTGGTTAACAGCCTCGGACTGCCAGCCGGCACCCGTTTTGCTGATGGCCTGACGCTGACTGAGCATGTGCCGCAAGGGCATAAAGTTGCGCTGAGCGCGATTGCGCAGGGCGCAGCAATTGTGCGCTACGGCGAAATCATTGGTTATGCGCTGCGCGATATTGCTGAGGGCAGCTGGATTGATGAGTCCCTGGTGACGCTACCGGAAGCGCCGCCGCTGGCCAGCCTGCCGCTGGCGACGCAGGTCCCTGCCGAACTGCCTGCGCTGGAAGGCTATACCTTCGAAGGCTATCGCAACGCCGATGGCAGCGTCGGAACGCGTAACCTGCTCGGCATCACCACCAGCGTGCACTGCGTGGCGGGCGTGGTGGATCATGTTGTGCAATTGATTGAGCGTGATTTGCTGCCGCGCTATCCCAACGTCGATGGCGTTGTCGCCCTGAATCATCTTTATGGCTGCGGCGTGGCGATCAATGCCCCGGCGGCTGTAGTGCCGATTCGCACCATCCACAACCTGGCGCTGAACGCCAATTTCGGCGGCGAAGTGATGATTGTGAGTCTGGGCTGCGAAAAATTACAGCCGGAACGGCTGCTGACCGGCACGCCAGACGTACAGCCGATCTCGCTGGAGGAGCATGACATTGTGCGTCTGCAGGATGAAAAGCTGGTGGGCTTTGGTGCAATGGTTGACGAAATATTGCAGGTCGCCGAGCGCCACCTCAAGCGACTGAATCAGCGCCAGCGCGAAACCTGTCCCGCCTCAGAGCTGATCGTCGGCATGCAGTGCGGCGGCAGCGATGCCTTCTCTGGCGTGACCGCCAATCCCGCCGTGGGCTTTGCCTCAGATCTGCTGGTGCGTTGTGGTGCCACGGTGATGTTCTCTGAAGTCACGGAAGTTCGTGATGCGATTCATCTGCTGACGCCGCGGGTGATTAATGAAGAGGTTGGTAAGCGCTTACTGGAGGAGATGGCCTGGTATGACGACTATCTCAACCAGGGTCAGACTGACCGCAGCGCTAACCCTTCGCCCGGCAATAAAAAAGGCGGGCTGGCCAACGTGGTCGAAAAAGCGCTCGGCTCCATTGCGAAATCGGGCCGCAGCGCGATTGTAGAAGTGCTGTCACCGGGACAGCGCCCTACCCGTCGCGGATTAATTTACGCCGCCACCCCCGCCAGTGATTTCGTCTGCGGGACCCAACAGATGGCCTCCGGCATTACCCTGCAGGTGTTTACCACCGGGCGCGGTACGCCGTACGGACTGGCGGCCATTCCGGTGATCAAGATGGCAACGCGTAATGCGCTGGCCGAACGCTGGCACGATCTGATGGATATTAATGCCGGGACTATCGCAACCGGCGAGGAGAGTATTGAGCAGGTTGGCTGGCGACTGTTTGAGTTGATTCTGGATATTGCCAGCGGCCGCAAACAGACCTGGTCAGATCGCTGGGGAATACGTAACCAGCTGGCGGTGTTTAACCCGGCACCGATTACCTGATCACAGGCTGCGCCCGGATTGCCACGGCGGCGATCCGGGCCGGTTCTCGTCCGCTACCACGGCAATAAAACGCCTGAGGCCGGCGCAGGGCGCAAAGCAGTTACGGATTACAGCAGCGCGCCCCAGGCCTCAACCCACGGAGAAGTAACCGCTTCCGGCTCGGGATTTTCACTGGCATCAACCAGCAGGACTTCACCCACCCGTTGGGCACTCTGCTCCTGCAGCAACGCATCAAAGGTTTTACCCGCGCCACAAAAATGATCATAACTGCTGTCACCCAGCGCAATGACGCCATAACGCAGCGTCGGCTGATGACCCAGCTTATCTTTTACCGCGTGGAACAGCCCCGAAATGGTATCGGGAAAATCGCCGTGTCCGGTGGTAGAGGTGACAATCAACGCTACATCACTGGCGTAGGCCTGCCAGTCTGCCAGCGTCGGATCTTCAAACACCGTCACGCTGTGGCCCTGCTGTTGCAGAATCGGCTCTGCCTCTTCCGCCACCAGCAACGCATTGCCGTATACCGTGCCCACAAAAATGCCAATCTTTGCCATCTGCCTTCTCCCTTATTCTGAAACGTTATCCTGTCCTGGCGCCGCCGCAAACTCAACCCGCGGCACCTCAGGAATGCGATCCTGCCAGCCAAACTGTGTCATCAGATTCTGCCAGACACTATCCAGCCCGGCACGGATCAGCAACGGCTCGCCGGTGACCGGATGGGTCAGCGCCAGGCTGCTGGCATGCAGCATCAGGCGGTTAGCGCCGAAGTGCTGCGCCGCGCCGCGGTTCTGCCGCAGATCGCCGTGTGCAGAGTCGCCGATGATTGGATGACGCAGGTGCGACATGTGCCGGCGCAGCTGATGTTTGCGACCGCTTTTCGGCGACAGTTCAACCAGGCTATAGCGCGATGTCGCATAGCGGCCACTACCCACCGGCATCTCCACCGTGGCCAGTGACTGATAGTCGGTGACCGCCGGCTGCGCCGTACGTTCTTCAGTGGCATGCTTATCGGCTATTTTGTCCAGCTCTTCTACCAGCGGATAATCCAGCGTACCGCTGGTTTCCAGCCAGCCGCGTACTACCGCATGGTAGGTTTTTTGCATCTGATGTTGCTCAAACTGCTGCGACAGCAGCCGTCCGACTTCGCTGGACAATCCCATCAGCAGCACACCGGAGGTAGGACGATCCAGACGATGCGCGGTAAACACATGCTGACCGATCTGATCGCGCACCGTCTGCATGACAAACACCGTCTCATGCCGATCCAGCCAGCTACGATGCACCAGCCAGCCGCTCGGTTTGTTCACCGCCACCAGCCAGCGGTCCTGATAAATAATTTCCAGCATCAGACCGCCGCATCCTTCAGTAACGCATCAAGCTGACGCAGCGTCAGTAACAGCGGCGCAACACCGGGCTGGTCAGGCACCAGCGCCACTTCATAATAGGGGGCAACAGCGAAGTTTTGCGGCAGTGGATGCCGGGCCGCAATCAGGGCGTGCATTCGGGGAATCAACACCCATTGCAGCCATTGCAGCGGTTCGAGCGTATCAAGGCAAAACGGCTCGCGGCTGTCGAAAGCGCTGGCATCAGGGGGTGTGCTTTGCCAGAGATCGTGCTCACGCAACACCGCTTCAACCTGCTCCAGCCGCTGCTTAATCAATTGTTCGGGCGTCATGCGCCACCTCCAGCGGACAGTAAAAAAACGGGCGGCAAGCATATCACTTGTTGGCGCAGGCACAAAAAAAGGGAGCACTGTAAAAACAGTGCTCCCGGTTCGTTTGCAGCCATCCCGCTACGTTAATGCTCCCTGCTCTTCCGTGACAACTTGTCCAGTGCGAACTCCTGTCGCGCATCATCCTGATGAATCCTTAGCCTCCTGGCCCACCACCTCTTCTGAGGGGCTCTCATTCTCCATCCTGGAGGTGTCCCTTGCTCAATCCTGAGCGGTCCTGTTTCAGCCTGAAACCTTCCGTGTGCCGTAAACTCCGTTACGTTCCCGCCTCCTGGCTTATCCTCATCCTGACGATATCTTTGTCCCCAGCATCCTGCCAGTGCGAGATATTCTGACAGAACTAATTGTGCATACAAGTGACTAAAAGCGTAAGTTCAGCATCTTAGCGAAACAATTTCAGACTAATGCCATTAAGTCGATGATTCACAATATTTTTACATCCCGGCCATCCAGATGTCTCAAGCTACATCTGACGATCTCGCACACGCCTTGTAAGAGATATCTCACAAGCAAGCCAGGCGATCACTGCAAGTCACTCGGTAACCGGCTGTAATAACTTAAGAAATATCTCAATATTTTCGGCTAAAACTTCACGCTGTTTACGGCCCGGCTGCTCCAGAACCACTTCCCCGCTGAGGTTCGATAAAGAGACGATCTCCTGTTCTGATTCCGTGGTGGCGATAAACAGCGTTGGCGACTGGCGCAGGCGGCGCTGCATCAGTAAATGGCCAATCAGATTCTCCTGCAGTCGCAGGAAATCCTCTTCACTCCACACCTGCAAAAGCGTCAGGTTCCGTTGCTGGAAACGGGCCTGCATGTCTCCGGCGAACTGAGTGGTGTAAAACGTGGTGATCTGCGGTTGCAACTGGAGGTCGATCGCCCGTCCTACCGCGTCGAGACTGGGCGGCAGGCTAAAGGGCTGTGGCTGCCACAGGACACGCTGGTCACGATCTTCCAGCGCACAAGGCGACGGCACGCCATACAGATCGCTGCTGGCTGGCGCATGGCCCGTGTGCTGCTGCCAGTGCTGGCAATAGCGGTTAGTAAAGTCGCGCAGTGCGGCGGCAGTTTGCTGCGTCATTCATATTCTCACTTCTGATAGGTTACACTTAGCCACTTTGATTAATTTTGGTGGTAACCGCAATGACTACTCACGAACAGGATCAGGCCCTCAGCAACCTGACGCTGGGCAAACCCACAGCCTATCACGATCGCTATGACAACAGTTTGTTGCAGGCGGTGCCGCGTAGCCTGAACCGTGAACCGCTCGGCCTGTATCCTGATAGCCTGCCGTTTACCGGCGGTGACATCTGGACCTTATATGAACTGTCGTGGCTTAACAGCAAAGGGCTGCCACAGGTCGCCGTCGGTGAAGTGGTGCTGGATGCGCAGAGCCGCAATCTGATCGAATCGAAAAGCTTTAAGCTCTATCTTAACAGTTTCAACCAGACCCGCTTCGCCGACTGGGGCGAAGTACGCCAGACGCTGGAGCGCGATCTGAGCGCCTGCGCTGAAGGTGAGGTGCGGGTCGCGCTGTTCCGGCTGAATGAAGTCGAAGGACAGCCGATCGGCCATTTCGACGGCTACTGCATCGATGAGCAGGATATCGCGATTGACGATTACCGCTTCAATGCCGACTACCTGGCCGATGCCACCGGCAGCGAGATCGTCGAAGAGACGCTGGTCAGCCATCTGCTCAAATCGAACTGCCTGATCACCCATCAGCCTGACTGGGGTTCAGTGATGATTCGTTATAACGGCCCGCGTATCGACCGTGAAGCGCTGCTGCGCTATCTGGTGTCGTTCCGTCAGCACAACGAATTCCATGAACAGTGCGTCGAACGCATCTTTAATGACGTGCTGCGTTTCTGCCACCCTGAGGCGCTGACGGTCTATGCGCGCTATACGCGCCGTGGCGGACTCGATATTAACCCGTGGCGGAGCAATGTGCCCTTCACTCCGGGCTATTCGCGTCTGGTTCGCCAGTAGTTTGCGAGATCTCTCGCAGGCTGTGCGCTGCAGGCGCGGTTCCACTTGAGCTACGCTGGCCGACAAGGCTACTCTGGAGATGGCGGCAATCTGCGGGTTGCCGACCAGGGATTTTCGTCACTGCGATTGCAGTGTCAACTGTCACCCAGGCGGGTGTAAAGGAGTTCATTTGATTACCCATATCAGCCCTCTTGGCTCAATGGATCTGCTCTCGCAGCTGGAAGTCGATATGCTGAAACGCACGGCCAGCAGCGACCTGTACCAACTGTTTCGCAACTGCTCGCTGGCGGTGCTGAACTCTGGCAGCCAGACCGACAGCAGCCACGAATTACTCTCCCGCTTTGAGAATTTTGATATCAACGTGCTGCGTCGTGAACGCGGCGTCAAACTGGAGCTGATCAATCCACCGGAAGAGGCGTTTGTTGATGGACGCATCATCCGTTCGCTGCAGGCCAACCTGTTTGCGGTGCTGCGCGATATTCTGTTTGTCAGCGGCCAGCTCAACGCTCCAGGCCGTTTAAGCGCAGCCGAAGAGAATGATTCCGCCGCTATCACCAATACCGTCTTTTCAATTCTGCGTAATGCCCGGGCGTTGCACATTGGCGAGTATCCCAACACCGTGGTGTGCTGGGGTGGCCACTCGATCAACGCCGTTGAATATCAGTATTGCCGTAACGTCGGCACCCAGCTGGGGCTGCGTGAACTGAACATCTGTACCGGCTGCGGGCCGGGCGTAATGGAAGCGCCAATGAAAGGAGCGGCGGTAGGCCACGCTCAGCAGCGCTACCGTGACAGCCGTTTTATTGGTCTGACAGAACCGTCAATCATTGCCGCCGAGCCGCCGAATCCGCTGGTGAATGAGCTGATCATTATGCCGGACATCGAAAAGCGTCTTGAGGCGTTTGTCCGCATCGCGCACGGCATCATTATCTTCCCTGGCGGGGTCGGTACCGCAGAAGAACTGCTCTATCTGCTCGGCATCATGATGAATCCGCACAACAGCGATCAGGTGTTACCGCTGATCCTGACCGGACCTGAAGAGAGTGCGGATTACTTCCGGGTGCTGGATGACTTCATCGTCAGTACGCTGGGCGAGCAGGCGCGCAAGCACTATCAGATCATCATTAACGATGCCGCTGAAGTGGCGCGTCTGATGAAGCAGGCGATGCCGCAGGTTAAAGAGTATCGACGCGAAACCGGCGACGCCTACAGCTTTAACTGGTCGATTCGTATTGCGCCGGATCTGCAGGTACCCTTCCTGCCGACCCATGAAAATATGGCCAACCTCAACCTCTACACCAACCAGCCGCCGGAAAAACTGGCCGCCGATTTGCGTCGCGCCTTTTCAGGCATCGTGGCCGGTAACGTGAAAGAGATGGGTATCCGCGAAATTCGCGAGAAAGGCCGCTATAAGCTGCATGGCGACGCCGACATCATGCATCGCATGGACGAACTGCTACAGGGATTTGTCGCGCAGCAACGTATGAAGCTGCCGGGTACCGCCTACATCCCCTGCTACGAAATCATCAAATAAACCAGGAGGCAGCCATTGGGCTGCCGATATTCTCATGGCTTTTCATCTTCTTATCGTAGATGCGTTAAACCTGATACGCCGTCTGCATGCGGTACAAGGATCGCCGTGCGTCGATGGCTGCGTGGCGGCACTGCGTCAACTATTGGGGCATACCCGCCCGACCCACGTAGTGGCGGTGTTTGATGGTGAAACCCGGCATCAGGGCTGGCGTCACCAGTTATTACCGGATTACAAAAGCGGCCGTCCGCCGATGCCGGAAGATTTACAGGCGGAGATGCCGGCGCTGCAACAGGCTTTTCGCGCCGCAGGCGTCAGCTGCTGGATTGCCGATCAGGATGAGGCGGATGATTTAGCCGCGACGCTGGCGGTAAAAATGGCGCAGGCCGGACATCAGGCCACCATCGTGTCAACGGACAAAGGCTACTGTCAGCTACTGGCGCCGGAAATCCGTATTCGTGACTACTTCCAGAAGCGCTGGCTCGATCTGCCGTTTATCGAAGCTGAATATGGCGTTGCGCCGCAGCTGTTACCCGATTTTTGGGGATTGTGTGGCATCAGCAGCAGTAAGATCCCAGGCATTGCTGGTATCGGCCCTAAAAGCGCAAAACAACTGCTGGCAGAGTTTCATTCGCTGGACGGGATCTATCAGCAACTGGATCAGGTGCCGACAAAATGGCGTGACAAATTAGCCAGCGGCCAGCGGATGGCTGAGATCAGTCGCCAGGTGGCCACGCTGAAGCGGGATTTAGTGTTGCAGGGTAATCTGAATACGTTGCGTTACAGCGGCTGAGTGCCGAAACACTCAGCCGTTTGATCAGCGTTCGTCGCGACGACCACCGACTGCCGCCCAGATACGACGAATGTGTACCGTGACCTCTTCGCGATCGTGATAGAGCTGACGCGCCCGGATCTGCGCATTGATGCCGTTCTCACTGAGTCGCTCTTCAATCATCGCCAGATTCTGCGTCACCTCTTCGTAACGCTTTTTCATTGGCAACTTGAGGTTGAAGATCGCCTCGCGGCACCAGCCGTTGACCAGCCAGTCGGTCATCAGGTTCGCTACCCGTACCGGTTTCTCAACCATGTCACACACCAGCCAGCTAATGTTGGTGCGCGGCGGGCGGAATTTGAATCCATCAACGCGTTCATGCATCACCTGCCCGGTCTCCATCAGGCTCGGCGCCATCGGACCGTTATCGACCGCATACACCATCATGCTGCGCTGTACCAGTTGGTAGGTCCAGCCGCCAGGACAGGCACCGAGATCGACAGCATACATGCCGCTGGCCAGACGCTCATCCCATTCGTCCGCCGGGATAAAGACGTGAAACGCCTCTTCCAGCTTAAGGGTTGAACGGCTCGGCGCATCGGACGGGAACTTAAGCCGCGGAATGCCCATATAAAAAGACGAACTGTTTTCTGGCAATGAATAGCCCACGTAACAGGTGCCCGGCGCAATGAAAAATACGTGCACCACCGGACGTTTCGGGCTTTCGTAGTTCAACAGAATTTTGCTTTCACGCAGCGCGGAACGCAGCGGCACGGTGAACTTGCGGCAGAATTTGGTCAGCTCTTTCGCTTCGTTGGTATCTGGCACCTCAACGCGCAGTTCGCCGCCCTTTTCGACCACGCCGGTCAGCATGCCGACGATTGGCGTGATCCGATCTTCCTGCGGCAGGTCGCGCAGCAGCTCGCCGACCACCAGCATCTGACGCGCAAAGATCAGGTCGTCAAACGGCAACTCACGCACCAGTCGTTCGGCGTCCTCAAACTGATAACACTCAAACAGCACATAGCCCGAGTCATCTTTAACCCGCGGGAAACCGTAGACTTCGCGTTCAGCGGCTTTCGCACTGATTTCTGCCGCACACTCTTTTTCAAAACCGGGACGGCAATAGAGTAAAACTTTATTCATGGCGTTCTGCCCTTCGTTTAAGACGCAGCGCGCCAATCAACATCAATACCCAACCCGCAAGGAAGCATAATCCTCCCACTGGCGTGATAAAAACCCAAAATTTCAGATGTGACAGCGCCAGACAGTAGAGACTGCCGCTGAACAGTACGGTGCCGAGCGCCATCAGCGCACTGCTCCAGTAAAACCAGATATTGGCGCGGCGTAACATTGCCGCACCCAGCCCCATCACCGCTAAGGTGTGGTAAGCCTGATATTCCAGCCCGGTATGAATCCAGGCCATTTCCGCCGGTCCGAGCGATTTACTCAATACGTGGGCACCAAAAGCGCCAAACGCCACCAGCAAAAATCCGCTAATGGCAGCAAAAATAAACATGGCACGACTGGACATGAAACGATCCTCAGAGTGCGTTTGCATCGCAATGCAATTAAATCAAGACGTTATTGTTGATATCGAAAGCGGAATTTTTCTTGTTCGGTTGCAGCTTTTGCCAGGATCCACTGTCGAAAGGCGGCTATTTTACCCAGTTCTGCCTGACTGTCATGACAAACCAGATAAAAAGCGTTTTTACTGACTAATACGTCGTTGAACGGACAGATCAATCGGCCAGCTTCAATTTCGCTCTGCGCCATCACATTATTGGCCAGCGCTACGCCCTGCCCGTGGATGGCCGCCTGCAGTACCATCGCACTGTGGCTGAAGATAGGACCTTGCTGAACGTTGATGTGCTGCAGGCCAAGCTGGCGGATATACGATTGCCAGTCACGTCGTGAAGCATCGTGCAGCAGCGTAAATCGCGACAGATCCATTGGGGTTTTAAGTGGGTTTTCGCCGGTCATCAATGAAGGCGAGCAGACCGGCAATAAATATTCTGCATAGAGCTTCTCAACCCGCAGGCCTGGCCAGTTACCGCGGCCATAAAAAATCGCCACATCGACATCATCGGCCAGCTTCTCTTCATCACGGTCGACAGCCTGAATACGCACGTCGATCCCCGGATAAGCCATATTAAAGCTGGAGAGGCGTGGCACCAGCCACTGAATCGCAAAGCTGGGCAGTAAGCTGACGGTCAGCGCACCCTTGGCACTGCGTGCCTGTAGTTTGCGGGTGGCTTCATTGAGCGCCGAGAAGATCTCTTTAATATCCAGATAGTAGCTTTGCCCTTCTTCGGTCAACAAAAGCGAACGATTCCTCCGGCGAAACAGCTTAAGACCGAGAAAATCTTCCAGAGATTTAATCTGATGGCTTACAGCTGCCTGGGTGACGAAAAGCTCTTCAGCGGCTTTGGTAAAGCTTAAATGGCGCGCGGCGGCATCAAATACCCGCAGTGCGTTGAGAGGAGGAAGGCGTTTCGACATGGTTTTCCGTATCCGGATCGGCGAAAAATACGCGGGCTGATATGCAGCCTTTACGTATTAGAATTTTTAATCCGAGGCATTATAATTTGTCCGTTGAGGAACCTCCAGCAAATACCTATAGTTGCCGCACTTCCTGAGCCGGAACGAAAAGTTTTTAGAGTTGTGAGTGAGTTCGCAGATTTTCTGAAAGCTTTTGGCTTGTGGTCGTGATGTTGTGTTTGCAATTTTTGATCCGACTGTTGCGGATCAAGCTCTTAATTCCTGTAGATTTACCCTGTCTGTCCATAGTGATTTTTAAATAGCACCGCAAATTGCGGTGCTTTTTTTTGCTTAGTTACTGACCCATCTCAACCATTTCTTTGACATCGGTGCGGTTGATCTGCTGCTCGTTGCCATTGGCATCTTTATAGCTGATCATACCGGTTTCATCGTCTACCTTAGGTTTGCCGTCGGCAACAATGGTGCGTCCATCATTGGTGTGCATGACATAGTTGCTGGAACAGGCAGTCAGGGTAAAGGCCAGAGTACACACGGCCAGCACTGCGGTGAGTTTTTTCATCTTCTATCTCCTTGCAGATTGATTGCATCAAACCACCCGCGTTACGCTAACCATAGGCAGCAGATAAGTGTGATCGACCAAATATTGTTCGATCGTTGTGCGGGTTTGGTTCAAACCTTGCAATAATCAGCATAACGCGCTTTTCCAGCTTTGCCAGACAGAGACCACTCTTTCAGTCTGGTCCTATTTATTCTCATCATGGGCCGCGTATGACCGTATTTAACCCAACCGCGTTTCGCCAGCAGTTTCCCGCACTGGCCGATGCTGGCGTCTACCTCGACAGCGCAGCGACAACGCTGAAGCCGCAGGCGGTGATCGACAGCATTCAGCAGTTCTACAGCCTGAGCGCCGGTACCGTGCACCGCAGTCAGTTTGCGGCCGCACGTGCCTTAACCGAGCGTTATGAGCAGGCGCGTAGTCAGGTGGCGCGCTGGCTGAACGCCGCTGATGGCCATCAGATTGTCTGGACGCGGGGTACCACTGAAGCCATTAATCTGGTGGCGAACAGCTGGCTGCGACCTCGCTTACAGCCAGGCGATGAGATCGTGGTGAGCGAAGCAGAACACCACGCGAATCTGGTGCCGTGGCTGATGGCGGCGCAGGCCTGCGGCGCCCGGGTAGTTAAATGGCCGTTGGGTGCCGATCGGTTACCGGATATCGCCCGGCTGCCGGCGTTGCTGAACGGCCGTACCCGCTTGCTGGCGGTGAGTCAGATGTCCAACGTTACCGGCGGCTGCCCCGATATCGCTCAGGCCATTCAGCTGGCGCATGCGGTCGGTGCCAAAGTGATGGTGGATGGCGCGCAGGGCGTGGTGCACTGCCCACCCGATGTGCAGGCGCTGGATATCGACTTCTACGCCTTCTCCGGTCATAAAATCTATGGTCCGATGGGGATTGGCGTGTTGTATGGCAAAGCTGCGCTGCTGGAGGAGATGGTGCCGTGGCAGGGTGGCGGCAAGATGCTGACTGAAGTCGATTTCAACGGTTTTACCCCTCAGCCGGTACCGTGGCGCTTCGAAGCGGGAACGCCTAACGTGGCGGGCGTGGTGGGATTAAGCGCAGCGCTAAGCTGGCTGGGCCAGCACGATCGGGCCAAAGCGGAGAGCTGGAGCCAGCAACTCGCCAGTCTGGCAGAGGAGCAGTTGGCTGAATTACCCGGCTTTCGCAGTTTCCGCTGCGGCCATGCCAGCCTGTTAGCCTTTGAATTCACCGGCCTGCACCACAGCGATATCGTCACTCTGCTGGCTGAGCAGGGTATCGCTTTACGTGCCGGTCAGCACTGCGCTCAGCCGCTGCTGGCGGCGCTCGGCGTTAGCGGGACGCTTCGCGCCTCATTTGCGCCCTATAATAATTTGCAGGATGTTGATGCCCTGGTGCGCGCTATGCGCAGCGCCATTTCGCTGTTATCGGAGTTTTAATCATGAGTTCACCGCTGTTAGCGCCACACCCGTTTGGCGATCTGATTACGGTTGCCAGCCTGAAGGAGACGTTTAGCCGCTTTCATCAGTGGGAGGATCGCTATCGTCAGCTGATTCAGCTGAGCCGCCAGCTCCCGGCATTACCCGAAGCGCTAAAAAAAGCGGAGATTGAGCTGAGTGGCTGCGAAAATCGGGTCTGGCTGAGCAGCCAGTTGCGTCCGGATGGCACCCTGCACTTCTATGGCGACAGTGAAGGCCGCATCGTGCGCGGTCTGCTGGCCGTGCTGCTAACCGCGGTGGAAGGCCAGACACCGCAAGCGCTGCTTGAAAACGATCCGCTGGCGCTGTTCGATCAGCTGGGCCTGCGCGCCCAGCTCAGCGCCTCGCGCAGCAGTGGTTTGCAGGCGCTCTCTACGGCGGTACAGCAGGCGGCGCGTCAGGCGCGCGATCAGGCCTGACGGGCAGCGCGCGCCAGATATTTTTTCAGCGCGTGAGAGACGGCAACAAAGCCGAAGGTGGCGGTCACCATGGTGGCCGCGCCAAAACCGGCGGCACAGTCCATTCTTTTCGGCCCTTCTGCCGTACTGCGTGAGGCACAAACGCTGCCGTCCGGCTGCGGATAGACCAGCGCCTCGGTAGAAAAGACGCAGTCGATACCGAGTTTGCCCTTACTGTTTTTCACCACACCAAAAGTTTTCAGCCGCTCACGCAGCTTTGCTGCCAGCGGATCCTGAATAGTTTTAGCCAGATCGGCGACCTGGATCTGGGTGGGATCGATCTGACCGCCCGCGCCACCGGTAGTGATCAGCGGGATCTTGTTACGGCGGCACCAGGCGATCAGCGCCGCTTTAGGCCGCACGCTATCGATAGCATCGATCACATAATCGAATCCGGCCGCCATCAGCTCTGCAGTATTGTCCGGCGTAATAAAATCGTCGATGCAGATCACGTCACAATCGGGATTAATCGCGCGCAGACGTTCCGCCATCACCTCGGTTTTAGCTTTGCCGACGTTGCCATTGAGCGCGTGAATCTGTCGGTTGGTATTGGTGATGCAAACATCGTCCATATCGATCAGGGTGATTTTGCCAATACCGGTGCGCACCAGCGCTTCAGCCGCCCAGGAGCCGACACCGCCAATGCCGATGACACAGAAATGCGCATCCGCAAAACGCTGCAACGCATCCTGACCATACAGACGCGCCGTGCCACCAAACCGCTGGTGCCAGGCGTCATTTAACACTTTCATAGTTGAACCTGTAACGTCGTGCGGGCCAGCAGGCCCGCAGAGAAGAAATTAGTTGGAACCGAGTAGCAGTGAACCATTATTACCGTTTTGCGGGCTGGAGAACAGCGGTTGTCCGGCACCCGGTGCGGCTTTCAGCACCCAGACGCGGCCATAGTGGTTATAGAAACCGGCCAGATGGGCGGCATCCGGCCCAATCCCCTGATAGATGTCGAAGTGCTGGCCTTTAATCGCCCCACCCACATCCAGCGCGACCATCAGGCGCATCTCATATTTGCCGTTGAATTTGCCTTTCTCATTTAACTGTGGCACTTCCGCCAGCAGGGCCGTACCGGCCGGAATGATTGAGCGGTCAGACGCAACCGACGCTTTTGCCACCAGCGGCACCGCGCTGGCACCGCGTACTGGCGCAAACGGCTCTGGCTTAAAGAAGACGAATGACGGATTGGTTTCCAGCAGTGCACGAACTTCCTGCGGCGAGTGTTCCTGCGCCCACTGGCGAATCGCCTGCATCGACATATCTTCACGCTTCACTTCGCCACGATCGATCAGCTCTTTGCCGATACTGTGGTAGCCCCAGCCATTTTTGCCAGCGTAACCAAAGAAGCTCATCGGGCGACCATCGCCAAAGTCGACGTAACCACTGCCCTGCACATCCATCATGAAATTATCAATCAGCGAGTTGCTGTAGGCGATGACGTAACGATCGTCGAGGCCGCCACTATAGATAGAAGCGCGGCTCGGGAGTTTTTCTCCGCGCTTACGCGGCGGCATGCGATAAATCGGGTACTGGAATTCGCCCTGACGGGTATAGCGCGCTTCAACCACCGGCGTGTAGTAGCCGGTGAACTGCACATTACCGTAGTTATCGGTTCCTTCCATCTGCCAGGCATTCAGGCCAAACTGCTGCAGCTGACGGGTATCCGCACCGGCCATCAGCCAGCTTTCGATGGCGCTGTAGGTGCCATTCTGACGGCTGTACAGCCCTGACGAGGCGGTCTGGATCTGGCGCACCTGCTCGCCAAAGTCCCGGCCATTCACCGGGCTGCCTTTGGCATTCGGCTGATTAACCAGCGCCAGCGGCTGTTCCAGTTTGCCATCTTTATATTGCTGACCGCGATCGGTCGGTTTAGAACTACAGCTCGCCAGCAACGCGATCAATGCGCCGGTCAGTGCAATCCTGGCCCAGTGTGCTTTCATTGTTGTCTCTTTTTATAAATGTTCGTCCCGCGACGATAGCAAAGCGCCCGACAGAATGAAATCCATCCGCTTTCTCCCCTTTGCCATCAGTTCAATAATTCGCCAGATGGTTGATTCCTTCAGCAACTGACTGTAAATTTGACCTTTATGTGCAAAAAGGGGTTGCATCAAATAACGCGCGGAGTATAGTGCGCATCCACGGACGCGGGGTGGAGCAGCCTGGTAGCTCGTCGGGCTCATAACCCGAAGGTCGTCGGTTCAAATCCGGCCCCCGCAACCAATACTTCTGCAGCAGTTTACAGAAGTGACAATGTGAAAGTCGCTAAGCGCAATACGGACGCGGGGTGGAGCAGCCTGGTAGCTCGTCGGGCTCATAACCCGAAGGTCGTCGGTTCAAATCCGGCCCCCGCAACCAATACTTCTGTAGCAGTTTACCGAAGTAGAAATGTGAAAGACGCTAAGTGCAAAGAGTAATACGGACGCGGGGTGGAGCAGCCTGGTAGCTCGTCGGGCTCATAACCCGAAGGTCGTCGGTTCAAATCCGGCCCCCGCAACCACTCATTTAAACACCTGAAAGGGTGTTTTTTTGTTTCTGCCGTTCCTGATTTCATCTTCATCGCTGCCTGACGTTAAGCAGCAGCGGATAGCACAGGCTACCCGCAAACCTTTATCGGTGCGCCAGCGCCGCCCCACTCTGCACGTATGCCTTGATTCCCTGCAAAATCGCCTCTGCCACCTGATGCTGATAACGGGTGGTGCGCAACTTACGCTCCTCTTCCACGTTACTGATAAAAGCCGTTTCCACTAGGATAGATGGAATATCCGGCGCTTTCAGAACCGCAAACCCGGCCTGATCCACCGTACGCTTGTGCAGATGGTTGATCCGCCCCATACGGTGCAGCACCTCTTTGCCGAACTTCAGGCTGTCATGGATGGTCTGCCGCTGCACCATATCGAACATGGTATGGTCGAGATAACGATCGCCGCTCTTACTGACGCCGCCAATCAGGTCAGATTCATTCTGGGTCTGAGCCAGAAAACGGGCCGCGGCTGAGGTCGCGCCGCTGGTAGAGAGTGCAAATACCGAGGAACCACGCGCCGCCCGGCTGGTGAACGCATCGGCATGAATTGAGACGAACAGATCGGCGCGCTGCTTGCGGGCTTTGGCCACTCTGACGCGCAGCGGAATAAACACATCTTCATTGCGCGTCATGTAGGCCTTCATGTTGGCCTCTTTATCGATTAACGCTTTCAGCCGCCGGCCGATCTTCAGCACAATATCTTTCTCACGGGTTTTATATTTGCCGTGCGCGCCCGGATCTTCGCCGCCATGGCCGGGATCGATCATGATAATGATCGGACGATCGCGCCCGGCTTTACCCGGTAGCGGTGCCTGCACCGTTTCATCTTTCTCAAGATCGCCCTGGTTATAATCCCTCAGCAACGCCAGCAGCGGATCGTCTTCAACCTGATTCTTGCTCGGATAGAGATCCACCACCAGCCGGTGATTGATCCCCGCCACCGGTGACAGGTTAAAGATCTTCGGCGCTACGCTGCGCTTTAGCTCCAGCACCACCCGCACCGTATTGCTGTCAAACTGGCCGACACGCGCATTTTTGATGAAGGGGTCATCCACCCTCACCTGCTTATCAACGCCTTTCAGTACCGTATTGAGATGCAGACCTTCAATATCGATCACCAGCCGTTCCGGATGACTCAGGGCAAACTGCTTGTACTTCAGTGCCACATTCGATTCCAGCGTCATACGGGAATAGGTTGATGACGGCCAGATGCGTACCGCGACGATATGGTTTTTAGCGGCCATACCGACCCGGCTGACGCTTAACAACAGTAACGCGCCGGTTCCTTGTAAAAATCGTCTGCGTGAAAAGTGGGAATTAAAATCCGACATGCCGCTCCAGCTGCTGTGTAATGTCTAAAAAAGCGCCAGTTAATCAAATGGCGGCGAAAACTTTATCCAATCCAGAAGGTGATGTCACCCCGGAAACCCTAAATAATGCAGGCTGTTAGCGGCTTTGACACCCGAAAAAACGTAAATTTTCGTCAGGATTAGCGCTTGCAAAATTGCAGCGAAAAGAATAAAAATACAAAAAATCCGAATAAACATTCACTGAGGGCTGGCTGTGAAGGAACGTAGTACTGAACTGGTTCAGGGTTTTCGCCATACCGTTCCCTATATCAATGCCCACCGGGGTAAGACGTTTGTCATCATGCTGGGCGGCGAAGCGATCGAGCATGAGAACTTCTCGGGCATCGTTAACGATATAGGCCTGCTGCACAGCCTCGGTATCCGCCTGGTCGTGGTCTATGGCGCCCGTCCGCAAATTGATGCCAGCCTCGCTGAACACCAGCTTGAGCCGGTCTACCACAAGTTTACCCGGGTCACCGACGCGCAATCGCTGGAGCTGGTGAAGCAGGCGGCCGGTCGTCTGCAGTTAGATATCACCGCCCGTCTTTCGATGAGTCTCAACAACACCCCGTTGCAGGGCGCGCATATCAATGTGGTCAGCGGCAACTTCATTATTGCCCAGCCGCTGGGTGTCGATGATGGCGTCGATTATTGTCACAGCGGGCGTATTCGTCGTATCGATGAAGAGGCGATTCATCGTCAGCTGGATAACGATGCGATTGTGCTGCTTGGTCCGGTGGCGGTGTCAGTGACCGGTGAGAGTTTCAACCTCACTTCGGAAGAGGTCGCGACCCAACTGGCGATTAAACTCAAAGCGGAAAAGATGATCGGCTTCTGCTCTGAACAGGGTGCACTGGACAGCGAAGGGAATATCATCTCCGAACTGTTCCCGAATGATGCCCAGGCGCGCATTGACGAGATTGAAAGCAGCGGTGATTACCTTTCCGGCACCGTCCGTTTCCTGCGCGGCGCGGTTAAAGCCTGCCGCAGCGGCGTGCGTCGCAGCCATCTGATCAGCTATCAGGAAGATGGCGCGCTGTTACAGGAACTGTTCTCACGCGACGGTATCGGCACCCAGATTGTGATGGAGTCAGCTGAGCAAATCCGTCGTGCCAATATCAATGATATCGGCGGCATCCTCGAACTGATCCGGCCGCTGGAGCAACAGGGCATTCTGGTGCGTCGCTCACGTGAACAGCTGGAAATGGAGATTGATAAATTCACCATCATTCAGCGCGATAATCTGACTATCGCCTGTGCCGCGCTCTATCCCTTTATGGATGAGAAGATCGGTGAGATGGCCTGCGTGGCGGTCCATCCCGACTATCGCAGTTCATCGCGTGGTGAAATGTTGCTGCAGCGCGTGGCGTTGCAGGCGCGTCAGATGGGGCTGCAAAAGCTGTTTGTGTTAACCACCCGCAGTATTCACTGGTTCCAGGAACGCGGCTTTACGCCGGTTGATATTGAGTCGCTGCCGGAGAGTAAAAAAGAGATGTACAACTATCAGCGCCGCTCAAAAGTCCTGATGGCCGATCTGAGCCGAAACACGCTGTAATCGCCAGCAGGGCCGGACGGTTAATACCGCCGGCCCTGTTTGCCTGCCGGTTATCCTGCCTCGCCCAGCCGCTCAACCAGACCGCTACGCCGCTGCGTTTGCAGCTGTACGGCTCGCTGGAACACTCCAGGATCGCTGTAGAGCGTCAGCTGTTTGCGGGCGCGAGTAATCGCGGTATAGACCAGCTCACGGGTCAATACCGGCAAAAACTGGGTTGGCATCACCAGCGCAGTATGTTCAAACTCCGACCCCTGCGATTTGTGTACCGTCATCACCCAGGCAGTTTCATGCGAGGGCAAGCGGCTCGGCTGAATCGCTTTGATGCTGCCATCCGGCAACGGGAAAAAGACTTTCAGGTTGCCCTCTTCGTCGCGCAGCGTAATGCCGATATCGCCGTTGAACAGCCCCAGCGCACTGTCGTTACGGGTGATCATCACCGGTCGTCCGGCATACCAGCGCCCGCCGATCGCGGGGCGACGGATTCGCTGCAGCTGCATCAGCCGTTGTTCAACCCGCTGGTTAAGACCCTGAACGCCAAAGGGCCCGTCTCGTAACGCACACAGCAGCTGATAGCGGCCAAAGGCGGCCAGCACCTCGGCAGGTGATGCCTGTTGCCGGATCAGCTGCAAATAAGGCTGATAGCCCTGCGCCACATCATCCAGCATCGCCTGATAGGCTTCGCCACTGGTTAACGGCTGATAGCTGAGATCCTGATAGCCCGCGGCGAACACCGCTTTCACCTGCTGTGCATCGCCGAGGTTAATTGCCTGAGCCAGCTGGCCAATGCCCGATTTTGCGTCAAAACGGTAACTTTTTTGCAGCAGACAGATACTGTCGCGAACGGCAGGCGCCAGCCGATCGTCACTGCCCTGCAGCGCACACCCGGTCAGCAATGCGAGCTGTTCCGCACGTGCCAGACTGTAGCCGCTTTCGGTACAGCGACAGATATCGCCCAGCACGGCCCCCGCCTCGACCGAAGCCAGCTGGTCACGATCGCCAAGGAAGACTACCCGCGCATGGGCCGGCAGTGCGGCAATCAGCTTCGCCATCATCGACAGATCGACCATTGAAGCTTCATCGACCACCAGCACATCGAGATGCAGCCGGTTACCGGCGTGATAGCGCAGACGCTGGGTATCCGGCTGCGCGCCCAGCAGTCGATGCAGCGTGGTCGCTTCCGTCGGAAAGCGCTGACGTTCTTCCTCGCTGACGGCTAAATTTTGCAACGCGTTGCCAAGCGATTCGGTGAGCCGCGCCGCGGCTTTGCCGGTTGGAGCGGCTAACTGAATCCGTAAGTTGCCGGGATTAAGCCGTATCAGTGCGGCGAGTAGTTTGGCCACCGTAGTGGTTTTTCCGGTGCCGGGCCCGCCGGAAATAACGGCGGTCTTGCGGGTCAGCGCTACAGCGGCGGCGATTTTCTGCCAGTCATCCGGACGATTGCCGAACAGGGTATTCAGCACCTCACTGGCCGCCTCGGCGTCAAACGGCGATTTCACTTCCTGCAGGGCAAAGAAGCTCGCCACTCTGCCCTCGCTGTGCCACAGACGATGCAGATAGAGACGGCGGTTACTGAGTACCAGGGGGGTAATCAGGCTGCCGTCACTGACCGCAGACCAGCCGGCCAGCAGCGATGGCCAGTCATCCGGCGCGCCGGCAGCCTGCCACAGAGCCTGCGCCAGCGCGGGCTGACGGCCCGCAAACAGGCCCGCTTCGCTCAGGTTATCCAGCGGCAGACAGACATGGCCTTCTCCCGCTTCCGCACTGACGCAGGCCGCCGCGAGCAGCAACGCCGGTTGTGATTCATCCGCCAGCAGGCGGGCAAACTGAATATCTAACGGCCGCAGGAGACGCTTCTCTACCGCCTGAAGCAGTAAGCTCAGCATTTCACTCATGACATCTCCCTGGTATGACCAAACAACGCATCAATCTCTTCAATAAAGGCTTCGCTGGGACGGGTGGCGAAAATACCGTTATCCGGCGAACTGCCATCCATCCCGCGTAAAAACAGATAAAACACCCCGCCGAAGTGGCGCTGATAATCATAATCCTGCAGACGGTGCTGAAGATAGCGATGCAGCGCCAGGGTATACAGCTGATACTGTAAATCGTAGCGGTGGTCGATCATTGCCTGCGCCATCGCCTGTGGGGTATACGCGGCGTGGCTCTCTCCCAGCCAGTTCGACTTATAGTCGAGCAGATAATATTTTCCCTGCCAGCGGAACACCAGATCGATAAAGCCTTTTAACATACCCTGCACCTGACGAAAATCGAGTGCCGCCGCCTGTTGTGAAAGCGGGTCGTGACGGCGCAGCAGATCGTCAAGCTCGGCAGCGGTCAGCAGATTATTGATAGGCAGATAGAACTCCATCTCGATCAGCCGGTCACTGCTGTTTATCGCCGACAGCGTCAGGCCGTCATCATTGAGCGGCGTATGCAGTACCCGCTCAATCCACTGCTGGATCACCGGTAACCAGCTCAGCGGATAGCCATGATGCTGCAACTGATCTTCCAGCCAGAACGCATCCGGCGGTTCGGCAAAGTCGATCGATTCAAACAGACCGTGCAAAAAGGTTCCCGGTGCGGCACCGCGTGGAAAGTGGTGAGGCGTGAGAGCCGCTTCCTCGCCGCTCTCCTCTTCGCCTGCCGCATCAATATCGAAATTCGGCAGCGCATCCAGCAGTGCGGAGCTGTGGTGCTGTTGCAGGCCCGAGTAACTGGTGACCCGCCAGGCATCGGCCAGCGCGCGCGTCACCTCACGACTGCTTAAGGCTTCATCGCCGGTCGGCCGATCCTGCCAGACTTCACCCGGCCGCAGATCGTCAGCGATCACCTCGATCCCGTTGCCGCTTAACGCCGCTAACCGCTGGCTGAGCTGTTGCGCATCGGCCGCTTCGCCCCGCTGCACCAGATAACCGAGCGCGCTCTTGTGCAGATCGCTGTCGCCCTCTTTTTTACGCGTTCCTTTGATCAACGGCGCAATACCGACGCTGCAGTGATAAACCGAACGGGTCAGCGCCACATAAAGCAGTCGCAAGTCCTCTGCCAGTCGCTCCTCTTCAGCCAGTTCCATGCTCTGTGCATCACCCTGCACATCCAGCAAGGCGGCAAAACTTTCACGATCGTGATAAAGCGCACTGGCCGCCTCACGGTAGCCGGCGGCAAACGGCAGCCAGACCAGCGGATATTGCAGCCCTTTCGATTTATGGATGGTGACGATTTGCACCAGATGGCGATCGCTTTCCAGCCGCAGCTGCTGGCTGGCCGCCTGGCTATTGGGCCGCGCAATCTGCTGGGCCAGAAAGCGCACCAGCGCATGCGGACTGTCGAGCTGCACTGAGGCTTCCTGTAACAGTTCGCCCAGATGCATCAGATCGGTCAGGCGGCGCTCACCGTTTTCGGAGGCCAGCATATTTTCAGCCAGCTGACGCTTGATCATCACGTCGCGCAGCATCGGCAACACACCACGCTGGTGCCAGAGCTGCTGCCAGACGGCAAACTGCTCGACCAGCGCATCCCATTCGCGCTCATTTTGGGTCAGTGCATCGAGCGTGGCGGCGTCAATGGCGAAGATAGAGGTCGCCAGCGCACTGCGCACCAGTCGCTCCTGCTCCGGTGCCTGGATCGCCTGCAGCAGCCACAGCAGTTCCCGCGCTTCAGGCGTGGTATAGACGCTGTCGCGACTGGAGAGATAGACCGAGGGAATCGACAGTGCATTGAGCGCATCGCGGATCAAACCCGCTTCGTTACGACTACGCACCAGCACGGTGATATCGGATGCGCGCACCGGACGCAGCGAGTCACCCTTTCCTAAGCAGGCGCGTCCCTGCTGTCCGGCCACCAGCCAGCGGCTGATATCCGCCGCACACTGACGCGCCATAAACTGCTGATAATCGCTGCTGCCGACGCCTGCACCGGGTTGTAACCAGAAACGCAGCGCCGGTTGCGGCCGATCGTCATAGATCAGTTTCAGCGCCTGATTCGGTGCCGCCGGTTTGACCTGCAGGAAAGGAATAGCGGAGAACAGAAATGGGGATTCCAGCTGAGAAAACAGCCGGTTAACGCTATCGACCATTTCCGGCGACGAGCGCCAGTTAGTATCGAGCGTGTAGTGAGCGCTAACTTCACTTCGCGCGCGCAGATAAGTAAAAATATCCGCGCCGCGGAAGGCATAAATCGCCTGCTTAGGGTCACCGATTAGCAATAGCGCCTGTTCTGGCTGGTTGATATAGAGCGTGCGGAAAATGCGGTACTGCTGCGGATCGGTATCCTGGAACTCATCGATCAGGGCGACCGGGAACCGTGCCCGAATGGTCTCAGCCAGCAGGGTGCCGCCCGGTTGCTGCAACGCCTCATCCAGCTTGCTCAGCAGATCATCAAAGCCTAACAGCGCCCGCAGCCGTTTCTCACGCTGGACGGTGGCGCGCACGTCAGTCAGCGCCTGTGCAATGATCACATCCCGCAGCGACAGCGGTTCCGCCAGAAACTGATCGATTGCGTCAAACACCGGATGGCGCGGGGCTTCACCTTTTTTGGTTTTCTCCTCCAGCACCTGCTGACCAAAACGCTCCAGCTCTTTCGGCAGTTGATAATCCAGCGTTTCGCTGTTGGCCCACTGCGTGACTTTCGCCACCCAGACCGGCAGGTTTTTACTGCTGTAGCTGCGCTTATCGACGCCGGATGCGCTGATGATGCCTTCCACGTCGGCACTGAGCGACTGCCACTGCTGCTTGATTGACGTAATGCGCGCCAGATTGCGGGCGTGACGTGACGCCAGAGTCTCATCGGCAGCAGGTGGCCGCTTCAGGCTGGGCGATTCACCCTGTAGCCAGGGGCGCAGCGTGGTCAGCAGGCTGTCCGGCCCGCTCCATTCCGCCGCAATTACCCGCGCCACATCAAGCGACAGCGGATAGCACTGCCGCCGCCAGAAATCGGCGGTCGACTGCTTCAGCAGCGCCTGCTCATCTTCAATCAGCTCCTGCTCAAACAGCATGCCCGATTCAAACGCGTTGAGGTTGAGCATCCGCTGGCAGAAACCGTGGATAGTAAAGATCGCCGCTTCATCCATCTGCCGCTCGGCCGCCAGCAGTTGCGCTGCGGCGTGCGCTAAATCCGGTATCTGGTCAAGCAGCAGCTGATGCATCGGATCGCCGCTGCTACCGCGAATACAGGCCAGCCGCAGCTGATGAATATTTTCGCGGATACGTCCGCGCAGTTCAGCGGTCGCGGCCTCGGTGAAGGTCACCACTAAAATTTCTTCAACCGACAGCGGACGGCTGTAAGCATTTTCGCCGCCCAATCCCAACAGCAGACGAAGATAGAGCAAACCAATGGTAAAGGTTTTTCCGGTCCCCGCTGAGGCCTCAATCAGCCGCTCACCTCTGAGCGGCAGCGTTAAGGGATTCAGGGATTCGGCAGGTAACTGCGTCATTGGGTCTCACTCTTTACCGGCAGCGACTGCTGCAACTGCGCCACTTCATTCCAGGTTTTCCAGCCTGGCAGCTGGGCAAAGGCCACTTTTTCGTTGCTGTTTCCCGCGATCTGCGAGGTCATCACCATACCGGTGTGTTGTATCACCGCATGCTGGAAGAAATCAGCCAGGCTGGCTGGAGTCAGCTGTTTAATCTGCGCAATCACTTTCTGGCGCGTGTCAAAGTCGTCATTCTGCCGGTCAAAGTCGCGGCTATAGCGATCCGCCTCCTCATCCAGTGTCTGAGGACGCTGCTGCAGATCATTGATCATCGCCTGCTGATACTGGGCAAAATCGGCCTGACTCATCGTGCGTAAGCGTTTCTCCGCCTGCGGATAGAAGGCCTGATAGCGCTGCAGCAGCCAGGCCGGTTGTTTGCTGTTGCTCTGCAGCAGGAAACCGATCCCCCACTGACGGCCTACCGGCATCTGGAAGGCAAACACCGCATAGCCAAGTTGCTCTTCAGTGCGTAGCTGGTTGTAGAACCACGGCTGCACAATCTGACTCAGCATCGAGCTGTTCGCCATACTCTGGTATTCGCCATAGCCGAGCGGTATATAGAGCGCCGCTAAGGCAGAATCGGTGCTGCTGCCCTTCTGTTGCAGGTTGGCTTTAAGCGGTTTTTCGAACGTCACATACTTACTGCGCCAGGTGTCAGTGCCGGTGCTCTGCATCTGCTGCTTCAGTTCACGCCCCAGCTGGATCACGCTGTCGGCACTCAGGTTACCCACCACCATCATTTCCGGCGTTGCCGCGCGGAACAGTTCATCGCGATAGGCGGTGACATCATTAAGTGTGATAGCACTGACCAACTTGCGACGCGTTTCCCGCTGGGTGTAGGGCAACTGCGACAGCAGCTGCATCGGCTGAATCGCCTGTTCAAAAGCTTTACCTTTGTCCGCTGCCTCCAGCCGTTCCAGATACCAGGATTTGGCCTGCTCCAGTTGCTGTTGCGTCGGCTGGAAGTGAGCATAGCCTTCAACCAGTTTCTTCAGCAGGGTTGGCAGGCGCTGAGTAAAGCCGCTGGCGCTAAACACCAGCCCCTCATGTTCGCCGGTTGAAAAACTGATGCCACCGACCGATGCCTGCGAGTTCAGCTCATCCAGCGCCAGGCTGGAGAGGTAGTCATTGAGGCCAAACAGTACCTGCTGGCGCGCATCACTGATGGCGTTCTTGTTACGCAGCGCCAGGGTAATCGCAGCTTTTGGCTCGCTGGCGTAAAACTGACTGGGCATCCAGTAGATACGCATACCGGCATCATTTTCCAGCCTGACCGGATGTGAATAGTGTTTATCGTCCGCCGGCAGCAGGGTGAAGTCATCCGGAATATAAGGATTCAGCGTGGGCATCGAAAGCGCAATCTGGCTGCTGCGTTGTTGCCAGTCGGCAAAGGTCGCCGGCGTAATTTTTTCAACCTGATACGGCGCATCAACAAAGTACGCCTGTTTATTGTGCGGTTCCTGCGGGCTGATATACCAGATACGCGCCTGCTGTGGCGTCATCTGATCCAGCCGTGCCTTGATGGCCGCGACATCATACTGATCCGCCAGATAAGGCGCATCCAGCGTGTGCTCAACCGGCACCCGCAGCATGGTATCCGCCAGCCATTCGATGTAATCCATATCCCGGGTAATTGAGGGATAGCGGAAGTCGAGCGCCAGCACGTGAGAGACCTCATCGAAATAGCGCTTATCATCTGCCTGCTCACGCAGCAGGTTGATGTAGCTAAAAATGGCTGCGACCACTTCATCGCGCTGCGCCAGACCTTTGTCGGTCAGCGAGGCGGTAATCGCAAACACGCCGCCGTTGCGATCGGTCATCGGGTCAGCCCCGGCATTCACCCCGTCGGCTAAGCCCTGTTTTTGCAGCCAGTCGGTCAGGGTATTTTTACTGCGGTTGCTGATCAGGTAGCTAATCAGGGTGTCGGTTTTGCTGCGAAAACGGTCGCTGTTATTAGCAATGCGAAACTCAATCTTAAGCTGTTTGCGTGGCTGAGCCGGAACGTAATGGATCAGAATGCCCTGCTGCTCAGCCGTCACCACCGGTACGCTGATTGCCGGTACGCTGGCGTTATGGTTAGCCACCCGACCAAAGGTTTTGGCCGCAATTGACGCCATCTCCGGCAAGGTTTTGTTGCTGTAGATCACCGCTTTCATCAGATTGGCGGAGTAATGGGTATGGTAGAAATCCAGCAGCGCCTGGTGCAGTTTGCTGTCGGGTTTGTCTTTGAGCGTATCGAGATTACCGCCGGAAAAACGCGACGCCGGGTGGGCCGGGTTGAGCGTTTCTGCCCCGACCTGCGCCATGCGTAACCCGTCGCGCGAGCGCGCCATCGTCAGTTCAGCGTTGACCGCATGGCGTTCCCGATCGGCGTTGACCGGATCAAGTAGCGGCGCGGCAACCGCATCTGCCAGACGATCCACCGCCGGCTCCAGTGAAGCATTTTCCACTTCCAGATAAAAGGCGGTGCGGTAAGAGGCGGTACTGGCATTGTGGCTGCCACCGTGCTTTTTCAGGAACTCCGCCAGATTGTCCGGCTGCGGGTAATGGGTTGATCCCATCAGCACCATATGCTCCAGATAGTGCGCCAGGCCGAGCTGCTGGTCAGGATCGTCCAGTGAGCCAATCGGTAAGGTCAGCGCCGCCAGCGATTTGGGGGCAACCGGATCGGAAACCAGTAATACCGTCATGCCATTGTCGAGCCGGATAGCCTGATACTGACGGGGATCGTGTTCACTCTTGCGAATGATGTCGTTAATTGGTTGCCAGCCCGATTCGGTCTGCGCCATGGCAGTACAAGCCACCAGGCCTATCAGAAGCGCCGCAAACCAGCGTGCGTATGTCCGCATGTAAACCCCTTACGTTACCCAATAAACCGCCAGTGCCTGACACCGCGGCTCAAAGCAGAGCAAACTTTCTGTGTAATTGGCCAGTGAGCAAATTGCTGTCTGGCCTGCTATTCATCATCCTGATGTGCAGCCAGCACCGGTAAATACCAGCGTTGTGCCGCCTCAGTTATCTGTTGTAGCTGTGTTTCATCCAGCACGCGGCACAGGCGTTGCAGGTAAGGATCGCTGCCTTCTCCCTCAACCTGATAACTGCCTGACCACGCAGTCAGCAGGCGATTGCGCGCTTTAAGCTGGGTCGCTTCATCGGTCAGTAGCTGCTGACTTTTTTTGTCATAGCTGGCCGTTAACCAGGCACCGCCGCTTTTGTTGAGCAGCATCAGCGGCTGACGCATGCCGGCGAAATAGCCCGCCACGTAGTCATTCAGTGCCGCGACGGCCGCTGGCGGGTTTACCGCCAGAAAGCGCCAGCGACTCTGCTGTCGGCCAAACATCCGGCTGCTGCCGGTGCCGCCCAGTGCGCAATAGACCAGATGTTCCAGCCAGAGCAGCAGCCCGTCGTTCATGTTCAGCACCCCAGGCCGCCAGCGCAACAGGCCGTCATCCTGCACCTGGGTGAGCCAGCCGGTCAGGCTGACCTGTTCCAGTTGCAGATTGACTTCCCAGCTCTCGCCTTCACTGCGCTGCGTCACCACTTCTGCCGCCACTTCCTGCATCTCATCACGCTGCGCCTGCCAGAACAGTTCGCCAAATGCGCCGTAAGGCAGATTACCCGCCGCACGGTGATGCGCATAGAGCCGCTGGGTATCCTCCCCTTCCACCAGCGCATTCAGCAACTGCGCGTTAATCTGATAACGCTCCAGATTGTCGAGAGCGAACGGTTCGCTGTCGGGCAGTTCGTTCTCTTCCAGCCAGAAATTTACCCCGAGCCGCTGATGAAACCACGCCCGCACCGGATGGCGCCAGAAGCGCAGAAACGCCTCCAGCGTCAACGCCTCAATCGACGGCGCTTCCAGCGGCTGAACAAAATCGGGTTGCGGTTGGCCTGCGCCCTGTGCGGCAGGTAACCATTCGCGGGCAAAGCTCTGCAGCCTGGCGGCAGGCTGGAAATTCTCGGCAGCAAACGGCATCCGGCTGTGCAGATGTTGCAGATGGTCCCGTACCCGCGCAGCGCTCTCATCCAGATCGCGCTCTTCATCGCCGTCCAGATAAAAACTCTGCCCGATATAATCCAGCAGTTCTGTGACCAGCACCGACGGGTAGCGTTCCGTATTATCCTGAATTGCCCGGCCGATATAGCTGATGTAGAGCTGCTGTTGTGCAGAAATCAGCGCCTCAAGAAACAGATAGCGATCATCATCACGGCGGCTGCGATCGCCTTTACGTGATTGCTGCTGCATCAGATCGAAACCTAACGGCGCTAAAGTGCGCGGATAGACGCCATCATTCATGCCCAGTAAACAGACCACTTTGAACGGGATCGAACGCATCGGCATCAGGGTACAGAAGTTGATCTGCCCGGCCAGGAATCGCTGGCTGATACGCTGCTGATCCAGCCGGCTGCGAAGATCGTCACGCAGCAGCGTGATCGGAATCGCCTCTTCAAACCTGGCGTCCATGCCATATTCAATCAGTGTCTGCCACTGCTCTTCCACTAGCAGCAGCGCCGCTTCGGTTTCGGCATCGGGGCTGAAAAATGCGTTCAGCAATTCCCGGCACAACGGCAGCCACGCCTGCAGTGGCCGCGGCTCGGCCAGCAGTTGCCGCCAGTGGTTAAGCCGGGACAACAGCTCCGCCAGATGGCCAGCCAGTTCACCCACCAGGCCGCTTGATTCATCGTACGGCAGAATCCCTTCCCAGTCCCCGTTGTGGCTCTCCATCGCGTAGCCCAGCAGCATGCGTTGCAGACCAAAACGCCAGGTATGCTGGCCGGTTATCGGTAATGATAAAGCTTCTACGCTGGCGTCATCCAGCCCCCAGCGTACGCCCGATTCACTGACCCAGCGCCGCAACAGACGCAGCCCGCTTTCATCAATGGCGAAATGGCTGGCCAGCGCCGGCACATCCAGCAGCGCCAGCACATCCTCGGAGACAAACCGACTGTCCGGCAGCGCCAGCAAATGCAGGAATGCCACAATGGCCGGATGCGCCTGACTGGCGCGGCGGTCTGAAATGGCGAAGGGTAAATAACGGTCTGCGGAGGCATTGGCGAAAACCGCCTGAATAAACGGCGCATAGGCGTCGATATCGGCCACCATGACAATAATGTCACGCGCTTTCAGCGTCGGGTCAGCCTCCATCAGCGCTAACAGATGATCCTGTAATACTTCGACTTCACGCTGAGCACTGTGGCATACCTGCACCGCCACCGAACGATCCTGCGGATCGAGCCAGCGTTTCTGATCGCTGTGCGCCAGTTGCGCGGCGTCGAGCCCGATCACGGCGTTGTCCTGCAGATTAAGCAGATCGGACTGCAGGCAGTGCAGCAGGTTGTCTTCTTCCACCTCAACAAAGGCGTCAATGTCGTCATTGGCCTCCATCTGGCTGAGCAGAAACAGATTATCGCGTCCCAGCTTGCCCCATGAGGCGAGCAGTGGATTGGTCAGCTGTTGTTCACCAGCATCATTGAATAACGCGGGCGCCTGCTCCACATCGCGGAATAATCCGCGCTGCTCATCCGCACCATGACGCCGACGCTGGCGGCTTTGCAGCTTAGCCAGAAAGGCATAATCCTGAATATCGCCCCAGTAATCGCGGCAGGGATTGGTAAACAGCAAATGAATATCTATGTGGCGTCCCAGCGCCTGCAACGCCTGTAAATAGACCGGCGGCAGCGCGGAGATGCCGCAGATGAATACCCGTTTCGGCAGATTTTCCGGCGTGTGTTGCGCCTGCTCCAGCGTCTGGATAAATCGCGCATAGAGATTGGCACGGTGCCATTTTGGCTGACGCAGCGTTTCGGTATAACTGACCAGATCGCGCCACAGCGCCGCCTGCCAGCGCTGCGCCTCACCCAGCCCGTCAATGGTTTCACCGCGCTCCCAGCTGTTGAGCCAGTCGGCGCGATAGACCAGATACTGGTCAAACAGATCCGCCACTCGTGAGCTCAGCTGGAACAGTTTTCGCTTATCGCCATCGTCGTGCAGATAGTGGCGCAGCGAGATAAACTCCTCGTGTTCCAGCATCACCGGCAAACGATGCATCAGCTTCCAGCTCATGCTGGCTTTGCTGAACGCACTCTCGACCGGAATATCGGGCAGCACCCGGACAAACATCTCCCAGATGAAACTGGCCGGCAACGGGAATTCGATGTTGGCCGCGATACCAAAGGTCTGCGCCAGCTCCATTTGCAGCCACTGCGCCATACCCGGACTTTGCACCAGCACCATTTCAGAGGCGAAAGGATCATCCAGAGGATCATGTTTAATCACCGCAGCCGCCAGAATCTTCAGCACATCAAGCTGATTAGAGTGATAAACGTGAAACATGAAAACTCCTGTGGCGACTCATAACATAACTGCGGTATTGCGGCCCGGTAACTCTACCGCGTATCGCGGTTGAAGCCCATCAAAAGGGCGTCATTCGGGCGGTTTAACAGCGTAATCGCGTCAGGCTGGCGCTGCGCTGCTGCGGTCCCAGCACGTCGGCGCGTTCCAGCCGGCAGCCCGCCGGGCCGTTCTGGATTTGCAGGGTGGTGCGCCAGCCAGCACTCTCATGCCCAATCAGCCGTTGTTCCGCCACCCGCCACGCCTCTCGCTGATTCCACTGCTGGCTGAACCCGAACGTGAGCGCGCGATGATACTGCAGCAGCGCGCTGCTGCTTAATGCCATTAACAGCAGAGCAAATAACGCTTCCGGCAGGCTGAATCCCGCCGCCTCACAGACAGTCGTCCGTTCTGGCTCGCGGGCAGTAGTCGATCCAGCCATGCGGTAGCGGCTGAATACGACTCTGATGGAGCGAGACCCACTGCCACACCGCCGTTCCGCTGCCACTGGCTTCACCTTTAAGCAGACCTTCTCCATCTTCACCTCGCTGTAAGCAACTGCGCCATCCCTGGCGTTCATCATGCTGACAACCGACCGTTTCGCCCGCAGACCAGCTAAGGGAGAGGCCCCATTGCAGCGCTGACTGCGCCCGCCAGAAATCCTGAATAAACTGCTGCTCATCAGCCAGTAGCAGCATCCCCTGCTCTAACATTTTTCGGCTGGCGTGCAGCGTGAGGCTGCCGATGACTAACAGCATCAACACCATACCCAGCGTACTGCTGCCGTGCTGCCTCACAGATTTTCAGCCTCCACCCAGCTCTCTACCGTTTCCAGCCAGCGCCCGGCACGTCCCTGCAGCCGCAAATGGATCTGCCTCTGCTGGCGGGTCACACTGAACTGCTCCAGCGTCAGGAAAGCCGGATCGGAGAGCCGTTCCCAGCCACCCGCGCGACAGTCATTAACCCCGCGCTGCATCTCCAGTTGCTGCAACCGCAGGCGATAACCATAGTAATCGCTAGCCGCCTGGTTAACGCCGTCCCACTGACCGTTGCTGTTTTCATCCCAGCGCAGCAGCAGGCAGTTTTCACTGAGGGTGAGCGCGCTGTTGCCGCACTCACCGTGACAATAGCCTGCGCGTCGCACCGCCTTTTCCAGCGTGGCGATAATCTGCTGCAGCTCCTGGCGCAGCTGCGCCCGCTGCAGCAACCCGACATTCTCGCCGAGCAGCAGCGGTAAAAAACGTCCGGCACTGACCATCAGGACGGCGCCGATCGCCATCGCCATCAGCATTTCCAGCAGGCTGAACCCGGCGGTTTTCAACGGCACGCTCCGGCGTCGGTAAAACAAAAGCGGATCCGGGCCCGGGTGGAAATAATCAGCCGCAGCTCTCCTGCCTCATTCCTTAGCTCAATGCTGCCTGCCCGGGCGACGTTGCGACGGCCGTAAAAGCCCGGCTCACCGCGTAGCCCGTTTAACATCACCCCAGCATGGGGTGCAATGAAATGCAGACGCTTTCCTGACTGACACGCCCCGACCGGCAGACTGCCGCCGCCAATACACCAGGGCTTTCCCGGACGCGACCACAGGACCAGGTCGCGATTTTGCCGGTAAGCCTGCGCACGAAGCCGCAACAGAAACCCCTGCAGTTGCTGGGCAGTGTCGCGTAGCTGCTGCCGTTGCTGCCAGCGCTGCCAGCCGTGAAGTGCGCCAAGGCTCAGTATTCCGGCAATCACCATCACCACCAGCAGTTCCGGCAGGGTAAAGCCGCGTAACAAGTGTGTTTTCATCGGGCTAGCGTGCCGGGTGGAGAAAGCGGGGACAAGCGGGTTGTTATGCGGCTGGAAAAAGGGTCACAGAGAGGACGATCATCGGACATCTGGTGGCATGACGCTGCGAGCCATGCCGCATATTTTGCCGCAGACAGGTAAAAAAAAAGCCCCGGCGTGCAGGGCAGCACCGGGGCTTTTTCACAGCAGGTATCAGATTGCGACAGGCGCTTTGATCGCCGGATGCGGATCGTAACCTTCAATTTCGAAGTCATCAAACTGGTAGTCAAACAGCGAGGCTGGCTTGCGCTTGATCACCAGCTTCGGCAGCGGACGCGGCTCGCGGGTCAGCTGCAGGCGTGCCTGCTCCAGATGATTACTGTAGAGATGGGTATCGCCACCGGTCCAGACAAAGTCACCGACCTGCAGGTCGCACTGCTGCGCCACCATATGTACCAGCAGCGCGTAGCTGGCAATATTAAACGGCAGGCCGAGGAAGATATCGCAGGAGCGCTGGTAAAGCTGACAGGAGAGTTTGCCGTCAGCCACATAGAACTGGAAGAACGCGTGGCACGGTGCCAGCGCCATCTGATCCAGTTCACCGACGTTCCAGGCTGAAACGATAATCCGGCGTGAGTCGGGGTCGCTTTTCAGCTGCGCGATCACCTTGCTGATCTGGTCGATCTGCTCGCCGCTGGCCGTGCCCCAGCTGCGCCACTGTTTGCCATAAACCGGGCCAAGATCGCCCCTTTCATCAGCCCACTCATCCCAGATTGAGACGTTATTTTCCTTCAGGTAACCGATGTTGGTATCACCTTTCAGGAACCACAGCAGTTCATGAATGATTGAACGGATGTGGCATTTTTTAGTGGTGACCAGAGGGAAACCCTCCTGCAGATTGAAACGCATCTGGTGACCAAAAATTGAAAGCGTGCCGGTACCGGTGCGGTCAGCTTTTGGCGTGCCTTCATTCAGCACATGTTGCATCAGGTCCAGATACTGTTTCATTTTTCCTCGCGAAATTGTGGCTGTGGACGACGACGATAGGCCCAAATCATCATGGCAATACCGGCGATAATCATCGGAACGGAGAGAATCTGTCCCATACTGATCCCGCCTTCAAACAGGCCAAGCTGGGCGTCCGGCTGGCGGAAGAACTCGACGATGATACGGAATGCACCGTAACCGATCAGGAACAGGCCAGAGACGCTGCCCATCGGACGCGGCTTACGGATAAACAGGTTAAGGATGATGAACAGCACCACCCCTTCCAGGATCAGTTCATAAAGCTGCGAAGGATGACGCGGCAGGACGCCGTAGGTATTGAGCAGCGCCTGATACTGTGGGTTAGTGGCAGCCAGCGCCACATCTTCGCTGCGTGATCCCGGGAACAGCATGGCAAACGGGAAGCCCGGATCGACACGGCCCCACAGCTCGCCGTTAATGAAGTTGCCGAGACGGCCCGCACCCAGACCAAACGGGATCAGTGGCGCGATGAAATCAGCCACCTGGAAGAAGTTACGTTTGGTACGGCGAGCGAACACCAGCATCACCACAATCACCCCGATCAGGCCACCGTGGAATGACATGCCGCCATCCCAGACTTTGAACAGATAGAGCGGGTTTTCGAGGAACAGCGGTAAATTGTAGAACAGCACGTAACCGATACGCCCGCCCAGAAACACGCCGAGGAAACCGGCATACAGCAGGTTTTCCACTTCCTCTTTTTTCCAGCCGCTGCCGGGCTGATTGGCACGGCGCACCGCCAGCCACATGGCGAAAACGAAGCCTACCAGATACATCAGACCGTACCAGTGCAGCGAAACCGGTCCGATCGAGAAGATCACCGGATCGAACTGCGGAAATGCAATATAGCCGTTATTCATCATTCACCGTCTATTTTTCAACCCTAAAAAGGGGCGTTGTCAGGCACATAAATTAAGGCTGCGCATCATAGCACAGCCGGTTTTGTGAATTGTCCCGCAAATGTAAACGCGGATAACGCCCAGAGTCTGACCCTTCAGGCGTATATTGTTGCAGCCAGTCTGGTCACGGACAGCGCGCAACAACCGGAGCGTACACCTGGTACGTGAGGATTGTGAGCACTGCCCGGGGCCAGAATGGCAAATAAAATAGTCTGACCCTTCAGGCGTACATTGTTGCAGCCAGTCTGGTCATGTACAGCGCGCAACAACCGGAGCGTACACCTGGTACGTGAGGATTGTGAGCACTGCCCGGGGCCAGAATGGCAAATAAAATAGTCTGACCCTTCAGGCGTACATTGTTGCAGCCAGTCTGGTCATGTACAGCGCGCAACAACCGGAGCGTACACCTGGTACGTGAGGATTGTGAGCACTGCCCGGGGCCAGAATGGCAAATAAAATAGTCTGACCCTTCAGGCGTACATTGTTGCAGCCAGTCTGGTCATGTACAGCGCGCAACAACCGGAGCGTACACCTGGTACGTGAGGATTGTGAGCACTGCCCAGGATCAGAATGGCAAATAAAATAGCCTGACCCTTCAGGCGTACATTGTTGCAGCCAGTCTGGTCATGTACAGCGCGCAACAACCGGAGCGTACACCTGGTACGTGAGGATTGTGAGCACTGCCCAGGACCAGAATGGCAAATAAAATAGCCTGAAGTGGCGCTTAGCGGCCTCCCCGAATCAGCCCGCCCAGTCCACGACGCTCCATAAAGGTCGAAACCAGATGACGAACCTCAGTGGCGGTATGCGCATTCATTCCCTGCTCACTCAACTTTTGCGCTTCTTCATGATCCAGATGGCGCAGCAGGTATTTTACCCGCGGAACGTTTTTACCGTTCATGCTGAGGTGGTGATAACCCATGCCCACCAGCAGCGCGACGCACATCGGATCGCCCGCCATTTCACCACACAGGCAGAGTTCCAGATTGGCCAGACGGGCTTCATGCGCAATGGCATGCAGTGCGCGCAGCATTGCCGGGTGCAGCGAGTCGTAAAGATTGGCCACGCGGGTGTTATTGCGGTCCACCGCCAGCAGATACTGGGTCAAATCGTTGGTGCCGACTGAAACAAAGTCTACGCGCGACGCCAGATGCGGGATCATAAACAGCATCGACGGCACTTCGATCATGATGCCTATGCGCGGCGCGGGAATTGCATAGCCCAGCATCTCTTCCACTTCACGACCGGCGCGATCGATCAGCCGTTTCGCTTCGTCGATTTCATCAATATGACTGATCATCGGCAGCAGAATACTGAGGTTGCCGGATGCTGCATTCGCCCGCAGCATCGCCCGGACCTGCACCAGAAAAATCTCCGGCTGGTCAAGCGTCAGGCGGATACCGCGCCAGCCCAGGCAGGGATTCTCTTCGCTGATCGGCATGTACGGCAGCTGTTTATCTGCCCCGACATCGAGGGTGCGCAGCGTGACGGGCTTGTTGTGAAACAGCTGCAGCATGCCCTGATACTGCGCCACCTGCTCCTCTTCTGACGGAAAGCCATTTTGCAGCATGAAGGGAATTTCAGTGCGGTAGAGACCGATGCCGTCAACCCAGCTGCCCAGCGCCTGCTCATGTTCCGGACTTAAACCGGCATTGAGCATCACCTGTACGCGCTCGCCGCTTTTCAGCTCACCCGGTTGATCGACTACTCCTTCCGCCATCTTGCTCAGCGCATTTTCTTCGCTGATCAGACGCTGGTACTCCTGCACCAGCACCGGTTCGGGATCGATTAACAGCTCGCCACGGTAACCATCGACGATCAGCAGCCGTTTATTCAGCTGATGCGGCAGAATATCCGCACCCATCACCGTCGGGATACCCATAGCGCGCGTCAGGATCGCCGCGTGGGAGTTGGCGGCACCATCGCGTACCACCACCCCGGCCAGCCGTTCGTGCGGCAGCTCGGCCAGAGAGGTGGCGGTCAGCTCATCGGCCACCAGCACGAAGCGCTCCGGCCAGGCATTGGTGCCCACCAGCGAATCATCGAGGTGAAATAACAGCCGCTGACCCAACACCCGCAGATCGCCTGCGCGTTCGCGCAGATAGCTGTCGGTCAGCCGGGCGAACTGTTCGGCAAACTTCTCGATTACCTGTTTAACCGCCCACTCTGCCACCGATCCACGTTCGATCTCATCGAACAGATCTTTCTTCAGCCGGGCATCGGTTAACAGGTGCGAGTAAAGGTCGAAGATCGCCGCGCTCTCTTTCTGCACGCTGGCGCTAAACCGTTTGCTGAAGCGGCGGAACTCACTGGCAGCTTCGCTCATGGCGAGCGACAGGCGTTCACGTTCACGCTGAACATCCAGCGTTGACGCGGCGGAAACCTGGTCGAGCAGCGGCTGCGTCTCATCGACCCAGCCCGGTGCCACCGCCACACCGGGTGCTGCCGCAATCGCGCGCACCCGGGTCTGGCGGAACTGGCCAAACAGCTGGCCCATCTGCGATTGCGACAGCAGCGCCGCCATCTGTGTGGCCAGCGTCACCAGAAACGATTCTTCACTCTCATCGAACTGGCGATGTTCACGCTGCTGGACCACCAGCACGCCAAGCAACTGGCGACGGCTGATAACAGGCACGCCGAGGAAGGAGCGATAGCGCTCCTCTTTAACTGCGGGGATATATTTAAAGCTGGGGTGACTCTGCGCGTCGGCAAGGTTGATCGGTTCGGCCAGACGGCCGACTAACCCGACAATGCCTTCGTCAAACGCCAGCGTTACGGTGCGACCACGCGGCTTTTTCAGCCCGCGCGTCGCCATCAGGTAATAGCAGCGACGATCGTGATCGGCGAGGTAAACGGAACAGACTTCCGTTTCCATCGCCAGACAGATCTCATTGACCAGAATGTCGAGTGCTTCATTCAGACGCGGCGCACTCGCCACTTTTTCTACAATTTCGCGCAACTGAGTGAGCATAAAGGGCGTGGCCTATCCTCTCTTACGTCGATGGGCAGGATTGTTTCGCTGCCCCGCACTCTCCTGCATAGACATCACCACGCCAGCGAATTCCTTCATTACCCGACGATAGACGTCGCGCTTGAAGGAGACAACCTGACGCACCGGATACCAGAAGCTCACCCAGCGCCAGCCGTCGAACTCAGGCGTGCTGCTGTGCTGCACATTGATATCCGCGTCATTAGACATTAACTGCAGAAGAAACCACTTTTGTTTCTGGCCGATACATACCGGCTTTGTGTCCCAACGCACCAAACGTTTTGGCAACTTGTAGCGCAACCAGTTACGGGTAGATGCAAGTATTCGAACATCTTTACGGTGTAACCCCACTTCCTCGAACAGTTCGCGATACATCGCCTGTTCAGCGGTTTCACCGGGATTGATGCCTCCCTGAGGAAATTGCCAGGAGTGCTGTCCAAAGCGCCTGGCCCATAACACTTGTCCTTGCCTGTTACAAATTACGATACCAACATTCGGGCGGTAGCCATCATCATCGATCACCGGACTACCTCAAAGCTAAATTTGAATAGCCTGATTGTTTCACACTCCTTACAGGCGGTAAACCACTGGATTCACGGGGTGTTAAGCGTAAAACTTCGGGATAACTCACAGAGAAGCCATTAGTTATAAACAATCGGGGTCAGAAAAGCCGATCTTATTCACCTTTTCTGTGGATAGCTTTGTGCAGAACGCGGGAGTTAACTGAATAACCCTGTCAGGCGCGTCTGCATCGTCAAAAAGCGATAATTAACTATCACTATGATTATAAAAACAAAAATAGATGAATTAACAAAATACGCTCAGGTTAAATGGCCGATTAAACTGTCCACTCTTTACAGTTGGGCGAATTTTAACCAGCCAGCATGTTATCCACAACGAATCGTTCAGCCTTAGGCCAGAGCGGGCAAATTATGGTCAAAAGTGGGAAAGTCAAGGCTGTAAATGGAACCAGTACCGCACAGTCAGGCCGGTTATCCCATTTTTCTGTGGATAACCCGGTATGAGATCCTGTTCATTGTTGCGAGTAAGTTGGGATAACCTGAAGCGTCCGATAATATTGCCAGGGCCAATCGGTAAAAAAAGCACGATCTATCATGTTATTATCCCCACTCAGCACGGTGAATATTTCGGGTAAACCCACTGTGCAACATACTGTATATTTTTTGAGCAATGCGAGTCTTCACTATGAACTACCTGCCAGCACCGCCTGAAGATGAAGCCACCCTGTTAGCCCGGGCAGAGGATTTAGCCGGGTTAACGCTGGAAACGTTGGCCGAACGGGCAGGTCTGACGATGCCTGCCGATCTTAAACGCGATAAAGGCTGGGTGGGTATGCTGCTGGAATGGCATCTCGGGGCCAGCGCCGGTAGCAAAGCCGAACAGGATTTCGCCCATCTCGGCATTGAGCTGAAAACCATCCCGATTGATGCCAGTGGCAAACCGCTGGAAACCACCTTTGTCTGCGTCGCGCCGCTCACCGGTAACAGTGGTGTTACCTGGCAGACCAGCCACGTGCGACACAAACTGGCGCGGGTGTTGTGGATCCCGGTCGAGGGTCAGCGGGACATTCCGCTGCGCCAGCGCCGGGTCGGCGCGCCGCTACTCTGGAGCCCCGACGCGGAGGAAGATGAGATGCTGCGGCAGGACTGGGAAGAGCTGATGGACATGATCGTGCTGGGTCGGGTTGAGCAGATCACGGCACGGCACGGTGCCTGGCTACAAATCCGTCCCAAAGCGGCCAACAGTAAAGCCCTGACCGAAGGAATTGGCGATCGCGGCCAACCGATCCTAACCTTACCGCGCGGTTTCTACCTGAAAAAGAGTTTTACCGGACCGCTGCTGGCGCGCCACTTCCTGCTTTAACAATGACATTCTGATCTGACGTGGCGCAATTTTGTGGGAGAGAAGCAAATTCAGTGCGTATAATCCCCGTTTAATTTTCGTTTAGGATTGAATGTAGGTATGTTTGAGTGGATTGCCGATCCCAATGCCTGGCTGGCACTGGGAACCCTGACCATCCTTGAGGTGGTGCTGGGTATTGATAACATTATTTTCCTGTCGTTAGTGGTCGCTAAACTGCCAAAGCATCAACAAGCCAGCGCGCGCCGTATCGGTTTGTTAGGCGCAATGTTAATGCGTCTGGCCCTGCTGGCCTCTATTGCCTGGGTCGCCCGACTGACGAATCCGCTGTTTACCCTGATGGACCATGCGTTCTCTGCCCGCGATCTGATCCTGCTGTCTGGGGGTCTGTTCCTGCTGTGGAAATCGAGCATGGAGATCCACGAAACCATTGAAGGTAACGAAGCGGAACAAAAATCTAACGTCCATTCGTTCCTTGGTGCAATCGTGCAGATCATGCTGCTGGATATTATTTTCAGCCTCGATTCGGTGATTACCGCCATCGGCCTCTCCGATCATCTGTTTATCATGATGGCTGCGGTAGTGATCGCGGTGCTGATGATGATGTTCGCAGCCCGTAGCATTGGTGAGTTCGTTGAGCGCCATCCGTCGGTCAAAATGCTGGCATTAGCCTTCCTGATTCTGGTCGGTTTCACCCTGATTCTGGAGAGTTTCGCGGTTCATGTACCAAAAGGTTACATTTATTTCGCGATGTTCTTCTCAATGGCGGTTGAATGCCTTAACCTGATGCGCAGTAAGAAAAAAACCGCATAGAAAAGTCAAGGGCGAGCGTGCTCGCCCGCAAATTTTCAGATTCCTACGATTAACCCGGCCGGCAAAACGATTTATTACTACACTTTTTGCAGTCGATGATGTGTGGAGATGAGGCGTGATGAAAGGATGGGCAGGTATCGCCATTGTGGCACTAACCGCAGCGATGTTAAGCGGATGCAGTTCTGATTATGTAATGGCAACGAAAGATGGCCGGATGATTATGACCGAAGGTAAGCCGACCATTGATAAAGAGACCGGGCTGGTGCAGTACACCGATCAGTCGGGTCACGCAGTACAGATTAACGGCGATGAGGTCTCGACCATCATTGAACGCTAAGTGCGAAATTGTCTCGCCTGCCACAGATTCCCCGCTGGCAGGCGATTTCCCCGACTTTTCCCCCTTCCTTCCCCGCCATTGCTCGCGCTATAGTCCCTGAGGACACAACATTCCATTCCATAAAGAAAAGGAAGCTGGCAATGCACTATCATCGTATTCCCCATAGCACGCTGGAAGTGAGTCAGCTGGGGTTGGGCACCATGACGTTTGGCGAGCAGAACAGTGAAGCCGACGCCCATGCCCAACTGGATTTGGCTATTCGTTCCGGCATTAATTTTATTGATACCGCCGAAATGTATCCGGTACCACCGCGTCCGGAAACCCAGGGTCTGACCGAACAGTACATTGGCAGCTGGCTGAAGCAGCGCGGCAGCCGTGACAAAATCATTCTGGCCAGCAAAGTGTCGGGCCCGTCGCGCGGTAATGATGCGTCGATTCGCCCTAACATGGCGCTGGATCGCAAGAACATCCGTGAAGCGCTGGATGCCAGCCTGAAACGCCTGAATACCGACTATCTCGATCTTTATCAGCTGCACTGGCCGCAGCGTCAGACCAACTATTTTGGCAAGCTGGGCTATCAGTACAGTGAAACCACCGCCCAGGTGACGCTGCTGGAGACGCTGGAAGCGCTGACCGAGCAGGTTCGCGCCGGTAAGATTCGCTATATCGGGGTGTCGAATGAAACCGCATGGGGCGTAATGCGCTATCTGCAACTGGCGGAGAAGCATGAACTGCCGCGCATCATCAGCATCCAGAACCCCTACAGCCTGCTGAACCGCAGCTTTGAAGTGGGCCTGGCCGAAATCAGCCAGCATGAAGGGGTTGAGTTGCTGGCTTACTCCAGCCTGGCGTTCGGTACTCTGAGCGGTAAGTATCTGAATGGCGCGCAGCCTGCCGGTGCCCGTAATACCCTGTTCAGTCGCTTTACCCGCTACAGCGGCGAGCAGTCGCAGCAGGCGATTGCCGAGTATGTGGCGTTAGCCCGCCAGCACCAGATTGATCCGTCACAGATGGCATTGGCTTATGTGCGTCAGCAGCCGTTTGTTGCCAGCACCCTGCTCGGTGCGACCACGCTTGAGCAGCTGCAGACCAATATCGACAGCTTCAATCTGACGTTAAATGCAGAGATTCTGGAAGGCATTGAGGCGATCCACCGCCGTTATACCTATCCGGCACCCTGAGTCCTCCGCTGCCGGCCGCCACGAGTGCGGCTGGCACACCTTATATATCCCGATAATAGAGCTGCACGCGCTTATCGGGATACTCCAGCGCCTCGCCCTGCGGCTGCCAGCCAAAACGGTCATAGTAGCCGCTGAAGGTCGACCATAACCACAACCGCGAATACCCCTGATCCTGGGCGTGTGCAATCACCCGCTGCTGCAACGCGTCGCTGACGCCTTTGCCGCGCGCGGGCGCATCGACATACAGTGCGGCCAGCCACGGGAACAGATCCTGACGGCTGATCAGATCGCATCGCCAGAAACCTGCCGTGCCGATCGCCTTGCCTGCCTCAACGGCGACAAAAGTGACCGGGAAATCGGCGCCGCTCAGGCTGCTGGCGACGATGCTGGCGAAGAAGTCACGGCTGTTGGGTTCGCCGAAAGCGCGCCACTGCCATTCGGTAATCTGATCGGCAAAATGGGGCACGGCGCTGAGCGGCACAATCTCCATTACATCAGTTTCCCCTGGAAGATCGGCACTGAATCAAACAGGTAACCGTCGAAGTCAGGCGCATCCGCATCGGACAGCTCAAGCAGCGTATTCTTCACATTCTCAAGATGCTGCCAGGTGGCCTGCCATGCGCCCATCACATCGCGACGACGCAGAGCGGCCAGAATGGTCTGGTGATCGCCCAGCCATTTCAGGCGGTAGGCGCGGGTTTCAAACTGGGGGCGCAGTTGCTGCCACAGCGGACTGCTGTCGTGATGACGCCAGATACTGGTGACGGTGTCGAGCAGCATCTGATTCTGACTGGCTCCCGCCAGCAGCAGATGAAATAACTTGTCGTTATCCTGACTGCTGTCGTTGGCGGCGATGGCGCGCTGCTCCTGCTCCAGCGTGCGGCGCAGATTTTCAATATCCGCTTTGGTGGCCATTTTAGCGGCAAACGCGGCGATGTTGCTTTCCAGCAACTGGCGCGCCTGCAGCATTTCAAACGGACCGACATCGCTGCGGAAAAAGGCCTCTTCTTCATCATCGCTGGCGGAGGGAATGCGCATCACGTAGACGCCGGAACTCTGGCGAATATCCACCGTTCCTTCCAGCTCCAGCATTAATAGCGCTTCGCGGACGATGGTCCGGCTGACGCCCCAGGTTTCAGCCAGCTGGCGTTCAGGCGGCAGGCGCGATCCCACCGGATAGTGTCCGTCGCAGATTTGCTGGCGCAGATGCTGACCAATTTCCTGATACTGTTTTTTTTCTTGTGGCGCTTCGGCTTTGTCCACGCTGTCACCCTTTGCAATCATTGCGCTAACGGCATTGCCGCCGTTCCCTGCGCGACAATGCCCGCGAGCCAGAGAAGTGACCCGCAAACTGAGACTCAGTGTATCAAAGCCAGCGCCTGATCGAGTACCTTTGCGCCATTCAGGGTGCCATAGGCAACAGAATCGATTACCGCAATCGGCAACTGATAGCTGTCGGTCAGTTTTTTGTTCGCTTCCAGCTTAAAGCGCACCTGCGGCCCCAGCAGCACCGCCACCACCTCGTGGCCGTAATTTTGCAGCTCCTCTTGCAGGTTCTGCTCGGGAATGGCGTAGATGTGGAAGGCTAATCCACGCGCGGCGGCCTCTTTTTCCATCCGCGTTACCACCATTGAGGTCGACATGCCTGCGGCACAGGCCAGCACAATACGTTTCATCCTCGCTTCCTCTTGTTATTTCGGCTCATCATCAAGCCACAGGGTAAATTGCTGACTGTCGCGCAGCGCCCGGAACCAGTGGGCGGATTTTTTCATGCGACGCTGACGCTGGTTATCTAAGTCGATTTCGATCAGGCCATAGCGGTTTTTGAAGGCGTTCATCGGCGAGACGTTGTCGGTGAAGGCCCACAGCATATAGCCCTGACAGTTGATGCCCGCCTGATGCGCACGGACCGCCTGATGCAGGTGCTCGCTGATAAAGTGAATGCGGTAGTCGTCCTGAATTTCCCCCTCAGCGTTTTTAAATTGCGCTTCGTTTTCGACGCCCATTCCGCTCTCGGCGACAAACCACGGGATGTTGCCGTACTCATCACGCATCCGCTGCGCCATATCCCAGATGATTTCCGGCTGAATTTCCCAGCCGCGTGAACGGTTCATCCGCCGGCCCGGCAATTCAAAGTGCTCGTAATAGCAGGCAGGATGGAACGGCGTATCGGGATGCCAGGCACGGGACGGCGCCTTCACGCGGTGCGGATAGTAAAGGTTAAGCCCGACCTCATCGACGGTATTGGCGGCGATGATCGCCAGCTCCTCCGCTGTGGCCTGCCACTCAATCTGATGTTTATCCAGCAGCGCCAGCAGCTCCGCCGGGTACTCGCCTTTGATAGCCGGATCGAGAAACACCCGGTTATAGAACAGGTCGTAGATCTGCGCCGCCTTCTGGTCATGCGCGGCCGACGAGCGTGGATAGGTCACCTCCGGGTTGAGGATGGTCCCGATACGACCGGCATAGCCTTGCTGGCGAAACAGCTGCACCACCCGCGCGGTGGCGAGATTTTTGTGGTGGTTCCACTGCATCCATTTATGGGTGTTCTGCTCGTACGGCCAGCGCAGCGCGTCGAGATAGACCCGGGTCTGCACCACAATCGGCTCATTAAACACAAACCAGCGCGTTACCCGGCCGGCATAGCGTTTAAATACCTGCTCGACGTAACGGATAAACAGTTCAACCACGTGCTTTGACTGCCAGCCGCCATACTGCTCCAGCAGCGTAGCGGGCAGCTCGTAATGCTCCAGACAGAGCATCAGTTCAATGCCCTGGCGCTGCATTTCATCAATCAGCCGGTCATAGTAAGCCGCGTACTCCTCATCCACCGTGGCGCTTTCATAATCGGTGAGAAAGCGCGACCAGTTGATTGAGGTGCGGTAGTGGGTCAGCCCGCTGGCCTTCATCAGCGCTACATCTTCAGCAAAGCGGTTAATGAAGTCGGTCGCCACGGCCGGACCATAGCCCTGATGCCAGACGTGCCGATCCTGCTGATACCAGGCATCCGGCCACGAATCCTGCCCGGCTTTTTTGCCACTCCAGCCCTCGGTTTGCCAGGCTGACGCGGCGGCGCCAAGGATAAAATTCTGCGGGATCTGAATAAGCTGGCGACTCATAACACCTCCGATTGGTTTCGGGCCAGTTCAGGTTGTTGATTCTTCGCTTCGGCGGCATCGGCGCGACGGGCTGCCACTTTGACAAACGGCAGGTAGATCAGCACCGACACCATAATGCAGATAATCTGGGTCACCACCGCGCCCATCGATCCCGCAGTCGACAGCCAGGCGTTAATGATCGGCGGCGTGGTCCACGGCACCATCACCACCGCTTTGCCGGCAAACCCCATCACTGTGGCGAAATAGCCGATTGAGCCGGTTACCAGCGGCGTGATGATGAACGGGATCGCCAGGATCGGATTGAGCATAATCGGCATGCCAAATATTACCGGCTCATTGATATTGAAAATGCCGGGACCGAACGAGAGCTTGGCGATTTCGCGCATCTCTTTACGGCGCGTCGCCAGCATCACCGCGGTCAGCAGGCCGATAGTCAGGCCGGACCCGCCAATGCTCATATAGACATCCCAGAACGGCATGGTGATGATATTCGGCGCCTCTTTACCCTGCTCAAAGGCGGTCATATTGACCATAATCGCCCCCAGCAGCAGCGGTTCACGAATCGGTTTCACCATCTGATTACCGTGAATGCCGATCACCCAAAATAGCTGGGCGACGAACATCAGAATCAGAATTCCCCACAGGCTCTGTACCACCGACTCCAGCGGTTGCTGCACCACCTGATAGACCGCGTCATACAGATACATGCCGGTAACGCGATGGAAAATAAAGCCAAAGGTGGCGACCAGCGTCACGGTGATAATTGACGGGATCAGCGCGGAGAAAGAGGCGGCAACGTTGGGCGGCACGGTGTCCGGCATCTTAATTTTCAGCCGCTCAACCTGCTCGAGCCGGCAATAGATCTCTACCGACAGGATGGCGATAAACATGCCGAGAAACAGGCTTTTGGTATCGGAGAATTGTTTAGCCAGCACGTCGGTGACCAGATGCATCTGACCGTCGACCATCATCTGTAAAGTGGTCGGCGTCACGGACACAAAGCAAATGATCGCCAGCAGGCCAGGGAACAAGGTTTTGATGCCGTTGATGCGGCCAAGCTCGATGCCAATCAGGAACACCGCGCCAATGTTGAGGAAGCTGAGCGTAGCGTAGTTAATGCTGCTGGTGATCGGTTTCAGGTCGGCTAAAAATCCCAGTGCAGCAAAGCTGGCGAGGCCATTTTTACTGTCCAGCACCATGTTAGAGATCAGCACTGAGAAAGCGCCAACGATGATCACCGGCATCAGGGTGATGAACGAGGCTTTGATCGCCATGATGTAGCGATAACTATTGAAGCGGGTGGCAAAGCTGCCCAGGGAATCGATAAGGCGGTCCTGTAGAGACATGGGTCAACCCTCAGAGATGTAAGATCGGCATTCCAGTAGTGGTCGGTATCTTCCCGGTTAGTGGCATACCAAAATGACGATTCTTAACCATTCTTTCTGTGACAAAGCTCCCGGAAACGTTTTTTGGCATTCCAGTATGATTAAAAAAGCCAATTTGGCATACCAATAGCGAGGATTGTATGGATTTCGAACAAACCATGATGGAATTGCTGATCAATGCGGGTGAAGCACGATCGTCAGCGATGATGGCGATCCAGTCTGCGCGCCAGCGTGACTGGTCGGCTGCCGACGCGGCGCTGACCGCCTCCGATGCCGCAGCAAAACAGGCGCACAAGATTCAGACGCAGTTGATTGGCGCGGATGAAGGCAGCGGCAAACTGCCGGTGACGCTGATCCTGGTGCATGCTCAGGATCACTTAATGAATGCGATGCTGTGTCGCGATCTGGCGGAGGAGATGGTAATGCTGCGTAAAGAGCTGTTTAACGCACAGGCGGCAGCAGGTACCGCCTGAGCAAGCGGTTAGCCGCCTTCCAGCGCCAGTAATTCCTGGATAGTCTGCGCGCGACGGATCTCGCGCGGCTGCCCCTGTTCGAACAGCACTTCCGGGATCAGTGGACGGCTGTTGTAGTTCGATGACATAGATGCGCCATACGCGCCGGTGTCATGAAATACCAGATAATCACCGACCTGCGCAGCCGGAATCGCACGGGTATCGACTTTGCCGCCTTCCAGCTGGGTAAAGACGTCGCCCGACTCACACAGCGGCCCCGCCACCACGCTGTCGAGGGTCTGCTGCTCATCAATCTGACGCCCGTCGCCCGCCATCAGCGAGATATGGTGATAGCTGCCATACATTGATGGGCGCATTAAATCGTTGAATCCGGCGTCGACCAGCACAAAGTGGCGGCTGCCCATCGCTTTGACCGCCCGCACCTGCGACACCAGCACGCCCGATTCGGCCACCAGAAAACGGCCCGGCTCAATCTCCAGTTTGACGGCGTGGCCCAGATGCAGAGCAATGCGCTGACGCGCAGCATCCCACAGGCCAAAATAGTGATCGGTATCGATCGCCTCTTCACCGTAGCGATAAGGAATCGACAGGCCGCCACCCGCTGAGATCGCCGTCAGATCCTGACCAAACTCCACCACCAGACTGACCATCGCATCACACACCTGTTGCAGATGGGCGTAATCGACCCCGGAACCGATGTGCATATGAATCCCCACCAGCCGCAGACCGTACTGCTGGATCGCCGCCAGCGCTAAAGCCAGATCGCCATGCCAGATTCCGTGCTTGCTGTTTTCGCCGCCGGTATTGGTTTTCTGACTGTGGCCGTGCCCGAAACCGGGATTAACCCGCAGCCATACCGCATGACCCGGCGAGACAGCGCCCAGCTGATGCAGCATATCGACCGAACCGGCATTAACCGGTACCTGCAGCGCCGCAACCCGCTCCAGCGTCGGCTGATCAAACAGATCAGCGGTAAAGACGATCTCATCTCCGCCCGGCTGATACCCCGCCACCAGCGCACGTTCAATCTCACCCAGTGATACCGAGTCTACCTTTACTCCGGCCGCCCGCATCAGGCGCAGAATATGAATATTTGAACAGGATTTCTGGGCGAAACGCACCACATCAAACGCCTGTAACTGGGCGATGCGTGCCTGAATGATCTGCGCATCGTAGGCCCAGAAAGGCCCGGCATAGCGGCGTGCCAGCGGCAGCAGATGCGTGACGTTGAGCGCGGTTTCGGTGGTCTGTAAGGAACGGGGCATGAGGGATCTCCTGTGGCAATAACCGCATTAAGCCAGAATCGTGTCATAGCGAAAAATATCTGTTTTAATAGCATCTATGCAAAACTGATATGGCATCACCTGATGGCGAACATTAACTGGCGACACATCGAAATTTTTCACGCGGTGATGACCAGCGGTAACCTGACGCAGGCCGCGACTCTGCTGCACACCTCTCAGCCTACGGTCAGTCGGGAACTGGCGCGGCTGGAGCAGCAATTGGGGCTACAGCTGTTTGGTCGGGTACGCGGACGTCTGCAGCCTACGGTACAGGGGCTGCGCCTGTTTGAAGAGGTTCAGCGTTCCTGGTACGGGCTGGATCGCATTATGGAGGCGGCTGATAATCTGCGTCAGTTTCGTCAGGGGGAGCTTTCTGTCGCCTGTCTGCCGGTGTTTTCGCAGTCGCTGCTGCCGCCGCTGTGTCAGCCTTTTTTGCAGCGCTACCCGGATGTCAGCCTGAATGTGATTCCGCAGGAGTCGCCGCTGCTGGAGGAGTGGTTATCGGCGCAGCGCTATGACCTCGGCTTAACCGAAACTCAGCATGCGCCGGCCGGCACTGACCGCCATGCGCTCTTAACCTGCGATGAAGTCTGCGTGTTGCCGCCTCAGCATCCACTGAGCCAGCGGGCCGTGCTGACGCCGCAGGATTTTGCCGGTGAGAATTATGTCAGCCTGTCGCGCACTGACAGTTATCGCCAGCTGCTGGATGCGTTGTTTCATGAGCAGGATGTTGAGCGTCGTCTGGTGCTGGAGACCCACAGCGCCGCCTCCGTCTGTGCGATGGTCAGGGCGGGCGTCGGGGTATCGATCGTTAATCCGCTGACGGCGCTCGATTATGCCGACAGCGGTGTGGTGATGCGGCGATTCAGCGTTTCGGTACCGTTTACCGTCAGCCTGGTCAGACCGCATCACCGCCCCGCCTCGGCGCTGGTCGATGCGTTTGTCAGACATCTGCAGCAGCAGGTGGCTGACTTCCCGGCGCGCATCGCCGCCCGCTTAGCTTAAGCGCGCACCGCAGACGTTGCGCCACCCGATTTGCGGAAGGTGATCAGGCAAACCAGCAGACCGATCAGTGCCAGCGCGGCGGCGGCAACCGGCACCGCCGTCAGGCCGTAGCCCCGACCAATCACTGCCCCACCGACCCAGGCACCCAGCGCATTACCAACGTTGAACGCTGAAATATTCAGGGTCGACACCAGATTGGGAGCCTCTTTACCGTGGCGTACCACATTAATCTGCAGACCCGGCACGGTAGCAAAGGTGGCCATCGCCCACAGGAACAGAGTGATCTCCGCCAGCCACAGCGCATGGCTGGTCCAGCTAAACAGCAGGGAGAAGATCGCAATCAGCGAGAAGCTAAGGATCAGGCTGAAGGAGACTTTCCAGTCCGCCATCTTGCCGCCCAGAATATTGCCGACCGTCAGGCCTGCGCCAATCAGGAACAGCGTCCAGCTGACGCCACGGTCGCTGATGCCGGTCACCTGTAACAGCAGCGGCGCGATATAACTGAACAAGGCAAACATTGCCGCGGCAAAAAACACCGTCATCAGCAGCGACAGCCACAGTTTACCGTTGGCCAGCGCGCTCACTTCACTCGCCAGGTCGACCGGTTTTTCCTGCTTGTTATTCGGCAGGCTGACAATCAGGGCGATGAAGGCCAGTACGCCGATGACCGCTACGCCCCAGAAGGTGGCACGCCAGCCAAACAGCTGACCAAACCAGGTGCCAAGCGGCACGCCCAGCACGTTCGCCAGCGTGAGACCGGTAAACATCAGCGCCACGGCAGAAGCCTGACGACCTGGTGCTACCAGACTGGCTGCGACCACCGCACCAATGCCAAAGAAAGCACCGTGACACAGCGCGGTTACAATGCGCGCCAGCATCAGCAGGTTATAGTTGTACGCCAGCGCGCACAGTAGGTTGCCGACGATGAAGATCACCATCAGCAGCGTCAGCGTCTTTTTACGCGGCAACCGGGCGGTCAGCAGCGCCATAATCGGTGCGCCAATCGCCACGCCCAACGCATAGCCGCTGATTAACCAGCCCGCTGACGGAATCGACACCTGAAGATCGGCCGCCACGTCCGGCAGCAGCCCCATAATGACGAACTCGGTGGTGCCGATGGCGAACGCACTCAACGCCAGCGCCAGTAACGCTACAGGCATAACATTTCTCCCAATACCATGAAAATGCAGGTGAACCGCGCGAACGCGTGGCCCAATCGACGCTTATTAAAATTTGATCTGCGTCACGCTGGCTATTACAGCACAGCCGCTGGAGCCCATATACCCCAATAGCAGCAAAGGATTATTGCCACACCAGCAATAATTTCTGTCATCAATCCGCCAGACGCTCATCTCCGGCACGGTGGAAAAATCCAGGAATCACCGCCGCAGGCAATCTCTGGTTGTCATTTGCCCGTCACCCGTTACCCTTTTTAATGTGTCAGCAATAAATAAAATTTTAGCGTTGCCGATAACCCCATTATGAAACGCCAGGTGATGTGATCGAATTCTGACGCGGGGAGAAAGAATGCAACGGCTCATTGCCTTGATGGTTTTTGCTTTAACCGGCTGCTCGGTTGGCCACTATGAGTACAGTAAAGAGGCCGAAAAGCGGGTCGATATGACCGTGACCGGCATTCCTACCGTGCTCGGCTTAGGCACGCTGGGTACCACGATTCCGCTGACGGCGGAATACAGTCTGACCGCCGCGCACGTGGCGAAATTTTCACTTTACCGGGTCAAAGCCTGGCATCCGCAATGCGATCTGGCGGTGGTCTACCACAAAAACAGCGAGGCAAGCCTGCCACCCAGCTTTCGCAACAGTCATATCGGCGATCGGGTCAATCTGTACGGCTACAGCTTTATTTCGGCGATGCCGGTCAGTTCCAGCGGCCAGAACCTGATCAATACCACGCTGGCGAACAGCTGGAACAAGGCGGACTGCGTGGTGGTGGCGGCCAATGCTGGAGTGGTGAAAGGGATGTCGGGCGGCGCGGTGTATAACGCCTCTGACGATACGCTGGCGGGAGTAATCATCGGCTACAGCGACCGTATTAATGACAATACCAGCGGCAAAACTCTGTATAAGAACGTGGCGCTGTATGTACCTTATGCGCGGTTTCAGCAGTGGCTGGATGGCGTAGTGAAGTCGTGACCGCCGTTGTCTGAACCGGACAGCGACGAAAAAAAAGGCCGGAGTCTCCGGCCTTTCTGCATTCTGCTTAACGCAAAGTGACTTACTTGCTGCCCGGACGCAGCGCCGGGAACAGGATCACGTCGCGGATGGTGTGGCTGTTGGTAAACAGCATGACCATACGGTCGATACCGATACCGAGACCCGCAGTAGGCGGCAGACCGTGTTCCAGCGCAGTGACGTAATCTTCGTCGTAGAACATCGCTTCGTCATCGCCCGCATCTTTGGCATTCACCTGCTGCAGGAAACGCTCAGCCTGATCTTCCGCATCGTTCAGCTCGGAGAAGCCGTTACCGATTTCACGGCCGCCGATGAAGAACTCAAAGCGATCGGTGATCTCTGGATTCTGATCGTTACGACGCGCCAGCGGTGATACTTCAGCCGGATATTCGGTGATGAAGGTTGGCTGAATCAGATGCGCTTCTGCCGTCTCTTCGAAGATCTCGGTGACCACACGGCCCAGTCCCCAGCTCTTCTCGACTTTAATGTGCAGCGATTCAGCGATCGCTACCGCTTTATCAAAGTCTTCCAGATCGGCCAGGTCGGTTTCCGGACGGTATTTCTTGATCGCTTCGCGCATCGTCAGTTTTTCAAACGGCTTACCGAAATCGAACTGATGTTCGCCATACGGCACCACGGTGGTACCCAACACATCCTGTGCCAGCGTACGGAACAGGCTTTCGGTCAGCTCGATCAGATCTTTGTAATCCGCATACGCCATATAGAGTTCCATCATGGTGAACTCAGGGTTATGACGTGGCGAAATGCCTTCGTTACGGAAGTTACGGTTGATCTCGAACACCCGATCAAAGCCCCCTACCACCAGACGCTTCAGATAGAGTTCCGGGGCAATACGCAGGTACATATCGATGTCCAGCGCATTGTGATGGGTGATAAACGGACGCGCCGATGCGCCGCCTGGGATCACCTGCATCATCGGAGTTTCCACTTCCATAAAGTCGCGGCTGACCATGAACTGGCGGATACCGGCCATGATTTGCGAGCGAATTTTGAAGGTGTTACGGGATTCATCGTTGGCGATCAGATCGAGGTAGCGCTGACGATAACGGGTTTCCTGATCGGCCAGGCCGTGGAACTTATCCGGTAACGGACGCAGGGCTTTGGTCAGCAGACGCAGCTCAGAACAGTGAATCGACAGTTCGCCGGTTTTGGTTTTGAACAGCTTGCCGCGCGCGCCAAGGATATCGCCGAGGTCCCACTTTTTGAACTGCTCGTTGTAGATCCCTTCGGCCAGATCGTCACGCGAGACATAGAGCTGAATGCGTCCGCCAACGTCCTGCAGGGTAACGAATGACGCTTTACCCATGATACGACGGGTCATCATGCGTCCGGCAACGCTGACTTCAATGCCCAGATCTTCCAGTTCTTCGTTGCTCTTCTCGTCATAGCGTTCATGCAGCTGGTTCGAGAGGGTGTCACGACGGAAATCGTTAGGAAACGCCACGCCATTTGCACGCAGCGCGCTCAGCTTTTCGCGACGCGTTTTCAGTTCGTTGTTTAACTCAAGTGCGGCGTCAGCGCTCTGCGGTTGTTGTTCAGACATGTCGGTTCCTTATAACCCTGCTTTTAAACTAGCTTCAATGAATCGATCCAGATCGCCGTCCAGCACCGCCTGGGTGTTGCGCGTTTCCACACCGGTACGCAGATCTTTAATGCGCGAATCGTCGAGCACGTAAGAACGGATCTGGCTGCCCCAGCCGATGTCGGACTTGTTGTCCTCCAGCGCCTGTTTCTCAGCATTTTTCTTTTGCATCTCAAGCTCGTACAGCTTCGCCTTCATCTGCTTCATCGCCTGATCTTTGTTCTTGTGCTGAGAACGGTCGTTCTGGCACTGGGTCACGGTGCCGGTCGGAATATGGGTAATACGTACCGCAGATTCCGTCCGGTTAACGTGCTGACCGCCGGCACCGGAGGCGCGATAGACGTCAATGCGCAGATCGGCGGGGTTGATGTCGATATCAATATCGTCATCCACTTCCGGATAGATAAAGGCTGAGCTGAAGGAGGTGTGACGACGACCGCCGGAGTCGAACGGGCTCTTACGCACCAGGCGATGCACGCCGGTTTCGGTACGCAACCAGCCAAAGGCGTAATCGCCTGACACACGAATGGTCACGGATTTAATACCCGCCACTTCGCCTTCAGACTCTTCAATAATTTCAGTTTTGAAGCCGCGGGCTTCAGCCCAACGCAGATACATACGCATCAGCATGCTGGCCCAGTCCTGCGCTTCGGTACCGCCGGAGCCCGCCTGCAGATCGATATAGCAGTCGGCGCTGTCGTACTCACCGGAGAACATGCGGCGGAATTCGAGTTCGCCCAGTTTGCTTTCGAGGCCATCCAGCTCGGCCACCGCTTCGTTGAACGTCTCTTCGTCGTCCGCTTCGACTGCCAGCTCCAGCAGACCCTGGACATCTTCCAGGCCTTGCGTCATCTGATCGAGAGTGTCAACAATCGCTTCAAGCGAGGAGCGCTCTTTGCCTAGTGCCTGGGCGCGTTCCGGTTCGTTCCACACGTCTGGCTGTTCCAGCTCGGCGTTTACTTCTTCGAGGCGTTCTTTCTTGGCATCGTAGTCAAAGATACCCCCGAAGAACGTCGCTGCGCTCACTGAGGTCCTGAATACGGTTTTTGACCGGGTTGATTTCAAACATGGCTTTAGCGTCTTTTTTGCGTTCGATGGGACAGGAAAATTAACGCATAAGTTTACCCGAAACTGACGACAGTTTGTAGCGCTGATGCGGTGGTGGCGCGGCGATCGATTAACCGCGTGGCGAGTGGTGTTTCACCAGAGGAAAAGAAGGCGGTCCTGAGCCCGGCGGGCGGCCGCGCGCTGCCGCACGACCGCCGCCAGAGGTCAGTTAATCGGCCAGAGATGATCAATGATCAGCTGCACCGAACGGTTCCCGCGATATTCATTGATATCCAGTTTGTAGGCCAGCTCGACCTGACGTACGCTGGTGTCGGGCCACAGTGTGGAATCGACATTGAAGGCGATGCCATCAATCAGCGGGCCGCCGCCCAGCGGTTCCACCATCACTTTCAGATGCCGCTCGCCGACCAGCCGCTGCTGTAACAGCTTAAATTTGCCGTCGAACGCTGGCTCCGGGAACGCCTGGCCCCAGGGGCCCGCTTCACGCAGCATCTCAGCGGTCTGCAGGGAAAATTCCTGCGGCTGCAGCGCGCCATCGGACCAGATGATGCCCTGCAGCGATTCGCCATCCAGCCATTCGCCGACCAGTTCGGCAAAACGCTGGCGAAACTCCTCATAGCGTGCGGTTTCCAGCGACAGTCCCGCCGCCATTGCATGGCCGCCAAACTTCAGCATCAGCCCTGGATTCAGCGTATCGAGCCGCTCCAGCGCATCACGCAGATGCAGACCGGCAATCGAGCGGCCGGAGCCTTTCAGCGTGCCGTCACCGGCTGGCGCAAAGGCAATCACCGGGCGATGAAAGCGCTCTTTCAGCCGCGAGGCCAGAATCCCGACCACGCCCTGATGCCACTCCGGATGATAAAATGCCAGCCCCAGCGGCAGGTCGCTCTGTTCACGTTCCAGCGCCTGACACAGTGCCAGCGCTTCGCTCTGCATGCCCTGCTCAATCTCTTTACGCGTCTGGTTGAGCGCATCCAGTTCGCTGGCTAACATCCGCGCCTGGCTGAGATCGTCGGTCATCAGTAACGCCACCCCGACTGACATATCATCCAGCCGCCCTGCCGCATTGAGCCGTGGTCCAAGCGCAAAGCCGAGATCGCTGGCCGCCAGCTGGCGCGCATCGCGGTTGGCAATCTCCAGCAGCGCACGAATGCCGGGACGGCATTTACCGGCGCGAATCCGGCTCAGTCCCTGCCACACCAGAATGCGGTTATTGACGTCGAGCGGCACCACATCGGCCACCGTGCCAAGCGCCACCAGATCCAGCAGTTCAGCCAGATTGGGTTCGCTGCGGGTTGTGCCGAACCAGCCCTGCGTCCGCAGATAAGCGCGCAGGGCCAGCATCAGATAAAAGGCGACGCCGACACCGGCCAGCGCGCGGGAAGGAAAATTGCAGTCCGCCAGGTTAGGATTGACGATCGCTTCCGCCGCCGGCAGGGTCTCACCCGGCAGGTGGTGATCGGTGATCAGCACCGGAATGCCGTGCTGATGTGCACATGCCACGCCAGCATGCGACGAGATGCCGTTATCCACCGTCAGGATCATCGCCGCACCGCGCGCACGCGCCTGTTCAACCACTTCCGGACTGAGACCATAGCCATCTTCGAAGCGGTTCGGCACCAGATACTGCACGTTGCTGCCGCCCATGCTGCGCAGCGCCATCACCGTCAGCGCGGTACTGGTCGCGCCGTCGGCATCAAAATCGCCCACCACCATAATGCGACGGCCATCGAGCAGCGCCTGATGCAGCAACGCTACCGCGCTATCGATTCCGCTCAGCGCCTGGAACGGCAGCAGGTTTTTCGCGCCGCGCTCCAGCTCAGCCGCGTCGCGTACCCCGCGCTGCAGATAAAGACGTTTCAGCAGCGGCGGCAGGGTTGCCGGCAGCGCATCTTCGACCGTCACCTCACGGCGACGCAGTTCCACTTCGTTTTTTACCACCGATTAACCACCACGTTTTTGATTATCCAGTACCTGCTTCAGCTCCTGCGGACCCTGATAGCCCGGAATCATCATGCCGCTGTCGGTCAGGATGGCTGGCGTGCCCTGAATGCCAAACAGCACCCCGAGCTTGTAATGCTGTTCAATATTGATTTTGCAGCTGTCAGGCGCGGTCATTTTCGGCGCATCGCCCTTCATCGCATCATCAAAGGCTTTATTACGATCGGCGCTGCACCAGATCGCTTTCATCGCGCCTTCAATCTGACCATGCAGTCCTTCACGTGGGAACGCCAGGTAGCGCACGGTGATACCCAGCGCATTGTAGTCCGCCATCTGCTCATGCAGTTTGCGGCAGTAGCCACAGGTAATGTCGGTAAACACCGTCACCACATGCTGCTCTTTCGGTGCTTTGTAGACGATCATTTCCGGCACCAGCGCCTCGACTTTTTTATCGAGCAGCTTATTGGTTACGTTGACCGGTTGCGCACCGCTGACGTCATACAGCGGGCCCTGAATCATGTGTTTGCCATCATCGGTCACGTAGAGCACGCCGCTTTCCGACAGCACGGTTTTAAAGCCCGGCAGCGGCGATGAGGTAATCTCAGTCTGATTTAAGCCGAGCTTTTTCAATGATTGCTGAATGGCGCTGTCATCGGCCTGCGCCAGACCGGAAAAGGCACTGGCTAACAGCGCCAGCATGGCAAAATGCTTGTTCATCTCTTTCCTTATTCCCGCAGATCAGGCCCGCGGATGATGTTGTTGATGCAACTGACGCAGGCGCTCGGTGGCGACATGCGTATAAATTTGGGTGGTGGAGAGATCGCTGTGTCCCAGCAACATCTGTACGACACGCAGATCGGCACCGTGGTTCAGCAGATGGGTAGCAAACGCATGGCGCATCACATGGGGCGACAATTTTTCACTGTCGATGCCGGCCAGCGTGGCGTAATGCTTGATGCGGTGCCAGAAGGTCTGCCGCGTCATCTGCTGCGCCCGGTTGCTCGGGAACATCACGTCCAGCGTCTGTCCGTTGAGCAACCACGGACGCCCATGTTCCAGATAATGCTCCAGCCAGTAAACCGCTTCTTCACCTAACGGCACAAGACGCTCTTTATCGCCTTTGCCGATTACCCGCACCACACCCTGGCGCAGGCTGATATCACTCAGCGTCAGGCCGACCAGCTCAGAAACACGCAAACCGGTGGCGTAGAGTAACTCCAGCATCGCTTTGTCGCGCAGCTCCAGCGGGATGTCGATATTTGGTGCCTGTAGCAAGCGTTCAACCTGCGCTTCACTGAGATCTTTCGGCAGCCGCTGCGGCAGTTTTGGTGCCGATAACAGCGCACTGGGATCGTCAGCGCGCAGCTTCTCGCGGTAGAGGTATTGAAACAGGCGGCGCATAGCGCTCAGCAGCCGGGCTGAACTGGTCGCCTTGTAACCGCCCTCCAGCCGCTCGGCCAGAAACTGCTGCAGATCCAGCGGCATCACGCTGAGCAGCGTCAGGTTATGATGCGCCAGCCAGCTGGTCAGCGTCTGGAGATCCTGGCGATAGGAGGAGAGAGTATTCTGCGCCAGATTGCGTTCAATCCAGAGCGCATCGAGAAACTGTTCAGTCAGTTCGCTGTCTTGCACGTTATCCCCGCCGTTCGCTGTAAAATCATGCTCATTATGCCTGATTCAACGGCGCTTCTGGTACAATTGCGCCAAAGTCAGTATTTACAGAGTGTTATCTGCATGAAAATCGGTCTTTTTTACGGTTCCAGTACCTGTTACACCGAAATCGTAGCGGAGAAAATTCGCGATTTTATTGGCGAAGAGCTGGTCACCCTGCACAACGTCAAAGATGACGATCCGCGCCTGATGGAACAGTACGATCTGCTGATCATGGGCATCCCGACCTGGGATTTTGGCGAGTTGCAGGAGGACTGGGAAGCGATCTGGCCACAGCTGTCGACCCTGAATCTGCGCAATAAGATTGTGGCGCTGTACGGCATGGGCGATCAGATTGGCTACGGTGAATGGTTCCTTGATGCGCTCGGTATGCTGCATGAGCTATTGCAGCCGATGGGGGTGCGTTTTGTGGGTTACTGGCCGCTGGAAGGGTACGAGTTCACCAGCCCGAAACCGCTCAGTGCCGATGGGAAGCAGTTTGTCGGTCTGGCGCTCGATGATGTGAATCAGTTTGAGGTCACCGACGAGCGCGTCGAGCAGTGGTGCGAGCAGGTGTTAACGGAAACCGCCGAACTGCTGTAATCGCGAAACGGTGTGGTCCGGCGGGTGGCTTTTGGCCCTGACGCCGCAACTGATGCCGCTAGTGACGCCGTCAGTGTTGCACCTCGCTGAAACAGCAGGCGCGTAACGCCCGCCATTCGCCAGGCTGCATATTGTCCTGCATCAGCCACCAGCGCAGCGTCTTGCCCTGCTCGCTTTTCGCCACCAGCAGCACGCCAAACGGCAACCAGCGCAGCGGCTGAGTCGGCCGCCAGCGTGTACCCTGCCAGCACCAGATTTGCGCACTTTCCCGTTGAAGCGAACCGCGCCGCTGACTGAGCCGTCGATGATTACGCCAGCCTTCGGCCAGCAGCAGTCCGATCATCGCCAGTTTAATCAGCCATCCGCTGACCGGCAGCGTCAGCAGCAATAGAGCCGTTACCGTCACCCCCAGCCAGACGCCCAGCAGGCCGCGCGCCAGGCGGGATGGCCGCAGCTTACATTGCCACGGGGCCGCGTTCACGGTTACGCTGCTGAATCAGGTTAACCATCCGCTTCAGTTCAGGATCGCTGGGTTCACCGTGGTTCATCAACCAGTTAAACAGGTCGGGATCGTCACTCTTCAGCAGCGCGATAAACACCTGCTTATCGGTGTCGTTCAGGCTGTCATATTCATATTTAAAGAACGGCATAATAGCGACATCCAGCTCCAGCATGCCACGGCGGCAGGCCCACTGAATACGTGATTTATCATTGATATCCATGCGTCAGTTTCCACAGTTCACAACATGGCGGCTAGTGTAACCTGGATTGTGGCGGGCTGCAGGCGCAGCGCAACACACTGTGCAATCGGCCGCAAAGCAAGCCGCATTTTTTCAGGGTTATCACGCGATTTGTGCGCCGTTATCGGTAAACAGGTTGCATTGCCAGTCGGCTCTTTTAACATTGAGGATATCTTTTCGGATGAACCCTCTTACTCAGGATATCTCCATGCCAACCTTTACCTTACCGCCGCGCCAGCCTGCAGCCTCGTCCCGTCTGCCGTTAACGCTGATTTCACTGGATGCCTGGGCGCTGGTTTCCGTCTTCGGTCCCGACAGCACCTCCTACCTGCAGGGTCAGCTGACGCTGGACGTCGCCGCGCTGGATGCTGCGCACCATCTGCCCGCCGCCCACTGTGATGCTAAAGGCAAGATGTGGAGCAACCTGCGTCTGTTCCATCGTGGCGAAGGCTACGCCTACCTGGTTCGTCGTGAACTGCGCGACACCCAACTGAGCGAATTAAAGAAATATGCGGTGTTCTCTAAAGTGACGCTGGCGGCCGACGATGAGGCAGTGTTACTCGGCGTGGCTGGTTTTCAGGCACGCGCTGCGCTGGCCAACCTGTTTGAACAGCTGCCCGACAGCGAAACCCCGGTGGTGCAGCAGGGAGAAACGACGCTGCTGTGGTTCGCGCATCCGGCAGAGCGTTTCCTGATCGTTACCTCGCTGGCCCAGGCCGAATCACTGCAGCAGAAACTGGCGGATGATGCACAGTTAAATGATAGTCAGCAGTGGCTGGCGCTGGACATTGAAGCCGGCATTCCGGTGATTGATCCCGCCACCAGCGTGCAGTTTATTCCCCAGGCCACCAACCTGCAGGCGCTGGACGCCATCAGCTTTAAAAAAGGCTGCTATACCGGTCAGGAGATGGTGGCGCGGGCCAAATACCGCGGTGCGAACAAACGCGCGCTCTACTGGCTGGCGGGCCAGGCCAGCCATCTGCCAGCGGCAAATACGGCGCTGGAACTCCGGATGGGTGAGCGCTGGCGTCGTACCGGCAGCGTGCTGGCGGCAGTGCAGCTGGATGACGGTGTCAGTTGGGTGCAGGTGGTGATGAATAACGATCTGGAGCCGGATAGCGTGCTGCGGGTTGAGGGTGATGAAGGCGGACAGCTGACGATTCAGCCGCTGCCCTACTCGCTGCAGGAAGAGTAACCACTCAGGCACGCAGCCGCATAAGCTGCGTGCCTGCCCGGCGATTACTCCGTTTTCTGCGTCATGTTCAGCAGAGTGCGGATGTTTTGCGCCGTGGTGGCGATAATGTCGATGGCACCGGTACGCAACGCACCGAGAATCGCCATTGCTTTGGTGTTCTCTGAGGCGATGGCGATAACGCAGGGGATCTTGCGCAGCTCATCAATGCTCAGACCAATCACCCGATCGTTCATTACGGTATCGACGTGCTGTCCCTGCGAATTGAAAAAATCATAGCCGGCAATATCGCCCGTCACGCCCTGATTCAGACTGGCGTCGATAATTTCATGCGGCGTAAACCAGCCTAATTTCACCATATAGCTGTTTTCATTCATGTCGCCAATGCCGACCAGGGCAAAGTCGGCTTTGCGCGCCCGATCCAGCGTCTCTTTAATCGTGCCGTTTTGCATAAACGCCTCTTTCAGCGCCCGATCTTCAACATAAGCCGGGGCGTAGAGCGTTTCGCTGATGCCACCAAATTTCTTCGCCAGACGACGGCTGATATGGTCGGCATTGATCGCATCACCGGGGCGGTGCGTGCCGCCGATACCGCTGATAAAGTGACAGTTACGCGTCGGTACCTGACCCGGATGGTCGGCGACAGCCGCCACATTGCGTCCCTGCCCGACCGCCACGACCGAATTCTCTTTAAGTGATTGCTCCAGCCAGGAGGAGACCAGCGCCGCCACCTGACGTCGCTGCTCATCGTTGTCCTGCAGGTCGAGGGCGATCAGCGCGCGCTGTAAGTGGGGGAAGCGGTCAAGCAGCTGTTGCTCAAGACGGGTACTGAACACCGGGTGGTAACGCACGTTGATTTCAACAATGCCCTCTTCCCTGGCGCGCTTCAGCAGCCGTCCGACTTTGATGCGTGAAATGCCAAACTTACGCGCAATCTCTTCCTGGGTAATTTCGTCCTGATAATAGGCGACTGCGATTTCGGTCAGCAGTTCGGAGTCCTGAGAAAGCGTGTGTTTTTCCATGCGTTATCTGTCTCGCAGTGAGTTACCTGACTAAGCACAGGCGTTTCAGGAGGGAATTTATACCATTGATACGGCTCACCTCGCCAGGCATTGACGCGGCGAGCCGCTAGCAGTGTCACAGATTAGCGACGAATCGCGTCGATTTTCAGCATGCGGGCAATCACGATATCCAGCTCTTTCTGCTCGAAAATCTGCTTCCAGTCAGGCTTCACAATCTTCTCGCGTCCATACTCCATGGCGATCATGCAGGCATCAGAGAACGGATTGGTGGCGCGGAACGCCACCGCCAGCGCAATCTGGATATGCCCGTAGAGCATCGCCTTTGCGGCCTCTTCCGGTACGCCACTGTGCTTAACCGTTTCGTCCAGCGCCTCTTTCATAAAGGCCCCGACCATGCAGGCAACGGTCTCCACCAGCGTCGGCTCAAGGTAGGCCAGCTGCGTTACGGTCACCCAGTGCACCTGCTCCACCGGACCATACATCACGCGGATAACCTTGCTGAGTTCGTCGCGCTGCGCCTCACTGCCCGCTTCCCAGGCGGCGGCCACATGCTGAATAGCTGCAATTCCGCCAAACGCGTCGGCGTGCTCTTCTTTGGTGTAGCGCTCAAGGAAAACGGACGGGTGACACGGATGCGCCACCGCATAGTCGATATCGTCACGCTGGAAGATCAGGTTGGCATAAGCGGCCGCCGGATCGAGCGTTAACAGTACCGCGCCTGGCTTCATCTGCGGCACGACCGCTTCAGAGACCTTACCCAGCACGATGTCCGGCACCGCCAGAATGACGACGTCGCTTAACGGCACCACCGAATCGGCATCTGAAAGCTCACGGCCCTGTTGAGTAACCTGCTGCTGTGCAGCGGGTGAATTCTCGCAGTAAAAGACCTGGTAATCGCTTTTCTGGAAGTTGGCTGAAATGCGCATGCCCATTTTGCCGCCGGCGCCAATCACAGTAAGGGTTTTCAGTTGATTCATTATTATTACTCCCGATTTTGTTTACTACGTAAGAATTCCACGCTGCGCGCTGTCCACTCCGCCTCACGCTGACAGGTGGTAGCGGCGTCCTCCTGCCATGGCAACCAGTGTTCAATAATCTGGTTAATGCCCCTTTCGGCCGGGCGCACGCTGGCGATCATCTGGTCATAATCCAGTAAGCCTTCGCCCATCGGGCAACCGGCATAGGTGAAGCCAACCCAGCCGTCACGCCGGGTAAAGGCAAAGTCTTTGATGTGAAGATTGCCGACACGTGCCGCAGTCTGCGCGATAACCTGTTCAGGTAACTCCAGCCCGGCGACGCAGTTGGCCGGATCGAGACAGACCGCCAGCCACGGCGATGAAAAGCGGTTAATCACTGACATCAGGTCAGCGGTTTTGACCTGCTCGTAGGTTTCAAGACATAGGCGCACCTGCTGACGTGCATAGTCCGGCAGCACGCTGGCGATCAGCTGTGCCGCTTGCTCCAGCGACGGTCGATGGCTGGCGGTATAAAACATGGAGCGTACCACCTGCGCGCCGAGCAGCTGTGCCAGCTGCAGGTAGCGTTGCAGATGGGCGGTATCCAGCCCGCGAGTCCCCAGCTCCAGCGTGATGCCCAGCGCATCAGCCCGCAACCGCAACCGTTGCAGGTCAGCATCCGACCAGCTCTCAATCGCCGGATAATCACAAATCTGGAACAGCGACAAATCCAGCGCGGCGGTCTGCTCCAGCATCTGCTCCAGCGTCAGCGGCTGCGGGACCCGCTCTGACATGCGCCAGAAAAAGGCATAGGTGCTGAGTCCGATCTGGCTCATGAGAGACGCTCCGCCAGCAACGCGCTGGCCTCATCGATAATCTGCGCCAGCGCGGCAGGATCATGGGCAAAGCGGCCGAGGAACAGGCCGTCAACCGCGCCGCCAAGGCGCTGAATCAAGCCGGGGCCGGCGCTGCCGCCGTAGATCACCTGCAGGGTAATACCCGCAGGCGACGGCAGCTCGCGTAGCCCTTCACAGACCGCGCGGATGTAGTGATCCGGAGCCGGTTGCGGTGCGCCAATCGCCCACTGTGGTTCCCAGGCGAAAAATAGCGTACCGGTCAGCCCCTGCTGCTGCGCCAGCGACAGCGCCTCGGCCAGCTGCTGCTGACACAGGGCGATCGCCTGTGACGGTTCACCCTGTTGCGTTTCACCGATGCACAACACCGGGGTCAGGCCGTGGCGGAGCGACATCGCCACCTTGGCGGCAATCTGCGCGGCATCTTCATGGAAATGGCGGCGGCGTTCGGCGTGACCAATCTCAGCCAGGCTGCAGCCGAGTTCCTGCAACATGCTGGCACTGACTTCGCCGGTCCAGGCACCGTTTTCGGCCTGGCAAACATCCTGGCCGCCAACGCGCACCGGGGTATCGGCAAAAATAGCGGCAACCGCCGGAATCGCCGGATAGGCAGGCAGGACGAACAGCCCGATATCGCCACGCTGAATCGCCGGATGTCGACGCGCCAGCGCGGCGACTTCGTGGCACCAGTCGAGAGTTTGCTGGTAGCTGAAGTACATTTTCAGGCTGACACCCAGCCACAGAGCAGGTTGTGTCATGCTCAGACTCCCTGCCCGGCGGTCGCGTGATCTTTCAACAAATCAGCCACCGTATTAACAATCATTGCCAGCGAAATGGCTCCTGCATCGGGCGTACCGAGACTTTTTTCGGCCAGCGGACGGGCGCGACCCATTTTAGGCAGCAGTTGTGCCGTGGCCTGCGCCGCCTGGTCAGCCACGCGCGCAGCTTCGTGCCAGGCGTCCGTCAGCGAGGCACCGCGTGCGACGGCCGCATTCAGGCTGTCGCTGAACGGCACCAGCACATCAACCATGGTCTTGTCGCCGACCCGCGCTTTACCAAAGTGCTGAATCCCTTCCTGCGCCTGTCGTACGCCTCTGGCGATTCGCGCAGCGTCCGGCGTCTGATTATCACCGATAGCGGTTCCGATGGCGGTCAGCGCTACGCCCCACAGTGCGCCAGAGGTGCCGCCCGCTTTGTCTGCCCAGGCATCCGCAGCACGGCATAACAGCGTGCCGGCACCGGCGCCCCGGGCTGCGACTTGACGCGCCTTTTCCACCGCGCCCAACACGCCGCGTTCCATGCCGATGCCGTGATCGCCATCGCCGGCGACCGCATCAATATCTCCCAGTTTTTCGGCGTTGCGTTGCAGCATCGTGGCCACCGCCTCCAGCAGTTGCAGCACCTGTTGTGCGCTCTGCTGTGAGGCGGCGCTGGCGACAGGCAGACTCTCTTCCGCCTGCGCCTGCGTGGCCTCCTGACCCAGCGGTTCGGCAACGATAACGCTGCCTTTGCGATAGGCCGGCGCATTCGCCGGGGCGCGCCAGAAGGTTTCCAGCTCATCATCCAGCCACATCAAGGTCAGTGAGGCACCGGCCATATTGAAGCTGGTGACGAATTCACCGACGTCCGGCTCGACGATCTGCAGCCGCGCCGCCTCAAGCAGTTGCGCCACCCGCCGGTAGACCACAAACAGCTCTTCATATTTCACCGTGCCGAGACCGTTAAGAATTACCGCCACCCGCTGTCCCGCCGTCTGGCTGACGCCCGGCGGCAGTTCGCTGAGCAGCCGGCTGACAAAGATGTCAGCCATCTCATCGGCGGTTGGCACCTCCGTCTCTTTGATGCCCGGTTCGCCATGAATCCCCAGGCCCAGCGCCATCCGCCCTTTTTCAACTTCAAACAGCGGATGTGATGCGCCGGGTAAGGTACAGCCAGAAAATGCCACGCCAAATGAACGGGTGCGGTTATTGGCATGCTGCGCCACCCGCAGCACCTCCGGCAGCGCATAGCCTGCTTCTGCGGCGGCACAGGCGACTTTGAATACCGTCAGATCCCCCGCCACCCCGCGCCGCTTTTCAATCTCGTCGATGCCGGCGCTGGAAATGTCGTCGGTGACCGCCAGAATGTCGCACGGAATACCCTCGCCGCGCAGACGCTCACAGGCCTGACCGAAATGCAGCACGTCACCGGCGTAGTTGCCGAACATCAGTAATACGCCGCCGCCATTGTTTGCCGCGCGGGCCACATTATAAATTTGCTGCGCCGACGGCGAGGCGAACAGGTTACCCATTGCCGCGCCGTGCGCCAGACCCTGCCCAACCAACCCGGCGAACGCCGGATAGTGGCCGGAGCCACCGCCGACCACCACCGCCACGCTGCCCGGCTGGCTGCGGGTGTTGCGTACCACTCCGCCAGGCACCTGACGCACTTTATCGGCATTGGCGGCCACAAAGCCTTCAATCAGTTCAGCCGCGAAGGCTGAAGGTTGGTTAAACAGGTAAGTCATGGTAATTGCTCCTGTGCTAGAGAGGTCGGTTCCTGCTGGCGACTGCGATTCAGCAACAGCATCAGCACCGCTGACAGCAGCATAAATCCGCCCACCACAAACATCGGTACGGTGTAGCTGCTGGTTGCATCGTGCAGCGCGCCAGTGATATAGCCCGCCGAGAAGCCTGCGACATTGCCCAGCGTATTGATCAGGGCGATAGCGGCCGCGGCAGAGGCACCGGTCAGAAACTGCGTCGGTAAGGTCCAGAAATTGGGTAAGGCGGCAAAGATCGAGCTGGCGGTAATCGCAATCACCATGATGGTGGTGAACGGTGAGTCCATGAACAGCGCCAGCGGCACGCTGATACCACCGGCCACCGCCGGGATAGCGATATGCCAGGTTTTGCAGCCACGACGTGAGGCGTCACGGGACCAGAAGAACATCACGACTGCCGCAATCAGATAAGGGACGCCGGTGATCAACCCTTTCTGCATCACATTGAAGGTGGTGCCGAACTGCTGCTGGAAGCCGCCGATGATAGTCGGCAGGAAGAAAGCCAGCGCGTACAGGCCATAGATAAAACCGAAGTAGATCAGACACAGCATCCAGACCCGACCATTACCCAGAATGCTGCGGACGCCCTGGTGTCCGGTGTGCTGCTTGGCCTGATGCTCAGCATCCAGCTCACGGGTCAGCCAGTTTTTCTCATCCGCCGTCAGCCATTTCGCCTGCCGCGGTGAATCCACCAGCCAGAACAGCGCCACAATGCCGATCAAAATCGCCGGAATCGAGACGCCGAGGAACATCACGCGCCAGCCCGCAAGTCCAAACAGGCCATGCTGTTCAATGAAGGACGCTGCCAGCGGTGCGCCAAATACCACGGTCAGCGGCTGCGCCAGGTAAAAAAGTGACAGAATTTTGCTGCGATGGCGCGCCGGTACCCACATGCTGAGATAGAGGATTGCGCCCGGGAAAAAGCCCGCCTCGGCGATGCCCAGCAGCAGGCGCAGGGTATAGAGCCCATTAATGCTGCTGACCCAGGTGAACAGCAGCGACACGATGCCCCAGCTGATCATGATGCGCGCCAGCCATCTGCGGGCACCAAAGCGATGCAGGGCCAGGTTGCTCGGCACTTCCAGCAGGATATAGCCGATGAAAAAGATGCCGGAGGCGAGGCCGAACTGTACGGCAGTCAGGCCGAGGTCCTGCATCATGCCATTCGGCCCGGCGAACGAAATTGCCGTACGGTCGAGGAAGTTGATAAAAAACATCAGGGCGACGAACGGCACCAGTCGCCAGGAGATCTTACGAATCGCGGATTGCTCCACTGCGGTCATTGTGGTTTGGGTCACGACGCACCTCCGGTCCGGGCGCGATGAAAGAGAGTGTCAGGTGTTGGCAACGCACGCGGTGCATTGTCGAAGCAGGTGCAAAAAACAGAGCCTGGGTAATCCATGTGCGAGTCCTCGATGGGTCTTCTTGTACATTGGTATCACTACGCGAACAAATGAACAGTACACGTATAATTGAGCAGCTCTCAACTGCAACAATGAGATCTGTGATCCTCTTCAAACGAATTAAATCTGGTGCACTTTTCAGATAAAACGCCGAAAGCGCCGCGCTGTGCGGCGTGAAGGCCGCCTTTGCCTGCGCTTCACGGTCGAATTGCTTTCCAAACAAATGAAATAGACTTGAACATATGAACAGAAGTGTGTCAGGCTGATGCTGAACATTTTTGCGCCTGCTGTTGCATGGCGGGCTGAGCGGGTAACTTGCTGGAGAAGACGATGAAAACGATCGCGATTGGCGCCGATGATGCGGCGATTGAGCTGAAAAACCTGATTAAACGTCATCTGGAAGAGAAGCAGTACGAAGTGGTGGATTACAGCAATGACGCCCGTAATGACCGGCCGATGTATCCGGATGTGGCGTTTGCGCTGGCAACCGCTATCCAGCAGGGGAAATATGAGCGTGGAATTCTGCTGTGCGGCACCGGAATCGGGGTGGCGATTGTCGCCAACAAAGTCCCCGGCGTCCGTGCGGCCCAGTGCCACGACACCTTCTCTGCTGAGCGCGCCCGTAAAAGTAACAATGCCCAGGTGATGACGATGGGCGCACGCGTGGTCGGGCCGGAGCTGGCGAAAAGTATCGTCAACGCCTGGCTGGCGTCAGAATTTGAAGCCGGCGGCTCGAGCGCTAAAGTCGATAAAATTGAGTACTACGAGCAGGCCAGCCTGAATAAGTAAGCCGCCTTTGCTGTGCGGGCGAAGTCAGTCAACTCAGGGCTTCGCCCGATCCCCCTTACCGACACCACCAGAAATGCGACGCTGCTTTCGCAGGGAAAAGTGTGCCCGCCATGGCGCTGCAGACCTGATTATGGAGTGAAAAATGAACCCCTTAGAGGCGTTGAAACAGTACACCACCGTGGTCGCCGACAGCGGCGATATCGAGGCGATACGTCGCTATCATCCGCAGGATGCCACCACTAATCCGTCACTGATTCTGAAAGCGGCGACCCTGAGCCGCTACCAGCCACTGATTGAAGAGGCGGTGAATTACGCCAGAACACAGGGCGGCAGTAAACAGACGCAGATCATCAATGCCTGCGATCGGGTGGCGGTCAATCTGGGCGTGGAGATCCTGAAAAGCGTGCCGGGCCGGGTTTCGACCGAGGTCGATGCGCGGCTCTCATTTGACCGCGGCATGTGCGTCACCCGGGCTGAAAAGCTGGTGCGGATGTATGAACAGCAAGGCGTCGACCGCTCACGTATTCTGATTAAGCTGGCATCAACCTGGGAAGGGATCCGCGCGGCTGAAACGCTGGAGCGCAACGGCATTCAGTGCAACCTGACGCTGCTGTTTTCCTTCGCTCAGGCGCAGGCCTGTGCCGAAGCCGGGGTGTTCCTGATTTCGCCGTTTGTCGGACGCATCTCTGACTGGCATCACAGCCGCAATCCGCAGGCGGAATACACAGCGCAGCACGATCCGGGCGTGGTATCGGTTCGCAATATTTACCACTACTACAAATCTCACCGCTATCAGACGGTGATTATGGGGGCCAGCTTTCGTAAAACCGAACAGATCCTGGCCCTGGCCGGTTGCGATCGGCTGACCATCTCGCCTGAGCTGCTGCAGAGCCTGGAAAGCAGTAATTTGCCGGTGACGCGCCAGCTGACGCCTTCGACTGCGGTGTCGAATCCGCCCTCGCCTCTGACGGAAGCGCAATTTCGCTGGCTGCATAATCAGGACGCGATGGCGGTCGATAAGCTGGCAGAAGGCATCCGCCAGTTCGCACTCGATCAGCAAAAGCTGGAAGATATGCTCGCGTCACAGCTCTGATCGCGGCCAGGCGGAGGATCGCTCCGCCTGGCTATCCGACATAAAAGTAAATCGCGCAGAAGTGACAGACACAGCCGCCCAGTACAAACCCGTGCCAGATAGCATGATTGAATGGAATGCGGCGCGCGACGTAGAAAATGACCCCAAGCGAATAGATGATGCCGCCGATTGCCAGCAGCCAGATACCGCCGGGTGCCAGCGTCATCGCCAGCTGATACACCACGATCAGCGACAGCCAACCCATGCAGAGATAGGTTACCAGCGACAGCACTTTAAAGCGGTGCGCAATGGTCAGCTTAAAGATGATGCCGGCCAGTGCCAGGCTCCAGATCACCACCATCAGACCGTAGGCCAGCGGCGACCTCAGGCCCACCAGCAGGAAAGGCGTATAGGTGCCGGCAATCAACAGGTAGATAGCGCAGTGGTCCAGCTTTTTCAGCCAGGGTCTGGCCCGTCCGTTGGGAATGGCGTGATAGAGCGTTGAGGCCAGGAACAGCAAAATCATGCTGCCGCCGTACAGGCTGTAGCTGGTGATCGCCATGGCATCTGCGCCCGTATCCCTCGCCTGGTTAAGCATTAATACCAGTGCGACAACGCCAAACAGACAGCCCAGCCCATGACTGATGCTATTGGCAATTTCCTCGGTCAGTGAGTAGCCCGTTGAGGGTAAACGCGTGGTGGTCATAAGGTGTCCTGAAAGTGAAGCGATAAAAAAAACCTTATCCAGAGTAGCCAACATCAGTTTCGGTGTACACATGTACGCTGAAATTAATCTGTGAAACCTTGTAACGGGCAAACCAGCCGATGAATCTGGTAAACTGCGGGCTGGTCAACTGTACAATGAGCCACCCATGTTTTCGCACCGCGATCTCGCCCGCCTTAACGACCTGGAAATGCAGGTTTATCAGTTCATCATCAAACATCGTGAACGTGTCAGCTATATGACCATTCGCGAGCTGGCCGAGCAGGCCGCGGTCTCCACCACTACCGTGCTGCGATTTTGCCGCAAGATGCACTGTGAAGGCTGGTCGGAATTCCGTATCCGGCTACGGTTAACCGAGCAGCAGACTGCGCCGCAGGTTAATACCGCCAGCGTCAATGAGATGCTGAGTTTTTTTAAAAGTATTAATAACCCGGAGTTCGAGCAGATCATTGCCCAGGCGGCGCAAAAGATTAATCGGGCGGAGCGGGTATTTTTTATTGGCGTCGGCACCTCAGGCAGCCTGGCAAAATATGGCGCCCGTTTCTTTTCCAATTTGGGTAAATTCAGCCACGCGATTGACGATCCCTATTATCCGGTCAGCCCTGATCTGTATGAAAATGCGATTGCGATTATTTTATCCGTCTCCGGCGAGACCGAAGAGATCCTGCGCATTGCCAGCCAGTTCAGCCTCAACAAGTGCAAAATCATTGCCATCACTAACACCGAGAGCTGCTCGCTGGCGAAAATGAGTGATTTCAGCCTCTGCTATCACGTCCCGATTATTCGGATGGCTGATAATTCAGACATTACGACGCAGGTGCCGGTCACCTATATTATTGAAGCGATTGGCCGCCAACTGGGTAAATAAAACAGCCTGTTTTTCTGATGTAACAGATCACATTACTGGCGCGCTGTTATATCGTGACTTTCATTATTGCCTTGCTAAACTCATTCCAATTTCAATATCCGTAATGGGGTGAAGCATGAGTGCAGAATTGCAGTTACCAAAAGGGTTTCTTTGGGGCGGAGCGGTGGCAGCGCATCAGGTTGAAGGCGGCTGGGATCAGGGCGGTAAAGGCGTCAGCATCGCTGATGTGCTGACCGGCGGTTCACACGGCGTCGATCGGGTGATTACCGACGGTGTCCAGCCCGGCAATTTCTATCCTAACCATCAGGCCGTTGAGTTCTACTCACACTATAAACAGGATGTCGCGCTGTTTGCCGAAATGGGCTTCAAATGCTTCCGCACCTCAATTGCCTGGACCCGCATCTTCCCGAATGGCGACGAGCAACAGCCAAACGAGGCTGGCCTGCAATTCTACGACGATCTGTTTGATGAACTGCTGAAGTACGGCATTGAACCGGTCATCACCCTCTCCCACTTCGAAATGCCCTATCACCTGGTGAAACAGTACGGCGGCTGGCACAACCGCAAAGTGGTCGATTTCTTTGTGCGTTTCAGCGAAGTAGTGCTGAATCGCTATAAAAACAAAGTGAAATACTGGATGACCTTTAACGAGATCAATAACCAGCGCAACTGGCAATATCCGCTGTTTGGTTACTGCTGCTCTGGGGTAATCTTTACCGAGCATGAGAAGCCTGAGCAGGCGATGTATCAGGTAATGCACCACCAGTTTGTCGCCAGCGCTAAGGTGGTCAAACTCGGTCATGCTATTAATCCTGACTTCCGGATTGGCTGTATGATCGCCATGGTGCCGGTCTACCCATTCTCCTGTCATCCTGATGATGTGGTGCTGGCGCAGGAAGCGATGCATCAGCGTTACGTGTTCAGTGATGTGCAGATGCGCGGCTACTATCCGACCTACACGCTGAAAGAGTGGGCGCGTAAAGGCTATGAGATCCAGATGGAAGCGGAGGACGCCGACACGCTGCGTGAAGGCTGTGCGGACTACGTCGGTTTCAGCTATTACATGAGTAATGCCGTGAAGACTGATGCCAGCGGCGTGGACGATCCGATCACCGGTTTCGAAGGCGTGGTAAAAAATCCACACGTTAAAGCGTCAGACTGGGGCTGGCAGATTGACCCGGTCGGCCTGCGTTACGCGCTTAACGAGCTGTATGAGCGTTATCAGAAACCGCTGTTTATCGTAGAAAACGGTTTTGGCGCAATCGACAAGCCAAACGACGCGGGCGTGATTGAAGATGATTACCGTATCGATTATCTGCGCGCCCACATCGAAGAGATGAAAAAGGCGGTGACGCACGACGGCGTGGAATTAATGGGCTATACGCCGTGGGGCTGCCTGGATTGCGTCTCCTTTACCACCGGCCAGTACGATAAGCGTTACGGCTTTATTCACGTCAATAAAAACGACGACGGCAGCGGCGATTTCTCCCGTTCGAAGAAGAAAAGCTTTAACTGGTATCAGCAGGTCATCGCCAGCAACGGCGAAAACCTGTAACGGATGACGCCGCGGCTGAAAAGCGGCGGCGCTGTCGGTTAGCGTCCGCCGGCGGCATCAATGATGCTGCCGGTGACATAAGAGGCCGCCTCGCTGGCCAGCCAGACGATCGCTTCTGCCACCTCCTCTGCCTGCCCGCCGCGGCCCATCGGGATTACACTGGCGAGGCGATCAACCCGGCCTGCTTCACCCCCGTCGGCATGCATCTCGGTATAAATGAATCCCGGACGAACCCCATTTACCCGAATCCCCTGCTGCGCGACTTCCAGCGATAACCCTTTGGTCAGCGTATCCATCGCCCCTTTAGAGGCGGCGTAATCGACGTACTCTCCCGGTGCGCCAAGCCGTGAGGCGGCTGACGAGACGTTAACAATCGCGCCGCCCTGACCGCCGTGATGGGTGCCCATACGTTTTACTGCTTCGCGGCTGCAGAGAAAGGTGCCGATGACGTTAGTGGCAAACACTTTGTGCAGGCGTGCTGCATCCAGCTGCTCGACCCGGCACTGCTGAAACAGAATCCCGGCGTTATTGACCAGCAGCGTCAGCGGCGCTGGCTGTTGATCGAGCTGCGCAAACATCGCCATCACCTGGGCTTCATCAGCAATATCTGCCTGCAGCGCAAAGGCCTCGCCGCCCTGCTGCTGAATCTCTGTCACCACCTGCTGTGCTTCTGCCTCGCGCTGGCGATAATTGACCGCCACCCGATAGCCTCTGGCCGCCAGTAATAACGCCGTGGCGCGTCCGATACCGCGGCTGCCGCCGGTAACCAGTGCTAATTTCATTTCGCCTCCAGATAAAAAAGGGCCGACGAATCGGCCCTGCTCAGATTTGCTTAGCGGCTATGCGATTGGCGTGAGTTACTGATAGTCGCTCATTGGTACGCAGGAGCAGAACAGATTGCGGTCACCAAACACATCATCCAGACGTTTTACCGTCGGCCAGTATTTGTTGTGGCTGCCCGCCGGGAAAACCGCCAGTTCACGGCTGTAAGGATGCGTCCACTCGCTGACGATTTCCAGTTGGGTATGCGGCGCATTCACCAGTGGGTTGTCTTCCAGCGGCCATTCGCCCGCCGCGACCCGGTCGATCTCCATACGAATAGAGAGCATCGCATCAATAAAGCGGTCCAGCTCGATTTTGCTTTCCGATTCGGTCGGCTCCACCATCAGCGTGCCCGCGACCGGGAACGACATGGTTGGCGCATGGAAACCGTAGTCGATCAGGCGTTTGGCAATATCCAGTTCGCTGATGCCGGTCTGCTCTTTCAGTGGCCGGATATCAAGAATACATTCGTGCGCCACCCGACCATCACGGCCGGTATAGAGCACCGGATAGGCGGACTGCAAACGACTGGCAATATAGTTGGCATTCAGGATCGCGACTGAACTGGCCTGCTTCAGCCCTTCTGCTCCCATCATGCGGATGTACATCCAGCTGATCGGCAGAATAGAGGCGCTGCCAAACGGGGCCGCTGACACCGCTCCCTGCTGGGTTAATACGCCATCGATCTGCACCACGCTATGGCCCGGAACAAACGGTGCCAGATGCGCTTTTACGCCAATCGGCCCCATTCCCGGTCCGCCGCCGCCGTGCGGGATACAGAAGGTTTTATGCAGGTTAAGGTGCGAGACATCCGCGCCAATATAGCCTGGCGTGGTGATACCGACCTGGGCATTCATGTTTGCGCCGTCGAGATAAACCTGACCGCCGTACTGATGCACAATCTGGCAGACTTCGCGGATGGTCTCTTCATAAACGCCGTGTGTTGACGGATAGGTCACCATGATGCAGGAGAGTTTATCGCCCGCCTGTGCCGCTTTCTCACGCAGATCGCCGAGGTCGATGTTGCCCTGTTTGTCACAGGCCACCACTACCACATCCATGCCGGCCATCTGGGCCGACGCCGGATTGGTGCCGTGCGCCGAGCTGGGGATCAGGCAGAGGTGACGGTCGCCCTGATTGCGGCTTTCATGATAACGACGAATTGCCAGCAGACCGGCATATTCGCCCTGTGCACCAGAGTTCGGCTGCATGCAAAGCGCATCGTAACCGGTGAGCTGCACCAGCCACTGTGACAGCTGACCGATCATCTGCAGATAACCGCTGGCCTGTTCTGCCGGGCAGAACGGGTGCAGTTCGGCAAATTCCGGCCAGGTAATCGGGATCATTTCTGCCGCGGCGTTGAGCTTCATGGTGCAGGAGCCCAGAGGGATCATCGCCTGATTCAGCGCCAGATCCTTTTTCTCCAGGCTGTGCATGTAGCGCATCATCTCTGTTTCACTGTGATGACGGTTGAACACCGGATGGGTCAGAATATCGCTGTGGCGCTGCAAACCGGCTGGAATCGACTGGCTCTCCAGTGCGACTTCGCTGTCGAGCTTATCCAGATCCAGGCCGTGCGCATCGCCCAGCAGAATGGCGAACAGCGCCAGAATATCTTCACGACGGGTGGTTTCATCCAGCGTGATGCCAACAGCATGGTGAATATCGCTTCGCAGGTTGACGCCAAAGCTCTGAGCGCGGTTCAGGACCGCCGCTTTGTCTGTTACTTCAACCGTCAGCGTATCGAACCAGTGCTGATGACGCAGCGTCAGGCCGCCTTGTTGCAAGCCCGCCGCCAGAATGTTGGTAAAACGATGAATACGTGAGGCAATGCGTTTCAGTCCGGCCGGACCGTGGAATACCGCATACAGGCCAGCGATATTCGCCAGCAGCACCTGTGAGGTACAGATGTTGGAGTTGGCCTTTTCACGACGGATATGCTGTTCACGGGTCTGCATCGCCATGCGCAGCGCGGTATTACCGGCGGCATCGCGGGAGACGCCGATGATGCGCCCCGGCATTGAACGTTTATGCTCATCGCGGCTGGCGAAGAAGGCCGCATGAGGGCCACCGTACCCCATCGGCACGCCGAAGCGTTGTGCGGAGCCAAAGACAATATCGGCACCCTGCTTGCCTGGCGCTTCCAGCAGGACCAGCGACATGAAATCCGCTGCGACGCTGACCACCACTTTGCGGGCTTTCAGTCCGGCAATCAGCGCGCTGTAATCGTGCGCTTCACCGGTGGTGCCAACCTGTTGCAGCAGCACGCCAAATAGATCGTCATGATCCTGCGCTTTTTCAGCCCGATCGATAATCAGTTCAAAGCCAAAAGTTTCGGCACGGGTCCGCACCACATCCAGCGTTTGCGGATGAATATCATCGGCAATAAAGAATTTGTTGGCATTTTTCAGCTTGCTGACGCGTCTGGCCATCGCCATCGCTTCTGCCGCAGCGGTCGCTTCGTCCAGCAGCGAGGCCGAGGCGATATCCATGCCGGTCAGATCGAGGGTCACCTGCTGGAAGTTTAACAACGCCTCCAGTCGTCCCTGCGAAACTTCCGGCTGATACGGAGTATACGCGGTGTACCAGCCTGGGTTTTCCAGCATATTGCGCAGGATAACCGGTGGGGTGATCACCGCGCTATATCCCATCCCGATCCAGGATTTGTAACGCAGATTCTGGCTGGCAATCGCTTTCAGTTCAGCCAGCGCCTGTTGTTCCGTCGCCGCTTCACCCACGGCTGGCGGGCCGGGCAACTGAATGTCGGCCGGGACAATCGTGCCGATTAACGCCTCCAGCGAGGGGGCGCCAATCGCCTCAAGCATCATCGCTTGCTGCTCGGGTGAAGGACCGATATGGCGCTCAATGAATGCACCGTTGTGTTCAAGCTGGCTGAGAGTCTGAGTCATTAGCAGTAAATCCTGAATCGGGCTGGGGAACAGAGAGTGCAAACAGAAATCTGCGGCCTCTGCGCGAGGCCGCCTGACGATTACTCGTCGATAGAGGCTTTGTAAGCGTCCGCGTCCAGCAGCGTGTCAATTTCAGACTCGTCGCTGGCTTTGATTTTGAATAACCAGCCGCCATCATAAGGTTCGCTGTTGACCTGCTCTGGCGAATCGGACAGAAGGTCGTTAACCGCAACAATCTCACCGCTGATTGGTGCATAGATGTCGGAGGCCGCTTTGACTGATTCGGCGACTGCACACTCTTCACCAGCAGCAAAGGTTGCGCCGACTTCAGGCAGATCGACAAACACCATGTCACCCAGCAGTTCCTGCGCATGTTCGGTGATGCCTACGGTATAAGAACCATCTTCTTCTTTGCGCACCCACTCGTGGCTGTCGCGGTACTTCAACGTATTTGGCACATTGCTCATTGGCCATTTCTCCTGAATAAAATTTACTGGGCGACCGGTTTACCGGCGCGGACAAAAATCGGTCGGGTAACCTTTACCGGCATCTGGCGGTTACGGATCTCAACGATGGCGGTGTCGCCGATACTGGCTGGCACGCGTGCCAGGGCAATGCTGTAACCCAGAGTGGGCGAAAACGAACCGCTGGTGATGATCCCTTCCTGTGGCTCGCCCTGATCGTCGGTAAAGCGCACGGGCAAGCCGTTACGCAGCACGCCTTTTTCGGTCAGGATCAGCCCGACCAGTTTTTCGGTGCCGCGTTCACGCTTTAACGTCAGCGCTTCACGTCCGATGAAGGCCCGATCGGCCGGCTCCCAGCTCACCGTCCAGCCCATGTTGGCAGCCAGCGGTGAAACGCTTTCATCCATTTCCTGACCGTACAGGTTCATGCCGGCTTCCAGCCGCAGCGTGTCACGTGCACCGAGACCCGCAGGTTTTACTCCGGCGGCCAGCAACCGCTGCCAGAAATCGGCCGCCTCGTCTGCCGGTAACGCAATCTCATATCCCGCTTCGCCGGTGTAGCCGGTGGTGGCAATAAACAGCGCCTCCGCCTGTACGCCGAAGAACGGCTTCATCCCGGATACCGCCTGCCGTTGTGTCTCGCTGAACAGCGTCTGCGCTTTCTGCTGGGCCTGCGGCCCCTGTACGGCAATCAGCGCCAGATCGTCACGTTCGGTCAGCGTAATGCCGTAGCCCTGCGCATGTTCAGCGATCCAGGCGAGGTCTTTCTCCCGCGTTGCGGAATTCACCACCAGCCGGAAAAAGTCTTCGCTCATAAAGTAAACAATCAAATCATCAATGACGCCACCTGATGCATTCAGCATGCCGGTATAGAGCGCCTTGCCGGGCTGAGTCAGTTTTGCCACGTCATTTGCCAGCAGGTAGCGCAGAAATTCGCGGGTACGCGGGCCTTTCAGGTCAACAATGGTCATGTGGGAGACATCAAACATGCCGGCGTCATTACGCACCGCATGATGCTCATCCATCTGGGAGCCATAGTGCAGCGGCATCATCCAGCCATGAAAATCCACCATGCGAGCGCCGCAGGCCTGATGCTGTTCAAACAGAGGTGTTTGCTGAGTCATAACCATCCTGTGCAGAAGCGAGTGAGTACCAAAGCGCGCCGCAAACCCTGCCGACGCAAACGTTCTCTTTAGGCTGACGTTACCACCGAATCTGGCGATTAACCATAAGCAAACCGGGGTCGAAAGCTGATGCACAGCCTAACCAGGATTAATCACCGACAGGATAAAAAACTGCAATTTTGTGATTAATCACGCAATAAATGTAGGAAGGTTAAATAACCGCAGCAAATTTATGCGAGAAGCCGTTCAGGATGTTATAAAAAATGCGGTGCTCGCCGATGCGCCGAATAAGAAAAAGTAATGCGAATTGAGCGGCAAAATTAGAATAAATCAAACGAGGGGCGATAGTGGTGCGGCGCTGCCTTGTGATGGTGCAGAGTGGGTTTCGGACAGAAAAAAAGCCAGCAAATGCTGGCTCGGGAGCGGGTCAGAGCGGGTTCAGCGTAGCCACGCCGGCAGGTCATTCAGGCCCATCGCCTGCTTCAGCATCAGCGGTTTAACGCCCGGCAGGCTGTCTGCCAGCTTCAGGCCGACATCGCGCAGCAGTTTTTTTGCCGGGTTGTTACCGGCAAACATCTCACGGAAGCCCTGCATGCCAGCCAGCATCAGCGCGGCGCTGTGCTTACGGCTGCGTTCGTAGCGGCGCAGATAGAGGTGCTGTCCGATATCTTTGCCTTGCTGATGCAGCCGGCGAATTTCACCGATCAGTTCAGCCGCGTCCATAAAGCCCAGGTTCACGCCCTGTCCTGCCAGCGGATGAATGGTGTGGGCCGCATCCCCGACCAGCGCCAGGCGGTGCGCGGCAAAATTACGGGCATAGCGCGCCGTCAGAGGAAACGATTTGCGCTCGCTTTCCAGCTGGCACAGACCAAGCCGCATATCAAACGCCACCGACAGCTGCTGATTGAATAACGCTTCCGGCATACTTTCCAGCCGGCTCGCCTCCTGCGGTGACAGCGACCAGACAATCGAACTCAGATGCGGGTCCTGCATCGGCAGGAAAGCCAGAATACCGTCGCCATGGAACACCTGACGCGCTACCGCATCGTGCGGCATCCCGGTGCGGACGTTAGCGACCAGCGCGTGATGATCGTAATCCCAGAAAGTCAGCGGGATATCGGCTTTGTTACGCAGCCAGGAGTTGGCTCCGTCAGCCGCAATCATCAGACGCGCGGTTAACATATTGCCATCCTGCAGGGTAATAAAGGCTTCGTTATCGCCAAACGCCACCTGCTGCAGCTCGGCGGATGCCATCAGCGTCACGTCGCTGCAGGCGCTGGCGCGTTGCCACAGGGCGCGATGAATCACCGGATTTTCGATAATATGGCCCAGGTGAGACAGCCCCTGCTGCTGATCGTCAAAGGCGATGGTACCGAAACTGTCCTTATCCCACACTTCCATACCGTGATACGCACTGGCACGCAGCGAGAGAATGGTCGACCAGACATCCAGCTTCTGTAGCAGACGCTCACTGGCCGCATTGATAGCCGAGACGCGAATCGAGGGTGTATCACTCAGGCTGACTGGCGGCTCGGGAGATTTTTCCAGTACCGCGATGCGCAGTCCGCTGCCCTGCAGGCCACAAGCCACTGCCAGTCCGACCATACCGCCACCGGCAATCACCACATCAAAAGTTTGCATCAAAGCCTCTTTATTAACGCTTAACCCAGCCAAGCGTGCGCTCAGCCAGTTGATTTCGTAGCCACGGCAGATGATCCATCGCCAGCAGACCCAGATTACGCCCGATGACCAACGGCGTATGACGGTTGGCAAAGATACGCACTAAGCCGTCGGTAATACCGATGGTCGCGGCGCGATCCTGCTCACGGCGCTGCTGATAATGTTGCAGTACCGCATAGCTGCCGGGATCCTGTTGCTGTTGATGGGCTGACGCCAGCGTCTCGGCCAGCGACATTACGTCACGCAGGCCAAGGTTAAAGCCCTGTCCGGCAATCGGGTGCAGCGTCTGCGCCGCATTGCCGACCACCGCCACACGATGTGTGACCGGCTGCACCGCCCGTTGCAGCGCCAGCGGGTAGTATTCCCGCTGACCGGCATGGGTAAATTTGCCCAGCCGCCAGCCAAACGCCCGCTGCAGTTCACTGAGGAATTCGGCTTCGCTCCAGCGCGTGAGCGCGTCACGCTGTGACAGCGGATGGCACCACACCAGCGACAGGCGATGATCTGACATCGGCAACAGGGCCAGCGGACCGTGCTCGGTGAAGCGTTCAAACGCCTGCCCCTGATGTGGCAACGCCGTAGTGACGTTGGCAATCAACGCCAGCTGCTGATAGTCATCGGTTTGCCACTGAATGCCGCAGGAGGCGGCCAGCGCAGAGCGTGAGCCGTCTGCCGCCACCAGCAGATCGCCATTTAGCTGCTCGCCATTATCAAGCGTTACCGTTACCTGTTGCTCGCTGCGGCTGGCCTGAGTAACGCGAGCCGGACAGCGCAGAGTGATGCCCGGCGCTTTCTTCAGTTCAGTAAACAGACGCTGTCCGACATCAAACAGCTCTACCACCTGCCCCAGCGCCGGAATGTCGTAATCAGCTGCCGCCAGCGAAACAAAGCCCGCATGACCGCGATCGGAAACATGAATCCGGGTAATTGGCGTGGCGCAGCCGGCAATACGCTGCCACAGGTTGATATCGGCCAGTTGCTGGCAGGTGCCCGCCGCCAGCGCAATGGCGCGACCATCATAGCCGGGGTGTGCCCGGCTGGCGGGTTCGCTGCTTTCAATCAGCGTCACCGGCAACCGGCCCTGGGTCAGATGGGATATTGCCAGCGCCAGCGTCGCGCCGGTCATGCCGCCACCGGCAATCAGAATGCTCATGCTGTTTTTGCCGCCGCCATTAATGCTTCGATCGCTGCGGCATCCTTCACCACGCTGTCGGTAAGATTTTCATTGCCGGTTTCGGTGATCAGAATGTCATCTTCGATACGAATACCAATGCCGCGATATTCTGCCGGTACATCGGCATCCGGGCCGATGTAAAGCCCTGGCTCAATGGTCAGGACCATGCCTGGCTCAAGCACGCGATCGCGGCTGGGCGTGCCATAGTGACCGACATCATGCACATCTAACCCCAGCCAGTGGCTGAGGCCATGCATATAGAACTGACGATGGGCCTCTTCGGCAATCAGTGTGTCGACCTCCCCCTGCAGTACACCCAGCTCTACCAGACCGCTGACCATAATCTGCACCACTTCATCATTCACTTCGCGGATGCTGATCCCCGGCCGGAACAGGCTGAGCGCGGTATACAACGATGTCAGTACGATGTCATAGAGTGCGCGCTGCGGGGCACTGAATTTGCCGTTAACCGGGAAGGTGCGGGTAATGTCACCGGCATAGCCGTGGAATTCGCAGCCAGCGTCGATCAGCACCAAATCGCCATCACGCAGTTCGCTTTCATTCTCGGTGTAGTGCAGGATGCAGCCGTTTTCACCGGCGCCAACGATGGTGTTGTAGGCGGGAAAGCGCGCCCCGTGGCGATTAAATTCGTGATGGATTTCGCCTTCGAGCTGATATTCAAACATCCCTGGGCGGCAGGCCTGCATCGCGCGGGTATGGGCCAGCGCGCTGATTTCGCCAGCACGGCGTAACAGCGCAATCTCATCCGCATCTTTGAACAGGCGCATCTCATGCACCCATGGACGCCAGTCTGTCACCGTGGCCGGTGCGCTAAGATTCTGGCGGAAACCGCGGCGCAGTTTATCCAGCGCGTTAAACACCAGCGTGTCAGCTTCCGCATATTCACCCTGCGCGTGGTAAACCACATCCAGACCGTTGAGCAGCAGGTGCAGTTGCTCACCAATATCGTTCCACGGCAGGGCGCGATCGACACCCAACGTTGCCGGTGCCGCATCCTGACCCAGACGACGCCCGAACCAGACTTCTGCTGTCAGATCGCGCACCCGGTTAAACAGGACGCTATGGTTGTGCGTTTCATCACTTTTAATCAGCACCAGCAGCGCCTGCGGCTCGTTGAAGCCAGTGAAATACCAGAAGTCGCTGTTTTGACGGAATGAGTATTCAGTGTCGTTGCTGCGCGTCACTTCAGGCGCGGCAAACAGCAACGCGGCGCTGCCAGGAACCATTTTCGCTAACAGCGCCTGTCGACGCTGCTGGAATCTGTCCAGTGAAATCATCTCTGCACTCCCTGTAATCTGACCTGTTTAAACTGACCAGGTGACCCGTTATCGTAAGCTTAGTGTAGCGTCGGTTTCTGGACTTCTGGCGCGGTCGGCTGTGGACGGGTAAAGGTATCGTGGCACAGCAGCGCTGCAACACGGACATACTCAATCACCTCTTCCAGCGACTGCTCCAGCTCTTCCTGATCTTCATCTTCTTCGTAACCCAACTGGGCGATGGTGCGTAAATCATCAATCGCCTCACCGGTTTCGCCAGTGACTTTATCCAGTTTAGGCTGTGTCACGCCAAGGCCGAGCAGAAAATGATTCACCCAGCCGGCCAGCGCGTCGGCGCGATCGAATACCGTGATGTCATCATCGCTGGGTAACAGCAGCTGAAACAGGAATCCCTCATCTTCCAGGGTGGTGGCGATATTTTCATGCAGTGCCTGTAACGGCATCGACAGGCTTTGTGAAAACGCCATGCCTTCATTGGCCAGATCGTGCACCAGAGTCTTCCAGCTGGGGTCCTGATTGCCGCCGCACAGGATGCCGCTCAGCAAGCCATGCATTTCTGCGGGGGTCATTCCTACGCCCTGCTGTGAGAGCGCCGCCGCCAGCGCGTTGTAATCGGGGGTTGCGTTCTGTAAGGACATAAGTTTTCATCGTCGTTGGCAGAATAAGTTCGTGTTATGCTACCACTAGCTGCCTCAAGGTTTCCAGAAAAGGGGTTGTAACTTATTTCGCGGGTCTATATAGTTGCCCGCCTCCCAAGCCATTGACTGCTAAGGGAGTTGCGGGCGAAGTAATCAGTCAGGAAGGTGGCATGTCTGCACAACCGGTAGATTTACAAATTTTTGGTCGTTCGTTGAGAGTGAATTGTCCGCCTGAACAGCAAGATGCGCTGAATGCAGCGGCTGAAGATCTCAATCAACGGTTGCAAGATCTAAAAGTTCGCACTAGAGTCACCAATACAGAACAACTGGTGTTCATCGCCGCGTTAAACGTCTGCCACGAGCTGGCGCAAGAGAAAGTGAAAACGCGCGATTATGCTGCTAATATGGAACAGCGTATCCGTATGTTGCAGCAGACGATTGAACAGGCACTGGTTGAGCAAGGTCGCATCTCTGAGCGTGAGGGTGCGAAGTTCGAATAAAACTTCATGGTTGCTATAATCAGGTAACGGTGAGGTAAATTTTCTCTGAGATGTTTGCATGTGGGCCAGTCCCCTGAGCCGATATTTCGAAAAAACAGAATGTGACGCTCTGTAACCTGTGTGCATGCTCGGTTCGTCCGAGAAGCCTGATGGTTACGACGGCATGTTCACCTTGAACCAAGGGTTCAAGGGTTACAGCCTACGGCGGCATCTCGGAGATCTCTCTTCTGTAGTTCCCAGCGCGTCCTCTTGTGGTCCCGGTATTTTTCCCCAACTGTCATGTTATAGTTGCTTCAACAGCGACTTATCCGGCGGGGAAACCATGTCTGACTCTTCTCAGCTTCAGCTTCAAGGCCAGCGCCAGGCGATTCGCCAGCACGTCCGTCATCTGCGGCACGCACTGACCGATGAGCAGCAGGAACAGGCGGCAGAGCAACTCGCTGAACACGCCCTCAATTACGCCCCGATCACTGCCGCACAAAACGTGGCGTTGTTTCTGTCGGTCGATGGCGAACTCAACACCCGCCCGCTGATTGCCCGACTGTGGCAGCAGAAAAAGCAGGTCTTCCTGCCGGTTTTACACCCTTTCTCGCCCGGCAACTTACTGTTTCTGCGCTACTCAACCGAAACCCAACTGGTGCGCAATAAGCTGCGCATTCCCGAGCCGCCGCTGGACATCCGGCAGTTGATTACCCTGGATCAGCTTGATGTGATGATGGTGCCGCTGGTGGCTTTCGACCAGTATGGACAGCGCCTGGGGATGGGTGGCGGTTTTTACGATCGCACCCTGCAAAACTGGCGGCAGCACGGTTTCCTGCCGGTGGGCCTGGCGCACGACTGTCAGCGCGTCGATAGCCTGCCGGTGGCCGGCTGGGATGTGCCTTTGCCAGCGATAATGACGCCGTCAAAACTCTGGCAGTGGGAGTAGACGTTTGGAATGAAGGAGGCGCAATGAAGCGCCTGATATTTCTGGCAAAGTCTGTCCGATGAGTGGTGAGATCGGGCCAGCGCAGGGAACACGGCCAGATCGGAAAGACGCAAAAGCTGCCATCCATGACACGCCCGGCCCACGCGATTACGCACCTCATCCCTGAGGTACGCCCGTAGCCGGGCCAACGCGTTGCGTTACCTGCGGTGCAGTTTGCTTAGTAAAGCAGACGGGCGCGGATGGTGCCCGGAATCGCTTTCATCAGCTGTAACGCTTTGTCAGCCAGCTCTGGCTCAGCATCAATATCAATCACCACGTAGCCCATAAATGGCGATGTCTGCAGATACTGCGCCGCAATGTTGATGCCCTGCTCAGCAAAAATCTGGTTGATCGCCGTCAGCACGCCAGGACGGTTTTCATGGATGTGCAGCAGACGGCTGGCGCTGACGCCATGCATCGGCAGTGACACTTCCGGGAAGTTAACCGCTGACAGCGTGGAGCCGTTATCGGAGTATTTCGCCAGCTTACCGGCCACTTCAATACCGATATTCTCCTGCGCTTCTTCCGTCGATCCGCCAATGTGCGGCGTCAGGATCACGTTATCAAACTCACTAAGCGGCGAGATGAACGGATCGCTGTTAGTCGCAGGCTCAACCGGGAAGACGTCGATCGCGGCGCCGCCAACCTGTTTACTGGCCAGCGCCTCGCACAGCGCCGGAATATCCACCACCGTACCGCGTGAGGCGTTAATCAGCAGTGCGCCAGGCTTCATCTGCGCCAGCTGCTCAGCACCGATCATATTCTGGGTGGAGACCGTCTCCGGCACGTGCAGGCTGACCACATCGCTCATGTTAAGCAGATCCGCCATATGGCGTACCTGAGTCGCATTACCCAGCGGCAGTTTGTTTTCGATATCGTAGAAGAAAACGTGCATCCCCAGGCTTTCAGCCAGCACGCCCAGCTGCATGCCGATATGGCCGTAACCGATGATGCCCAGCTTTTTGCCACGCGCTTCAAACGAGCCTTTGGCATTCTTGTTCCAGATACCGCGGTGGGCTTTGGCATTGGCTTCCGGGATGCCGCGCAGCATCAGCAGCATTTCGCCAATCACCAGTTCCGCCACCGAGCGGGTGTTGGAGAACGGGGCGTTAAACACCGGGATACCACGGCTGGCAGCAGCCTGCAGATCAACCTGGTTAGTCCCGATGCAGAAACAGCCGACCGCGACCAGCTTCTCAGCTGCGGCAAAGATCTCTTCGGTGAGTTGGGAGCGGGAACGGATACCAATAAAGTGTGCATCACGGATCGATGCTTTTAACGCGTCGGAGTCCAGCGCGCCCTTGTGGAATTCGATGTTGGTGTAGCCTGCAGCCCGCAGGTTTTCCACCGCGCTCTGATGGACACCTTCCACCAGCAGGAACTTAATCTTGTCTTTTTCCAGTGATACCTTTGCCATTTCCCGACCCTATTCAGAATTCATTGAGGACTGCCATAAGCCAGCCTTCTGTCAAAATATCAAAAAATACGCGTCCGGCAATACAAACGATTGCCTGCCCGACAGCACGGCAAGGCTCAGCAACAGCACATTGCCGTACAAAATCGTGATGTCTGCGATGAAGGGAGAACGAACCCGCTGTGGATGACGCTAATGTGACATAAGTCACCAAATTTCACCCTGGCGAGAAAAGATGTTTTGCGGGCAGAAATAACCGGCGCCGTAATGACGCCGGACAGATCATTTTTTGATGGTTTTAACCCCGTCAGGCCCGCCAATCAGTGCGATATCGGCACCCCGAGCGGCAAAAAGACCGACGGTGACCACGCCGGGCAAGGCGTTGATGGTTTTTTCCAGCGCTATAGGATCGAGAATGCGCAGATTATGCACGTCGAGAATAATGTTGCCGTTATCGGTGACCACGTTCTGACGGTATTCAGGTAATCCTCCGAGTTTAACCAGCTGACGCGCCACGTAGCTGCGCGCCATCGGGATCACTTCAACCGGCAGCGGGAAACGGCCCAGCACGTCGACCTCTTTGGAGGCGTCAGCAATGCAGATAAAGGTTTCAGCCACCGCGGCGACGATTTTCTCACGCGTCAGCGCGGCTCCCCCGCCTTTGATCATCTGCATCTGCGGATTGATCTCATCGGCACCGTCGACGTAAACCGACAGAATGTCGATCTCATTCAGATCGAACACCTGAATCCCCAGGCTTTTCAGCTTCTGGGTTGAGGCGTCGGAACTGGAGACCGCGCCCTCAATCTGATGCCTGACCGTCGCGAGCGCATCAATAAAGTGGGCCGCGGTCGATCCGGTGCCGACGCCGACAACCGTACCAGGCTGCACATAATCGAGTGCAGCCCAGCCTACGGCTTTTTTCAGTTCATCCTGGGTCATGGTATGTTTAAAACCTGTGCGACAACGAAGTGCGCGTAGTATAAAACAAGGCTGACTGAAATTGCTCGGGTGACAGACGCGGATTTATCGCTTTGGAAGCCAGACCACAAAAAACACGCGGTCGCTCACAGGTGACACTTTTGTGGCATAGTAACGTCCACCCTGAAGGAGAGAAAATAACAATGAAACGCCCGGATTATCGTACGCTTCAGGCGCTGGATTCAGTGATTCGTGAACGCGGTTTCGAACGCGCCGCACAGAAATTATGTATCACGCAGTCGGCGGTTTCACAGCGTATCAAGCAGCTGGAGAATCTGTTTGGTCAGCCACTGCTGGTGCGTACCGTCCCGCCTCGCCCGACCGAACAGGGCCAGAAACTGCTGGCGCTGTTGCATCAGGTAGAGCTGCTGGAAGAGGAGTGGCTGGGCGATGAAAACAGCGGTACTACGCCGCTGCTGTTGTCGCTGGCGGTCAACGCCGACAGTCTGGCAACCTGGCTGCTGCCTGCGCTGAAAGATGTGCTGGCCGACTCACCGGTACGGCTGAATTTGCAGGTAGAAGATGAAACCCGTACCCAGGAGCGTTTACGCCGTGGTGAAGTGGTCGGTGCCGTGAGTATTCAGCCCCAGCCGTTACCGAGTTGCCTGGTGGATCAACTGGGTGCGCTCGACTATCTGTTCGTCGCATCACGTGACTTTGCCGACCGCTTCTTCCCGAACGGCGTCACCCGTTCTGCCCTGCTGAAAGCGCCTGCCGTGGCGTTTGACCATCTGGATGATATGCATCAGGCGTTTCTGCAGCAAAACTTCGATCTGTCGCCGGGCAGCGTGCCCTGCCATATCGTCAATTCATCGGAAGCTTTTGTGCAGATGGCGCGACAGGGTTCGACCTGCTGTATGATCCCGCACTTGCAGATTGAGCGCGAGCTGGCAAGCGGTGAGCTGATTGATTTGACGCCCGGCCTCTATCAGCGCCGGATGCTCTACTGGCATCGCTTCGCGCCGGAGAGCCGTCTGATGCGGCGGGTGACCGATGCGCTGATCGCGCACGGACATCGCGTGCTGCGTCAGGATGACGTCGCCGCGTAACCACAAAAGAAAACGGGGCGCAGGCCCCGTTTTTCATTATGGCGTGTTCGGTTTGATCTCGAACACCACATCGACCTGATCGTCAAAGTTGATGCTTTGCTGATCGTAGGTTTCCTGAGCCGACGTATCGGCAGCAGCGGCGGCCTTATACATACGGTTCATCGGCATCGGCTGGTAGTTGGCGACCTGATAGCGAATGCTGTAGATCGAGCCCAGCTGGGCGTTGAAACCGGCTGCCAGCTCTGAAGCTTGCTGAGTAGCATTTTTGATTGCCGCTTTGCGGGCCTGCTGCTTATAACTCTCCGGATTGGCCACGCCTAACTCAACGCTGCGAACCTCATTCAGGCCGGACTTCAGCGCGCCATCCAGCAGATCGTTGAGTTTGTCCAGCTGACGCAGAGTCACCTGCACCTGACGCACGGCACGATAGCCTTTCAGTACCGATTTACCCTCTTTGGTGTAATCGTATTCTGGCTGGGTACTCAGGTTAGCAGCATCGATATCTTTCTTCTCAATGCCATTTTTCTGCAGAAAATCGAAATACTGCGCAACCCGGCTATCGGCCTGCTTTTTCGCATCGGCGGCATCTTTTGATGACACGTTAACCACGATGGATAAGGTAGCGATGTCCGGACGGGCATCGACCGTTGCCTTACCCGAGGTCACGACGTGCGGCCCATTCGGCAACTCATCAGCTTGTACGCCGGGCAGTGCCCCTGCGCTCATTATTGCGGCCAAAGCCAATGCTTTCAGTTTCATGAAAGTCCTCCTTGAAAAGGTCAATATGACGGCTTCCAACCGGCGAAGCCCAAAAGCGCATCGGTATGCGCCATGCTTTGAGTGGTCATTATGGCAAAAGTTCGCCCTCAGCGCGGCAATTACCGCAGCCTGTTCGGGTGAAGTTTAAAAACCGGCGAGTCCCTGACGCGCCAGTTGCAGGGCAATAAACCACATCACCACCCCGACCAGCAGGTTAATAATGCGCTGTGCTCTGGCGGTGCGCAGCCGTGGTGATAGCCAGGCGGCCAGCAGCGCCAGGCCAAAAAACCACAGGATAGAGGCGCTGATGGTGCCCATGGCGAACCACTGGCGGGCGGTCGTGGTGGGTAGCTGACCGCCCAGACTTCCCAGTACCACGAAGGTATCGAGATAGACGTGCGGATTCAGCCAGGTCACTGCCAGCAGCGTGGCGATAATCCGCGCCCTTCCCTGCTTCAGCGGCTGGCCGTCGGCTAAATCAACGCTGCCGCTAAAAGCAGTACGCAGCGCGCCCCAGCCATACCACAGCAGAAAAGCCACCCCGGCCCAGGTGATCAGCATCAACAGCAATGGCGACTGGTTCAGCAAGGCGCTGCCGCCGAAGATACCACCGCAGATCAGCACAATATCGCTCAGTGCGCACAGTGAGGCGGTCATCAAATGATACTGGCGTTTTACGCCCTGATTCATCACGAACGCGTTTTGAGGTCCCAGCGGCAGGATAAGCGCAGCACCAAGAGCAAGCCCTTGAAAATAGAGAGTCAGCACCGGATTAAGTCCCGAGAAAGTTAAGATGGGACGCAGTATAAAGAGGCTGGATGATTAGCGGAAATTGAAATAATTAATCTATAATTAGAGAAATTAATGGGCGACGGTGGCCGCCCATTGAGAGAGATTACTGTGGCTGAGCCGGAGATGACACTGCGTCAGATGGTGTTTGCTGATGCAGATGCACATCCAGCTGCGGATAAGGAATGCCGATCTCTTTGGCATCCAGCGCCCGCTTGAAGTTCTTCAGCAGGTCCCAGTAGACGTTCTGCAGATCGCCGCTGTTGCTCCAGCAACGCACCACAAAGTTCATTGAAGAGGCAGCCAGCTCGTTCAGGCCAATCTGAATGCCCATCTCTTTCAGCACCCGGCTATCGGCTTCAACTACCTGCTGCAGTAATGCGATCACCTCATCAACATCCGCATCGTAAGCAACGCCAATGATGAACTCATTACGGCGGATCGGTTCACGAGAGAAGTTGACGATGTTCCCACTGATAATCTTGCCGTTCGGCACCACCACCACTTTGCCATCGGCCGTTTTCAGGGTGGTTGAGAAGATCTGCACCTGCTGTACCGTGCCCATTACGCCGCCCAGATCGACGAACTCGCCGGTGCGGAACGGACGGAAAGTCACCAGCAATACGCCGGCTGCCAGGTTAGAGAGCGATCCCTGCAGCGCCAGACCAACGGCCAGACCCGCCGCACCCAGTACCGCAATCACCGAAGCGGTCTGGACCCCAATCCGTCCCAATGCCGCGATAATGGTGAAGGCAATCACCCCGTAGCGAACCAGCGCAGAGAGGAAGTCAGCCACGGTGGCATCAATGTGTCGTGCGCGCAGCAGACGGTTTACGGTGTTAGAAATGATGCGGGCGATGATCATCCCGACGATAATGATGGCGATAGCCGCCACAATATTGACGGCATAGCTGAGGATCAGCGCCTGATTGCGCACCAGCCAGCTGCCTGCGTTCGTTAAGCCATCGACGACGTGTAAATCTTCCATTAATAAGCCCTGTAATTGGATTCCCGCCGGGAATAAACAAAAACTGCCAGATGTAATCCGACACCCCGTGATCTAGGGTAATCAATTATTGTTTGAAGCGCCAAACAGCGGGTCGTTTAACCGCAATTTTCTGCCGCAGATGCATAAAAAAAGGCCCTTTCGGGCCTTTTTTGTACGCTAACTCACTGACTATTACAGTACGTCGACAGCGTTAAGCTCTTTGAAAGCCTGCTCCAGACGGACCACCATAGAGGCCTGGGCTGAACGCAGCCAGACGCGTGGGTCGTAGTATTTTTTGTTCGGCTTGTCAGCGCCTTCCGGGTTACCCAGCTGCGACTGCAGATAGCCTTCGTTCTTTTTGTAATACTGCAGGATACCGTCCCAGGTCGCCCATTGGGTATCGGTATCGATGTTCATCTTGATCACGCCGTAGCTGATAGACTCTTCGATTTCTGCAGCAGAAGAACCTGAACCACCGTGGAAAACGAAGTCCAGCGCGTTGTGCGGCAGACCGTGTTTTTCACACACGTATTTCTGCGAATCGCGCAGAATGGTTGGGGTCAGTTTCACGTTGCCTGGCTTGTAAACGCCGTGCACGTTACCGAATGATGCCGCGATGGTGAAGCGCGGGCTGATGGCATTCAGTTTTTCGTAGGCGTAGTTAACATCTTCTGGCTGGGTGTAAAGTGCAGACGCGTCCATGTGGCTGTTGTCGACGCCATCTTCTTCGCCACCGGTGCAGCCCAGTTCGATTTCCAGCGTCATGTCGATTTTCGCCATGCGCGCCAGGTACTTGCTGCTGATTTCGATGTTTTCTTCCAGTGATTCTTCAGACAGGTCGATCATGTGAGAAGAGAACAGTGGCTTACCGGTTTTCTTGAAGTGCTCTTCGCCTGCGTCCAGCAGACCGTCGATCCACGGCAGCAGTTTCTTGGCACAGTGGTCAGTATGCAGGATAACCGGCACGCCGTACTGTTCTGCCATCAGATGCACGTGGTGTGCGCCAGCGATAGCACCGAAAATGGCTGCGCCCTGTGGCTTGTCGGTTTTGAAACCTTTACCGGCGATAAACGCGGCACCGCCGTTAGAGAACTGGATGATGATCGGCGCTTTCACTTTCGCCGCTGCTTCCAGTGCCGCATTGATTGAGTCGCTACCGACGCAGTTTACCGCTGGCAGTGCGAATTTGTTCTCTTTCGCAACTTTGAAGATCTTCTGTACGTCATCACCAGTGACAACGCCGGGTTTTACGAAATCAAAAATTTTAGACATGATTGTGTCCTGTTTCGTGACCGTTGATCCCCTGTGGGGACCTCGATTTAAACGCCCTGACGGGCAAGACTTCAGGCGATGCCACCCGGCATCGCCCCCAAAGGATTACTGCTTCGCACGCTCTTCCAGCATGGCAACGGCTGGCAGTTTTTTGCCTTCCACGAACTCGAGGAACGCGCCGCCGCCGGTCGAGATGTAGGAAATTTTATCTTCGATACCGAACAGGTCGATGGCCGCTAAGGTGTCACCGCCGCCTGCGACAGAGAACGCTTCGCTGTCGGCAATCGCGTTCGCCACGATTTCGGTGCCTTTACGGAAGTTCGGGAACTCAAAGACGCCAACCGGACCGTTCCACAGGATGGTTTTTGCCTCCTTCAGAATGGCGGCCATTGCCTGAGCGGTTTCATCACCGAAGTCCATAATCTCTTCGTTATCCGCCACTTCCGAAACCTTTTTCACGGTTGCCGGGGCAGTTTCAGAGAATTCCGTGCCAACGCGTGAATCGGTTGGAACCGGGATGCCGTACTGGTCACGCAGGCCTTTAGCCGCTTCAACGAAGTCTGGCTCATACAGCGATTTACCGACGTTGTTGTCGATAGCCACGAAGGTGTTAGCGATGCCGCCACCGACGATGACGGTGTCAGCAATTTTCACCAGCGACTGCAGTACGTCGAATTTAGTCGACACTTTAGAACCGCCCACTACAGCGACCAGCGGACGCTCCGGGTTGCTCATCACTTTACCCAGTGCTTCCAGTTCTGCAGACAGCAGCGGACCGGCACAGGCGATTGGGGCAAATTTGCCGACGCCGTGGGTAGAAGCCTGCGCACGGTGTGCGGTACCGAACGCATCCATCACGAACACGTCGCACAGGGCTGCGTATTTTTTAGACAGCGCTTCGTCATCTTTCTTTTCGCCTTTGTTAAAGCGAACGTTTTCCAGCACCACCAGTTCGCCAGCGCCGACTTCAACGCCGTCGAGGTAATCTTTTGCCAGGGTCACATTGGTGCCGCTCAGCTTCTCTTTCAGGTAGTTAACTACCGGCAGCAGCGAGAACTCTTCAGTGTATTCACCTTCGGTCGGACGACCCAGGTGAGAGGTAACCATCACTTTCGCGCCCTGTTTCAACGCCGCTTCGATGGTAGGCAGAGAAGCACGGATACGTGCATCTGACGTCACTTTCCCTTCTTTCACTGGTACGTTGAGATCGGCGCGGATCAGAACGCGTTTGCCAGCAAGATCCAGATCGGTCATCTTAATTACAGACATGGTGAACCCTCTCGTTGATTCTCATAAGTTTTGCCAGGCGCAAACCGCGCCCTACCTGAAACCGCTTGCGGCCATTGCTAACGTCGTGTCGAGCATTCGGTTAGCAAAGCCCCATTCGTTATCACACCAGACCAGGGTCTTGATCAGGTGTTGACCACTGACCCGCGTTTGGGTGCCGTCCACAATGGCACTGTGCGGATCATGGTTAAAATCGACTGAGACTAACGGTAATTCCGTATAGTCAACTATACCACGAAATGCCCCTTCTGCCGCGCTTTGCAACAAGGCGTTAACTTCGCACGCCCTGACCGACTGGCGTACAGAAACGCTGAGATCAATCGCCGTCACGTTAATCGTTGGCACGCGCACGGCAATCGCCTCAAAGCGATCGTTGAATTTCGGAAAAATACGGGTAATGCCGGCCGCCAGACGGGTATCCACCGGAATGATCGATTGGCTGGCAGCCCGGGTACGACGCAGATCGCTGTGATAGGCATCGATCACCTGCTGATCGTGCATCGCTGAATGGATGGTAGTCACGGTGCCGGACTCAATGCCAAACGCGTCATCCAGCAGTTTGATCACCGGAATAATACAGTTGGTGGTGCAGGAGGCGTTCGAGACGATGCAGTCAGTCGCTTTCAGCCACTGCTGGTTAACGCCATACACCACCGTGGCATCGAGATCGTTGCCGCCCGGATGCGAGAACAGCACTTTCTTCGCGCCCGCCTGCAGATGCGCTTCGCCATCGGCGCGCGAACCGTAGACACCAGTACAATCCAGCACCACGTCGACGTCGAGTTCGCGCCACGGCAGATCGGCAATCTCAGCACGGTGTAAAATGCGCAGGGTATCGCCGCCGACCCACATCACGTCGCGTTCCTGCCGCACATCAAAGGCAAAACGGCCGTGGCTGGTGTCATATTTCAGCAGATGCGCCATACCGGTCGCTTCGGCCAGCTCATTGATGGCAACGACGGTGATCTCAGCACGACGGCCGGTTTCATACAGCGCACGCAATACGTTGCGTCCAATACGGCCAAAACCATTTATTGCTACCCGTATGGTCATCTCTCTCCTGCCACGTCAGACGGAAAAAACGTGCCGTTAGCCTGAGCGCTTCGCTGTAGTTTGTACAGGAGATTCTTACCCGGCATTGTCTGAAACCGGGGCGATCTGCCCGGCAACTGAAACGGTTCAGCCACAATAAAGGATGGGAGGAATAACAGGAATGATTGTGATCAATCGGACTGCGTATATTTGGATCTGTGTCACAAAACGACGCAAAAGATAGTTATTACTACAGGAATAAAAACGAAAGGGACGCTTGAGGCATCCCCTGATTTGAATCAGGCGGGTGTGAACCCGCCTGACTGATGTTACGCCAGCAGCGCTTTCGCTTTGGCGACAACGTTATCGACGGTGAAGCCGAACATTTCGAACAGCTGATCGGCCGGTGCTGATTCGCCGAAGCTGGTCATGCCGACGATAGCGCCGTTCAGACCGGTATATTTGAACCAGTAATCAGCGATACCCGCTTCGATAGCTACGCGTGCGCTGACCGCTTTCGGCAGCACAGATTCACGGTAAGCATCGCTCTGCTTGTCGAACGCATCGGTTGATGGCATAGAGACCACGCGCACCTGACGACCTTCGCTGGTGAGTTTATCCCAGGCACCGACCGCCAGTTCAACTTCTGAACCGGTAGCGATCAGGATCAGTTCAGGCGTCGCGTCGCAATCTTTCAGTACGTAGCCACCGCGCGCCACGTTAGCCAGTTGCTCAGTGCTGCGCTCCTGCTGCGCCAGATTCTGACGCGAGAAGATCAGCGCTGTCGGGCCATCTTTACGCTCAATGGCATATTTCCATGCCACCGCCGATTCAACCTGGTCACACGGACGCCACAGGCTCATGTTCGGCGTGGTGCGCAGGCTGGCCATCTGCTCTACCGGCTGGTGAGTCGGGCCATCTTCGCCCAGACCGATTGAGTCGTGGGTGTAAACCATGATCTGACGGATCTTCATCAGTGCCGCCATACGCGCCGCGTTACGCGCATATTCAACGAACATCAGGAAAGTAGCGGTGTACGGCAGGAAACCGCCGTGCAGCGCCAGACCGTTAGCAATCGCGGTCATACCGAATTCACGCACGCCGTAGTGGATGTAGTTACCCGCGGCGTCTTCGTTGATCGGCTTAGAGCCAGACCAGATGGTCAGGTTGCTTGGCGCCAGATCGGCTGATCCACCCAGATATTCTGGCAGAATTTTACCAAAGGCTTCGATGGCATTCTGTGACGCTTTACGGCTGGCGATTTTAGCCGGGTTAGCCTGCAGTTGTTCGATAAACTTCTGCGACTCCTGCTGCCAGTTAGCCGGCAGCTCATTGCTGACGCGACGTTTGAACTCGGCGGCCAGCTCAGGGTGTGCCTGAGCGTAAGCGGCGAATTTCTTATCCCAGGCCGCTTCTTTTGCCTGGCCCGCTTCTTTAGCGTCCCACTCGGCGTAGATATCAGAGGGAATAACGAAAGGAGCATGTTCCCAGCCCAGCTGTTTGCGGGTCAGTGCCACTTCATCATCGCCCAGCGGGGCACCGTGCGAGTCATGGGTGCCCGCTTTGTTCGGTGAACCGAAACCAATAACGGTTTTGCACATCAGCAGCGACGGCTTATCGCTGACGCTTTTCGCTTCGTCGATCGCTTTAGCAATCGCATCAGCATCATGACCATCTACGCCACGCACCACGTGCCAGCCGTAGGCTTCAAAGCGTTTTGCCGTGTCATCAGTGAACCAGCCATCAATATGACCGTCGATAGAGATACCGTTGTCATCATAAAACGCCACCAGTTTGCCCAGTTTAAGGGTACCGGCCAGTGAGCAGACTTCGTGTGAAATACCTTCCATCATGCAGCCATCACCCATGAAGACATAGGTATTGTGGTCTACGATGTCATGGCCCGGACGGTTGAACTGTGCCGCCAGCGTGCGCTCAGCAATGGCGAAACCGACCGCGTTAGCGATGCCCTGCCCCAGCGGACCGGTGGTAGTTTCAACGCCTGCGGTGTAGCCATATTCTGGATGACCTGGAGTTTTTGAGTGCAGCTGACGGAAGTTTTCCAGCTCGCTGATCGGCAGATCGTAGCCGGTGAGGTGCAGCAGGCTATAAATCAGCATGGAGCCGTGACCGTTGGAGAGCACGAAGCGGTCGCGGTCGGCCCACAGCGGATTAGTTGGGTTGTGATTCAGGTAGCCGCGCCACAGAACTTCAGCGATGTCCGCCATGCCCATCGGGGCACCCGGATGTCCCGATTTAGCTTTCTGTACTGCATCCATACTTAACGCGCGAATGGCGTTGGCAAGCTCTTTACGAGAGGGCATTTTCTACTCCAGGTCGGATTAATGCTTCGCGCCTTAACTTATTGTTATTAATCAGTTATCGGGCAAAACAAGGAAAAAGTTGCAGATCAATGTACATGAAAAACATGGCAAAAGTACATGCTGTAAAACGCTAAATGTGCCCGCTTCGTCTGGCTTTTCCGGCGATGTCTGCTAGCAAAGCGCTGAGTGGCGCGCTATAACCGAAGGGTTTAATCACCTGGCAGTGTTTCAGGTGTTTGTTTTTCTTACCTTGTTATGAATGGGATACGGAATGAAAATCCAAAAAACGGTAGTAGCTCTTGGGCTGGCAACGCTGCTGAGTGGCTGTCAGGGTTTAGATAATAACGCGTTGATGCAGTCGGGCGCCCAGGCCTATCAGGCCTACACCCTGAGCGATGATCAGGTGAAGCAGCTGAGCGATCAATCCTGTGAGCAGATGGACAAAGAGAATCAGGTTGCACCCGCCAACAGTGAATATCAGCAGCGTCTGAATAAAATTGCCGCCGCGCTGGGCGATAACATCAATGGCGTGCCGGCTAACTACAAGGTTTATCAGACCAAAGACGTTAACGCCTGGGCGATGGCCAATGGCTGTATTCGCGTCTATAGCGGCCTGATGGATATGATGGATGATAATGAAGTGGAAGGCGTGCTGGGCCATGAGATGGGCCACGTGGCGCTGGGCCATACCCGCAAAGCGATGCAGCTGGCGTATGCCACCACCGCCGCCCGCACGGCTGCGGCCTCTGTCGGTGGTGTGATCGGTTCGCTGTCGCAGTCGCAGCTCGGCGAACTGGGCGAAAAACTGGTCAATGCCCAATTCTCACAGACGCAGGAAAGCCAGGCTGATGATTACTCTTACGATCTGATGAAGAAGCGCAACATCGATCCAATGGGTCTGGCGACCAGTTTCGAGAAGCTGGCAAAACTTGAGCAGGGACGCCAGAGCTCGATGTTTGATTCGCACCCGGCGTCTGAGGCGCGCGCCCAGCACATCCGCGAGCGCATTGCAGCAGACAGCAAATAATCTTCACCTGCGGAGCGCGTACCCGGTGCGCGCTTTCGCCCGCTGAGTCAGGCAGATCGCTAACGCTTGAATATCTGATCCACCATCGAGCCTAAATCCAGCTTATTGTCGTGCAGCGCCTGCTCATCCATCCGTCCCTGCGGCGACATTTTATCGATCAACTGTGGCAGCAGCGCCGCCAGCGTGCCCGATGCGCCTTTGACGTCGGTGCCAAGCTTATCCGCCAGTGACTGCAGTTCCTCCTGACCAAAGGCCGACTGAATCTCGCTGTGGCCCACCGGATGATTATCGCCGGTGCCGATCCACGAGCTGAATATCTCGCCTAATCCCCCCTGCTGGAACTTATGCAGCAGTACCTCAATACCGCCCTGCTCCTGCACCCAGTGCCAGACCGCCTGCAACTGCCCGGGCGGGTGCCCTTCACTCTGACCGCCGTCCAGTGCGCCTGCCAGTTCATCAAGAAAGCCCATGGTCATCTCCACTCTGCGATTTTTACGCTGTAAGTTTAGTTGCAGATAGCGGTTCGCGCCTGGCGGACCTGAAGGAGATAATCGGGGTTTAAAGCAGGGGATGGTGCAGAGGGCGTGACGTGTGGTGACGATCAAAGCGGCGTCCACCCGACAGGCAGAACGCCGCTTTCAGTGCTGACAAGCTGGCCGGGCTTACGCAGTCCGGCCAGCGTGGCGCATCAGCCTTTATTTACCGCCTGCACGTGCAGCATATCCAGTGCCAGAGTGGCCGCGGCCAGCGCAGTCAGGTCGGCGTGATCGTAGCCTGGCGCCACTTCCACCAGATCCATACCGACAATGTTCATGCCCTGCAGACCGCGAATCAGCTTGGTGGCTTTATCGGTGGTCAGTCCGCCAATGACCGGCGTACCGGTGCCCGGCGCGTGTGCCGGATCGAGGCAGTCGATATCGAAGGTCAGATAGACCGGCAGATCGCCCACGGTGCGTTTCACTTCGGCCAGAATGTCATCGACACTGCGATCGTTAACCTGCGCCGCATCCAGCACGTTGAAGCCAAGGCTCTTATCAAACTCGGTACGGATACCGATCTGAACTGAGTGTTGTGGATCGATCAGACCTTCTTTCGGCGCGGTGAAGAACATGGTGCCGTGGTCAAAGGTCGGGCCGTTGGAATAGGTATCGGTATGCGCATCAAAGTGAACCAGCGCCATCTTACCGAAGTGCTTCGCATGTGCGCGCAGCAGCGGCAGTGTCACGTAGTGGTCGCCGCCAAAGGTCATCATGCGTTTGCCGTTCGCCAGCAGTTTTTCGGCATGCGCCTGCAGTTTGTCAGAAAGATCCTGCGAGTCACCAAAGGCATAGACCAGATCGCCACAGTCAACCACCTTCAGGCGCTGACGTAGATCGAAATCCCACGGCCAGCGGCAGCCTTCCCACGCAAGGTTGGTTGAGATCTGACGGATAGCGCCCGGGCCCAGACGGCTGCCTGGACGGCCCGATGTGGCGGCGTCAAATGGAACGCCGGTGATCACCCACTCTGCATCGCTGTCGTAAGGCTGGAAGTTGAGCGGGAAGCGCATGAAACCAAAGGCGTTTGAGACCAGGGAGTTGTCGTACTGGTTGCCGAGGGTATTGTACATAGATCGTCCTCTCTATTGGCATCAGTCGGGCCAGGCCCGCGAGCCATTAAGCTATAGATGAAAAAAATCCCCTCCGCGTCGTTAGGCCCGACGAGGAAGGGATTGTATGCGTCAGATTATCGACATTTCACCGGCAACTGCAATATGAGATTGCCGGCGATCTGAACCGATTACTCGTCTTCCAGATAGGTGTAACCGTACAGGCCGCTCTCGAATTCTTCGAGGAACTGCGCACGCAACTCGTCATCCAGATCGGAGGCCTGCACCTGATGACGGAACAGTGCCATCAGTTCGTTCGGATCGAGCTGCACGTAGCGCAGCATATCCGCCACGGTGTCGCCTTCGTCCGACAGCTGAACTTCGACGTCGCCATTCTCACGGGCATAGACATCCACCGCTTCGGTATCACCGAACAGATTGTGCATGTTGCCCAGAATTTCCTGGTAAGCGCCGACCATAAAGAAGCCCAGCATCGGCGGATTATCCACGTCATATTCTGGCATCGGCATGGTGGTGGCGATGCCGTCACCATCAACGTAGTGATCGATGGTGCCATCGGAATCACAGGTGATGTCGAGCAGCACGGCGCGGCGCTCCGGCTTCTTGTTCAGCCCTTCCAGCGGCAGTACCGGGAACAGCTGATCGATACCCCAGGCATCCGGCATCGACTGGAACAGCGAGAAGTTAACGTAGATCTTATCCGCCATCCGTTCCTGCAGTTCGTCGATGATCGGACGGTGCGCGCGGTTGCTCGGATCAAGATGCTGCTGAATGTAGTGGCAGATGCTCAGATAGAGCTGCTCAGCCCAGGCGCGCTGTTTCAGATCGTAGGTGCCGGACGAATAACCGGTATGGATATCAAACAGATCCATCTGGCTGTCGTGCAGCCATTCACGCAGCGAACGACGGGTGTTCGGCTCGTGCATCTCCTGCCAGGTTTCCCACATGCTGACAATCGGGCGCGGTGCATCAGCATCCGGCGTTTCCGGGTTACTGAACTCGTTACGCTCAACACCGATGATGTTAGAAACCAGAACCGTGTGGTGCGCGGTTACCGCACGTCCCGACTCGGTGATCACCGTAGGATGCTCCAGGCCGTGCTCATCACAGGCATCACCAATCGCCCAGATGACGTTGTTGGCATACTCGTTCAGGCCGTAGTTGACTGAGCAGTCAGACTGCGAGCGCGTTCCTTCGTAATCCACGCCGAGACCGCCGCCCACGTCGAAACACTTGATGTTAACGCCGAGCTTCGCCAGCTCAACGTAGAAGCGCGCCGACTCACGCACGCCTGTGGCGATGTCGCGAATGTTGGCCATCTGCGAACCGAGATGGAAGTGCAGCAGCTGCAGGCTGTCGATGCGGCCCGCTTCACGCATAATCTCTACCAGCTTCAGTACCTGGGTCGCCGACAGGCCGAATTTCGACTTTTCGCCGCCGCTCGACTGCCATTTACCCGAGCCCTGAGAGGCCAGACGGGCGCGGATGCCAAGACGCGGCACCACGTTCAGACGCTCCGCCTCTTCCAGCACCAGCCGGACTTCGGTCATTTTTTCCAGCACCAGATAGACCTTGTGGCCCATCTTCTCGCCGATCAGCGCCAGACGAATGTACTCGCGATCTTTATAGCCGTTACAGACGATCACGGTACGGGTCTGACCAGCGTGCGCCAGTACCGCCATCAGCTCAGCTTTCGAGCCTGCTTCCAGTCCCAGCGGTTCGCCAGAGTGGATCAGCGATTCGATCACGCGTTTGTGCTGGTTCACCTTGATCGGATAAACCAGGAAGTAATCACCGGTGTAGCCGTAGGATTCACGCGCACGCTTAAACGCGGCGTTAATTGAGCGCAGACGGTGTTGCAGGATCTGCGGGAAACAAAACAGTGCAGGCAGACGCTGGCCCTGCGCTTCGCGCTCTTTGACCAGCCTGGCTAAATCGACGCGCACGTCCGGGCGATCCGGATCGGGGCAGACACTGATGTGACCCAGTTCGTTGACGTCGTAATAGTTGTTGCCCCACCAGGCAATGTTGTAGGTACGCAACATTTTGCTCGCATCCTGATCGTTCATTGCTACCTCCTGCATTGAGCGGAGTGCACCCTGTTCGCCAGCTGACGAACCCTTGATATTCTTTATGTCGTCAGACATCGCGAACCTCAATTTTCCGTTGAAAGATGAAACTGTTAACCGGCTTTCTGGCCGCTAATCTGGAAATTCGTTGCCACATTAAACGCAATGTCCTGTTCACCTGACGTTGCCGTCAGCGCGATTCACGCATGAGAGTTAAGTGTAAAACACCCTGGCCATATCCGTTGAAACCGAACGCATTTAACAGATTTGTATAAGAGGACCACGGATAACGTGCGTCGTTCAGCTGCGCACGCGCAGAGAAGAGACAAAACCGTAAGGATAGTGGTACAGATTAACCGGCGCTCGTGTCGGTAAAATTACCGCATCGAACATATTGTCGGCAGGACAGAGAAAGAGATGGGAGGCAGGAGACAGCCAGCGCAGCGCCGCAGCGCGCAGAACCGCAAGAAGAGAAAACGTGGTTCATTACTCGTATCACCTCCACACATGCCAGCGGCACATGGAACACAACTGGGTGAAAGCCAGACGCGAGTCTGACGGGCGCGACGCGATCTGTGGCGTCATCCTGATTGCTGCTACCAAAGCAGCGGCGTTTTATACAGTTTACAGCTGCAAAAAGCAAAAAGATTATCGGGGAAATGCGTGGAGTGTCAGGAAATTATGCCGATAGGCCCAACAGGTAAAATGCTGAAACAGAAAAAGGGCTGGTAATTCGCTCATCCTGTAACCTAAAATAGCCGTCCAGATGGTTTTCCATCTAAACAGGTTAATATCCAGGCGGTGTTGGCCTGCTGTGCTGACACAACCTCACTGCTCGCGGCTTTGCCTGAAGGGGCGTTAAGTCAGATGATACTCACTTGCGCTATGCAGTCGAATTCAAACCATTTGTAAGGTAAAGAACAGAATGGCTAAACACCTTTTTACGTCTGAGTCCGTATCAGAAGGACATCCTGATAAAATCGCCGACCAAATCTCCGATGCGGTGCTGGATGCGATCCTCGAACAGGATCCTAAAGCACGCGTGGCCTGCGAAACTTACGTTAAAACCGGTATGGTTCTGGTTGGCGGTGAAATCACCACCAGCGCCTGGGTCGATATCGAAGAGATCACCCGTAACACCGTACGTGAAATCGGCTATGTTCATTCCGATATGGGCTTTGATGCCAACTCCTGCGCAGTATTAAGCGCGATTGGTAAACAGTCTCAGGATATCAACCAGGGCGTCGACCGCAGCGATCCGCTGGAGCAAGGCGCCGGTGACCAGGGTCTGATGTTCGGTTACGCCACCAATGAAACCGACGTGCTGATGCCTGCGCCGGTGACCTATGCGCACCGTCTGGTGCAGCGTCAGGCTGAAGTGCGTAAAAACGGCACCCTGCCGTGGCTGCGTCCGGATGCTAAGAGCCAGGTCACTTTCCAGTATGACGACGGCAAAATTGTGGGCATCGATGCGGTGGTGCTTTCGACTCAGCACGCCGAATCCATCAGCCAGAAAGATCTGCAGGAAGCGGTGATGGAAGAGATCATCAAGCCGGTTCTGCCTGCAGAATGGCTGAGCGCCTCGACCAAATATCACATCAACCCGACTGGCCGTTTTGTTATCGGTGGCCCGATGGGCGATTGCGGCCTGACTGGTCGTAAAATCATCGTTGATACCTACGGCGGCATGGCACGTCACGGCGGCGGCGCGTTCTCAGGCAAAGACCCGTCAAAAGTGGACCGTTCAGCAGCCTACGCAGCCCGTTACGTCGCGAAGAACATCGTGGCGGCCGGTCTGGCAGATCGTTGTGAAATCCAGGTCTCTTACGCGATTGGCGTGGCGGAACCTACTTCCATCATGGTTGAAACCTTCGGCACTGAGAAAGTTTCAACTGAGCAGCTGACGCTGCTGGTGCGTGAATTCTTCGATCTGCGTCCGTATGGTCTGATTCAGATGCTCGACCTGCTGCACCCAATCTACAAAGAGACCGCTGCTTACGGTCACTTTGGTCGTGAACATTTCCCATGGGAAAAAACCGACAAAGCGGCACAGCTGCGCGAAGCCGCTGGCCTCTGATTTAAGCCGGAATGATCAAAACCCTGCCGCCGTGGCAGGGTTTTTTTATGCCTGATGCCGTTCAGTCAGCCTCAAATCCACTGTTACGCGCCCTGTCTGCAGCAAATTTTCTGATCTCAGCTACACTTCTTTTCGCCTTTTCTGACAACAAAATGTTAACGATTACAATTTGAAACGCTTTGTTTATCTGCTATTTAGGATTTACTCTACGTAGTTATTCTGCTGAAAATGCGTTATTTTCAGCGTCGTCTGATAGCCAATAAATAGAGCCTTGTCAGAAACTTAATGAGTGCTATACCTCACTGGTTAATTAACCTTTCCGGGCAAAAAATGCTGAATTTCAGGGTTTCAGCGTGTGTAAACGATTACACTGATGTGATCGGACTCACTTTTTTCGCGCAAAGATTTTTTTAACATTGATAAAAACAATGATGGATAAACCTGGAGGCTAAAATGCCTGGCAATACACACAAGAGCAGAACATCAAATAAGGCGATGACCTTATTTGTCTGCTTTCTGGCGGCCCTTGCGGGTCTGCTGTTCGGTCTGGATATCGGCGTGATTGCCGGTGCACTGCCGTTTATCGCAAAAGACTTTAACGTTACCGCCCATCAGCAGGAGTGGATCGTCAGTTCCATGATGTTTGGTGCCGCGGTGGGTGCTATCGGCAGCGGCTGGATGTCCTCCCGCCTGGGCCGTAAAAAAAGCCTGATGGCCGGTGCGATTCTGTTCGTGATTGGTTCACTCTGGTCGGCAATGTCACCTAACCCGGAAATGCTGATCAGCGCCCGCGTCCTGCTGGGTCTGGCTGTCGGTATCGCGTCTTACACCGCCCCGCTTTACCTTTCTGAAATTGCACCAGAAAAAATTCGCGGCAGTATGATTTCGCTTTATCAGCTGATGATCACTATCGGTATCCTGGGCGCTTACCTGTCCGATACCGCATTCAGCTTTACCGGCAACTGGCGCTGGATGCTGGGCATCATCACCATTCCTGCTCTGCTGCTGCTGGTTGGCGTCTTCTTCCTGCCAAACAGCCCACGCTGGCTGGCGGCGAAAGGCAATTTCCGCGATGCGCAACGGGTGCTGGATCGTCTGCGTGACACCAGCGAACAGGCGAAGCGTGAACTGGACGAGATTCGTGAAAGCCTGAAGATTAAGCAGTCTGGCTGGGGTCTGTTTACCAGCAGCAGCCACTTCCGTCGTGCGGTCTACCTCGGCATTCTGTTGCAGGTCATGCAGCAGTTTACCGGCATGAACGTCATCATGTATTACGCACCGAAAATCTTCGAAATCGCCGGCTTTACCAATACCACTGAGCAGATGTGGGGCACGGTAATTGTTGGTCTGATCAACGTACTGGCAACCTTTATCGCTATCGGTCTGGTCGATCGCTGGGGTCGTAAACCAACCCTGATCCTCGGCTTTATGGTGATGGCAGCCGGTATGGGCGTGCTGGGTACCATGTTGCATTTCGGCATCCATTCACCGGGCGCGCAGTACTTCGCCGTGGGTATGCTGCTGATGTTTATCATTGGTTTTGCGATGTCAGCCGGTCCGTTGATTTGGGTGCTGTGTTCCGAAATTCAGCCGCTGAAAGGCCGCGACTTCGGTATCACCGTTTCCACCACCACCAACTGGATCGCTAACATGATTGTCGGTGCGACCTTCCTGACAATGCTGAACACGCTGGGCAACGCCAATACCTTCTGGGTCTACGCGCTGCTGAACCTGTTCTTCATTCTGCTGACGGTGATGCTGATTCCTGAGACCAAAAACGTCTCGCTGGAGCACATCGAACGTAACCTGATGGCCGGTAAAAAACTGCGCGACATCGGTTCACAGAATTAATCATCAAGCGTAAAAAAAACGGCGGGGTTTCTCTGGAAACCCCGCCGTTTTTATTTTATCCCTCGCCTCACGCTAGATCCGCGATGGTGCTACCGGTAGCCGTATACAGCAGAGCGCCAGCGCCATAATGAAAATGGTGGCGGTCTGGTTATAGGGCAGCACCGAATCGGTCAGTCCGGCGACAAACAGCGCCAGCAGCGGCAGCGCCACCCCACGCAGATCGCAGCGCTTCATTCCCCCCGCCAGTGCCACCAGATACAGCAACGCCAGCGACGCGGTCCCGAGCCATCCCTGCAAGGTGGTAACTTCCAGGAACTCGTTGTGCATGTTGTATTTAACGTTGGTGTAGCCTTCAAGGTTATTCGGGTAGTGCGCGGTAATAAACTGACGCGCCTGAGTAGTCCGCTCATCCGGGGTCGCAAAACCGGAATGATGCTGAATAAAGTTAACTGCCCCGCCCCAGATCGCGACCCGCGCGCCCAGCGACGTTGAACTATTGGAACCGTAGTTCTCAATATCCTGCACCCCTTCCACCCAGCGATTGCTGGTCATCAGCACCAGAACAGCCAGCAAACCCACCACCAGCACGCTGATGCGCCAGTTTTTCAGCATCGACAGACGATAGGTCTGTAACAGGAACAGCAGGCCAACCGCCACCAGGGCGATAATGGTGACCCGGGTGCCGCACAGATAGAGCAACGCAAAGGTGACGAGTAAGGCGGCCACGTCAGCAATCTTCCAGTAAGCCTGGGTCTCAAAGCGACTCAGCCAGAGCCAGGCGCAGTAGATAAACAGAATCATGTAGGAGGACATTGACGCCGCTTCGGTGGTGAGCTTAATCCGCACGTTGGCGGTATAGAGATGCTCATGAATGCCGAAGCCCAGGGAGATCAGCAATCCCAGCAGGATCAAAACTTTCCCTGCCCGCAGCGTATTGAGCGACACCTGCTGGCCGTAAATCGCCAGGCTCAACAGGACAAATGCGCCAAGCAGCAGGCGCTTAGCGCCCAGCAGATAGTTGCTGATGTTGGTGATACTGTCGCCCGAAGGGGCTGTCTCAATCGCTTTGACCTGAATCGCCCAGACCAGGCGAATCAGTGAAAAGATAATCAGCACGATAAACAGGGCGATAAAAAAGCGGTTTGGCTGAAAAGCGATTTTCCGGCGCACCAGGCCATAGGCTATCGACGCCACGGACAGGTAAGAGACAATGTAGAAGATTTTTTGTGGCAGGCCGGTGACGAACATATTCAGCGCCAGCGCCAGGCAGAGCGCGATGACAGAAAAATTCACCGCTAAGGACAATCCGTTGAGTTCGGTCTTATTCGTCATGCTTAACCTCTGAGAGGCGGTTAAGCACGTCCTTCAGATGCTTCATATAATTCTCCTCATAAAAACCGGTAATGCTCTGTTTAATAAGCTGGTGATCGGGAAAGTGAACCTCCCCGCTCAGGGCACTGAGAATGGCAGCCAGCGCTACGCTGTCATTTTTTTGGTACAGTTGACCGTTGATGCCTGGCTTAATGATTTCCGCCGGTCCACTGACGCAGTCAGAGGAGACGCAGTAAACGCCGCGTGACATCGCTTCCAGCAGGATCAGCGGGAAGCCTTCAAAGTTGGAGGTCATCACCAGGCAGGTGACCTGTTTAATCTCGCGGATCACGTAATCCCAGGCATTCTCCTGCCAGCCATGCCAGGTGATGCGATCCTGAATTCCCCGCTGCGCCACATACGCCTGGCAACGCGCCAGATCCTCTCCGTCGCCGACAATCTCCAGCGTCCACGGCACCTCAAGCAGGCTGAGCGCATCAAACAGATCTTTAAGCTGCTTCTGACGCTCGAAATGGACCCGGCCGATATATAAAAATTTCAGTTCCGCCGGCCTGCCGATCACGCTGTCGTTGCGTTTTACCGGGTTATAAATCACGTCAATATCCGCCGCGCTGGCACCCAGCTCGACCAGCTGCTGCCGGATCTGCTGACTGATGGCAAAATGGTGATCGGCGCGCAACAGATAGTGAGGACGATAACGCTCACGCGGCGGCAGGTGCATCCAGCTCGACAGCACGATTTTGCGGCCGGAGAGGGTAATCGCCCGGCGCGTCATCAGGCAGGGAATGGTGTTTAAGGTAATGACGTGATCGGGCTGGTAGCGACGAAAAAAAGCCGCCATTCGCAGCGTATGAATGAAGTTCTTTATTTTTTTATTACGCAGGGTGCAGACGCTTTCCTGTAACACCGCATTAGCGGTCCAGGCGCGTGAATGACTTTCTTCGCCGCTGTTGATGATAAACAGCCCGGCTTCGCATTCCGCGTCGGCATTCAGTGCCGTAATCAGCTGACCGGTCACGTTCTCCATCCCACCGCGTCCCGCCATCAAATCAGTGACCAGCACAATCCGTTGTTTCTTTAGGTTATTATTATCTTTCATCGCTTTATCCGTGCCCTGTGCCTTTCACCTGACCTCCATCCACCCTGCGGCGAATTTTAACCATAGGATATTCTAAAAAAGAGCATAACAATATTTAAACCAAAATTATCACCTGACAGCCGATGCGGGCGGTAGCGCCGGTTTCAGCCCGGCCGTCGCGGTGCGCACAGGCCTGACGAAGCAGCATCCGTCTACCGGCCGCCGGCGCATAAACGGCATCGGTAAGCGGCGATCTGTTCTGCCCGGTTGAGTTCCCGCGTGACGCCGATTATTCTGAGCGCCATGAAAACACCTCGTCTCCCCATTGCTCTGCAACAGGCCGTGATGCGCGCGCTGCGTCAGGCGCTGGAGCGCGCCAATCTGGCACTGAAAACGAACTATCCTGAACCGACGTTGCTCTATCAGCAGCGCGGCACCGCTGCGGGCACCGCCTGGCTGGAGCCGTGGGAAATCCGCCTTAATCCGATCCTGCTGCTGGAAAACCAGCAGGCGTTCATTGAGGAGGTGATTCCGCACGAACTGGCGCATCTGCTGGTGTGGAAGAAATTCGGTCGCGTGGCGCCGCATGGCAAAGAGTGGAAGTGGATGATGGAGCAGGTGCTGGGCGTACCGGCGCGACGTACCCATCAGTTCGAGGTGCAGTCCGTCCGTAGCCGCACCTTTGCTTATCGCTGCCAGTGCCAGCAGCATCAGCTCACGGTACGCCGTCACAATCGGATACTTCGCGGCGAGAGCGAATATCGCTGCGTTCACTGCGGCAGCCTGCTGAAAGCCGGTGAGTTTGTGCCCGCCTGAGCCGATTTCCCATTCCGCGTTATTCCGCATTCTGTTACCCTGCCGCCCTTTTTAGAGCAATGAGTAGAAATCTGGAATATGTCTCGCATAATTAGTCTGGCCGTTGCGCTGTTATGGGTTCCTTTTGCGGCTGACGCCCTGAACCTGAATAATTACCATCAAAACAATTTCCAGCAGGCCAAAGTCTTTGCCGCTGAAATCAACGCCGATGCGCCGGGATCCTTTTACTGCGGCTGTAAAATTAACTGGCAGGGAAAAAAAGGCGTGCCGGACCTGAACAGCTGTGGCTATCAGGCGCGTAAAAACGCCAATCGTGCGGCGCGCATTGAGTGGGAACACGTTATGCCGGCGTGGGAATTTGGTCATCAGCGTCAATGCTGGCAAAACGGCGGCCGTAAAAATTGCAGTAAAGATCCGGACTATCGTCGCATCGAAACCGATCTGCACAACCTGCAACCGGCTATCGGCGAAGTGAATGGCGACCGCGGTAACTTCGCCTACAGTCAATGGAACGGCAGTGAAAAGCAGTATGGTCAGTGTGAGATGAAGGTGGATTTTAAACTTAAGCAGGCAGAGCCACCGGCGCGCGCACGCGGCGCCATTGCCCGCACCTACTTCTATATGCGTGACCAGTATCATCTGCGAATTTCGCGCCAGCAAACCCAGCTGTTTACCGCCTGGGATAAGCTCTATCCGGTGACGAAATGGGAGTGTGAACGTGACCAGCGTATCGCGCGGGTACAAGGCAATCACAATCCTTATGTGCAGCAGGCTTGCCAGCGCTAAAAAGCCTGCCCTAAACTAGCTCTTTTCCCGATGACGCCGTGTCATTCCACACGGCGCTTAGTTCCAGGAACCTTATGCGCATACCTCGCATCTATCACGCCGGGCCGTTGAGCGTTGGCAGTGACATTACGCTGGATGAAGATGCATCCAATCACGTCGGCCGGGTGCTTCGCATGTCGCCGGGACAGCATCTGGAACTCTTTGATGGCACTAATCTGACTTTTGCAGCAGAGATCACGCATGTTGATAAAAAGCGTGTAAAAGTATCGGTCACAGAGAGCCAGCCGGACGATCGCGAGTCGCCGTTGCACCTGCATTTGGGTCAGGTGATGTCGCGCGGTGAAAAAATGGAGTTCACTATCCAGAAATCAATTGAGCTGGGAGTGAACGTCATTACGCCGCTATTTTCCGAGCGCTGTGGCGTGAAGCTGGACGCTGAACGCCTGGCTAAAAAGATTCAGCAGTGGCAGAAGATTGCTATTGCCGCCTGCGAGCAGTGCGGCCGTAATCGCGTGCCGGAAATCCGTCCGGCGATGACGCTGGAAGCCTGGTGCGCTGAAGCGGAGAGCGGATTGAAGCTTAATCTGCATCCGCGCGCCAGCCACAGTATCAATACGCTGCCGCAGCCGGTTGAACGGGTGCGGTTGCTGATTGGTCCTGAAGGCGGGCTTTCCGCTGACGAAATCGCCATGACGGCGCAGCACGAATTTACTGACATCCTGCTTGGCCCACGGGTTTTGCGTACCGAAACCACCGCGCTGACCGCCATTACGGCACTTCAGGTGAGGTTTGGCGACCTGGGTTAAGCGATACTGCCAGCGGGCAGTCACAGACGCCAGTTCTCTGACGTGCTGACTGAACGGCCCACTGCTGACCGAACGAGACGAGACGGTAACCGCCGCCTCCCTGAGGAGATAATAATGATTAAACTTGGCATCGTGATGGACCCCATTTCGTCCATCAATATTAAAAAAGACACCAGCTTCGCCATGTTGCTGGAAGCACAGCGCCGTGGTTATGAAATTCACTACATGGAGATGCGCGATCTCTCCCTGCGCGGTGGTGTGGCGTTTGCCCGCACCCGTCTGTTAAGCGTTGAGCAGAATCCGGATAGCTGGTATCAGTTTGGCAGCGAGCAGGAGATCCCCCTCGCCGACCTGAACGTAGTACTGATGCGTAAAGATCCGCCATTCGATACCGAATTCATCTACGCGACCTACATTCTGGAGCGCGCAGAAGAGCTGGGCACGCTGATCGTGAACAAACCGCAGAGCCTGCGCGACTGTAACGAAAAGCTTTATACCGCCTGGTTTGCAGAGTTCACGCCGGACACGCTGGTGACCCGCAGCAAAGAGAAACTGCGTGCCTTCTGGCAGGAGCATGGCGACATCATCATGAAGCCGCTGGACGGCATGGGTGGCGCCTCTATTTTCCGCGTGAAGAAAGACGATCCGAACTTTGGCGTCATCACCGAAACCCTGACCGAGCATGAAAGCCTGTTTTGCATGGCGCAGAACTATATTCCGGCGATCAAAGAAGGCGACAAACGCGTGCTGGTGGTGGATGGCGAACCGGTGCCTTACTGCCTGGCCCGTATTCCGCAGGGCGGTGAAACCCGGGGTAACCTGGCAGCAGGTGGCCGCGGTGAAGCCCGTCCGCTGAGTGAGAGTGACTGGGAAATCGCCCGTCGCGTCGGCCCGACCCTGAAAGCAAAAGGGCTGATTTTTGTCGGACTGGACATCATCGGTGATAAACTGACAGAAGTTAACGTGACCAGCCCGACCTGCGTGCGTGAAATTGAGGCAGCCTTCCCCATCTCCATCACCGGCATGTTGATGGATGCCATTGAGAAGCGCCTGGGCTGAGCATGACGCCGGGGCCATGCTCCGAGATCAACCCAATACCGGTGCGGCCGTCGCGTGCCGGTTATTTTTTTGGTACATCGTGTGAGAATGAATTTACAGCATCACTTTTTGATTGCCATGCCTTCACTGCAGGACCCTTTCTTCAAACGTTCCGTGGTCTATCTCTGCGAACATAACGAAGAAGGCGCAATGGGTCTGATCATCAACAAACCGATGGAAAACCTGACGGTTGAAGGCATTCTGAAGAAGCTTAAAATCTCTGCCGAGGATCGCGATCCAACGATCAAACTGGATAAGCCGGTATTTACCGGTGGCCCGCTGGCGGAAGATCGCGGCTTTATCCTGCATTCGGCTCAACGCACGTTTACCTCCAGCATCCGTATTTCAGACAATACGGTGATCACTACCTCCCGCGACGTACTGGAGTCGATTGGCACCGCCTCTCAGCCGAGCAACGTGCTGGTGGCGCTGGGTTACTGCGCCTGGGAAAAAGATCAGCTGGAGAATGAGCTGATGGAAAATGCCTGGCTGACCACGCCGGCCAACAGCAACATTCTGTTCCAGACGCCGATTTCAGAGCGCTGGCGCGAAGCGGCGCGCAGTATTGGCGTCGATATTCACAACATGGCCAGTGACGCCGGACACGCCTGATGTCAACACAAACTCTGTTAGGTTTCGACTTCGGCACCAAAAGTATTGGTGTCGCGGTAGGTCAGCAACTGACCGGTACCGCTCGTCCGCTGACGGCCCTCAAAGCGCAGGACGGCGTGCCGGACTGGCTGCAAATCGAAAAGCTGCTGAAAGAGTGGCAACCCGATTTTGTGGTAGTGGGTTTACCGCTGAATATGGATGGCACCGAGCAGCCGCTGACTGCCAGGGCACGCAAATTCGCTAACCGGTTGCACGGCCGCTTCGGTATCCAGGTCGAGCTGCAGGATGAGCGTCTCAGCACGGTCGAAGCGCGGGCCGGACTGTTCGAACGCGGCGGCTATCGCGCGTTAAACAAAGGTTCGGTCGACTCACAATCTGCCGCCATCATTCTGCAGGACTGGTTCGAGAACCATTACTGAAGCCACCCTTCTGCCTGGCGGGCCAGCCGGCTCTGCTCAAAGGTCTGCATACCGGCCTGTGCGCCGGTCTGCAACAGCGCCGGGATCTGGTGCATCTTGCCTTCACGGATCAGGTTAGCGATGGCGGGCGTCGCCACCAGCACCTCAAACAGGCCGATGCGTTTCTCATCGGTCGACGGCACCAGCCGCTGGGCAATCACCGCTTTCAGGCTGCCCGCCAGCTGGCTGCGCACCAGCGGTTTCTCTTCTGCCGGAAACACATCAACCAGCCGATCGACCGCCTGTGCCGCGCCGCGGGTGTGCAGCGTAGCCAGCACCAGATGGCCGGTTTCTGCCGCGGTTAGCGCCTGACGGATGGTTTCGCTGTCGCGCAGTTCGCCCAGCAGAATCACATCCGGATCTTCCCGCAGCGCTGCTTTGACCCCGAGGCTGAAAGAGCTGCAGTGCAGCCCTATTTCGCGCTGCTGAATCAGTGACTGCTGGCTGTGATGGATAAACTCAATCGGATCTTCCAGCGTAATAATATGGCGCGCCTGCTGGCGGTTCAGCGCATCCACCAGCGCCGCCAGCGTGGTTGATTTGCCGCTGCCGGTCGCGCCGGTGATCAGGATCAACCCATCGCGCTGCTCCAGCAACGCCGGCACTATCGGCGGCAGCCGCAGGCTTTCCAGCGTCGGGCACTGCGCGGCAATGATGCGTAGCGCCAGTGACAGGCCGTTACGCTGCATAAACAGGCTGGCACGAATTCGCTGCCCGTTTGACAGCGTCAGGGCAAAATCGAGCTGCCGGTCGCGCTCCAGCTGCTGGCGCTGCGGGTCATCGAGCCGGTGGTCAATAAACTGCGCCATCCACGCGGCCGACAGTCTGGCCTGCTGCGGCATCGTCTCCAGCTTTCCCTGACGTCGCCAGTAGGGCAAATGTCCGCTGCAAAGGTGCAGATCGGCGGCATTATGCTTTACACTAAGCTCCACCATTTCATCCAGATTCATAATTTCTCCTGACTATGACCTCAATCCAGCACAACCTACAGCAAGTGCGGCAGCGAATCGCCGCCGCCGCCGCGCGTTGCGGCCGCGCACCAGAAGAAATTACGCTGCTTGCAGTCAGTAAAACCAAACCTGCGAGCGCAGTCGAAGAAGCTGCCGCTGCCGGTCAGATCGCCTTTGGCGAAAATTACGTTCAGGAAGGGGTTGAAAAGGTTCAGGCACTGACCGCACATCCTCAGCTGGAGTGGCACTTCATCGGCCCGCTGCAGTCGAACAAGAGTCGTCTGGTCGCGGAAAACTTTGCCTGGTGTCACACCATTGACCGTCAGCGCATTGCACAGCGGCTCAACGATCAGCGTCCGGTGACGCTGCCGCCGCTTAATGTGTTAATTCAGGTAAATATCAGTGACGAGAACAGCAAATCTGGCATCATGCTGGATGCCGTTTCCGGGCTGGCACAGCAAATCGCTGCGCTGCCGCAGTTGCGCCTGCGCGGACTAATGGCGATACCGGCAGCGGAAAGTGACTATGACCGGCAACTGGCGGTGTGCCAGCAGATGGCTGAGGCCTTCCGGCAGTTGCAGCAGGACTATCCGGCTATCGACACGCTCTCGCTGGGAATGAGCGATGACATGGAGGCGGCAATCGCCGCAGGCAGTACGATGGTGCGCATCGGCACCGCCATTTTTGGCGCACGCGATTATGCGCGCAATTCACAACAATAATAGAGGAACTTCATGTTAACAATGACGTTTTTAGTAAAAACGCTGATCGATCTCTACGTCATGGTGCTGCTGTTACGCATCTGGATGCAGTGGTCCCGCTGCGATTTTTATAACCCGCTGGCACAGTTCGTGGTGAAAGTGACACAGCTGATCGTCAAGCCGCTGCGTCGCGTGCTGCCGGCGCTGGGTCCGATCGATACCGCCTCGCTGCTGCTGGCGTTTGTCCTGACGACGCTGAAATATCCGATTCTGTTGCTGATTCAGGTCGGGGTGTTCTCGGTCGATCCAACCAACCTGCTGGTCGGCTTGTTGTCGCTGGTTAAATCCGCCGGCTATCTGGTGTTCTGGGTCATCATTATCCGTTCACTGATGAGCTGGATCAGTCAGGGTCGCGGCCCGATTGATTATGTGCTGATCCAGCTGACCGAACCGCTGATGGCACCGATTCGCCGCGTGCTGCCGGCGATGGGCGGCATCGATTTCTCCGCCATGATCGTCATCCTGGTACTGTATGCCCTGAATTTCCTCGGCATGGACCTGTTCCCGGGTCTCTGGTATCTGCTGTAAATGAACCAAACTGGAACTGTTATGCAAAAAGTTGTCCTCGCAACCGGCAATCCCGGCAAAGTGCGTGAACTGGCGGATCTGCTCTCCGCCTTCGGCCTGGATATCGTCGCCCAGACCGAGCTCGGGGTGGAATCGGCTGAAGAAACCGGCCTGACTTTTATTGAGAATGCCCTTCTCAAAGCACGTCACGCGGCGCAGATCACTGGTTTACCGGCGATCGCTGATGATTCCGGCCTGGCGGTGGATGCGCTGGGCGGCGCGCCGGGTATCTACTCTGCGCGTTACGCCGGTGAAGAGGCCAGCGATCAGCAGAACCTGGAGAAGCTGCTGCAGGCGCTGGAAAACGTGCCAGACGGCCAGCGTCAGGCGCAGTTCCACTGCGTGCTGGTCTATCTGCGTCACGCCGACGATCCGACGCCGCTGGTGTTCCACGGCAGCTGGCAGGGTGAGATCACCCGTGCGGCGGCCGGCGCAGGTGGCTTTGGTTATGACCCGATTTTCTACGTTCCGGCACTGGGTAAAACCGCAGCCGAACTGAGCAAAGCGGAAAAAGGTGAAGTTTCTCACCGGGGTAAAGCATTGACGCTGTTGCTGGAAGCGATGCGTAATGCCTAATCTGCCGCCGTTAAGTCTGTATATCCACATTCCGTGGTGCGTACAGAAATGTCCCTACTGTGATTTTAACTCCCACGCACTGAAAGATGAGGTGCCGCACGTTGAGTATGTGCAGCACCTGCTGCGCGATCTGGAGCAGGATTTACTGCTGATCGCTGACCGTGAAGTACGCACCATTTTCATCGGCGGCGGGACGCCCAGCCTGCTGAGCGGCAGTGCGATGCAGCTGCTGATGGATGGCGTACGTTCGCGTCTGGCGCTGGCACCAGACGCGGAAGTCACCATGGAGGCCAATCCCGGCACCGTTGAAGCCGATCGCTTCAGCGCCTATCAGCGGGCCGGCATCAACCGGATCTCAATTGGCGTGCAGAGTTTCAGTCCGCAAAAACTGCAGCGGCTGGGGCGTATTCACGGTCCGGACGAGGCGAAGCGTGCCGCTAAGCTGGCGCAGGGATTAGCCTTACGCAGCTTTAACCTCGACCTGATGCACGGCCTGCCCGATCAGTCGCTGGACGAAGCGCTCGACGATCTGCGTCAGGCGATCGCGCTTAATCCGCCGCATCTCTCCTGGTATCAGCTGACCATCGAACCCAACACCCTGTTTGGTTCACGGCCGCCGGTACTGCCGGATGATGATGCGCTGTGGGATATTTATGAGCAGGGTCACCAACTGCTGAGCGCCGCCGGTTATCAGCAGTATGAAACCTCCGCCTACGCCAAACCGGGTTACCGCTGTGAACATAACCTCAACTACTGGCGCTTCGGGGACTATCTCGGCATTGGTTGCGGTGCGCACGGCAAGCTGACTCAGCCCGACGGCCGCATCGTCCGCACGGTGAAGACCCGTCATCCGCGTGGCTTTATGCAGGGCAATTATCGCGAGAAACAGTACGACGTCGCCGATATCGACAAGCCGTTCGAATACTTCATGAACCGCTTCCGGCTGCTGGAAGCCGCGCCGCGCAGTGAATTTGTCAGTTATACCGGTTTAGCGGAACAGGTGATTCGTCCGCAGATGGATGCGGCAATTGCGGCAGGTTATGTGGTGGAAACCGCTGATCAGTGGCAGATCAGTGAGAAAGGGAAATTGTTCCTGAATTCGCTGTTAGAGCTGTTTTTGCCAGAAGAGTAACAACTGTGCCTCAGTCCGCGGGCTGAGGCACAGGTTTATTTATTCAGACCGGCAACCAAACCTTTGCGCTGATCTTCTAACGAAATGACGCGATTACAGACTTCGTGACCGAAGTTCTGGAAATCCTGCTCCTGCTTGCTCCATTCCGCCTGAATAGACTGCTGTAAACCACCCAGATTACCCATGATGGCCTGCAACGGATTACTGCCGCCGCTGGCCTGCTGACTGCCCATCTCGTTCAGACTGTCCTTCATCACGCCACCGAGCGTTGACTGCACCAGCTGTTCGCCATCGGCACGCACTTTGTCGATCGCCTGATGATGGAAGGCCAGGCCATCCGGCCGGTGTTCGATGATGCGGTTCATCTGCTGTTTCAGCTGGCCGTTCAGGGTGGTCAGGCGATTACGCACATTACTGTTCTCGCCCAGCTTCTCAACAATCACCCGATCCAGCGCTGCACGCCCTTTTTCCAGCCGCGAAGTCGCCCCGCTGTCAATCCACGGCAGATCGCGCCGCAATGCGCTCTGGTAGTCGATCGCTTTCTGACGATCGGCGGTATCCAGTGACACTTTCTGGCCGTTGAACTGCACGTCGCCCTGTGGGCTGATTTGCAGATTGCCGTTGGTCCCGACCACCTGCACGCTTTGCGGCGTGATCACCACATCATCCTGTGGCTTAACGCTGCATTCATAGGCAGCCTGGGCCTGAGTCGCTGCCACCAGCAGCACAGCAAGAAGCGCTTTACGCATCATTGAATCTCCCTCACCTTCTGTCTGAACCGGATCCTGAAGGGCCGGGCGGCCTCGCCGTGATAGATCATCTCTTCATCCCGCGTCAGCCTGCCCGGCGTCGTGTTACTTAGTCCCACCAGACATCAAACAGTTCAGTCACCTGCACGTCCTGCAGCTTGCGCTCTTCCAGCCATTTACGCACCAGTTCGCGATGCTCATCGGTGCATTTGCCGGTTTTCTGCAGGCAGATCAGACCTTCCCACACCAGATAACCGCTGCCATCAAAGGCCAGACCGTTAGGATCGATCGCTTCATCAATGAACTGATTCAGCGTCTCATCGATCTCGCTTTCGCTGGTACCTTCCGGGAAACGCCAGGCGACGGAGAAACCCAGTTCCTGAAACTCATCAATGTGCAGTTTTTTACGTAAACGGCGGCTGCGTTGTGTGGCCATTATTTCACCCTCTCAAACATTAAATCCCATACGCCATGGCCTAAACGCTGCCCGCGCTGCTCAAACTTGGTCAGTGGACGCGTCTCGGGACGCGGCACGTAATTCTGCTGTTCTGACTGATTGCGGAAACCATCAATGCTGTTCATCACTTCAAGCATATGTTCCGCGTAGGCTTCCCAGTCGGTTGCCATGTGGAATACGCCGCCCAGCTTCAGCTTGCGCATCACCAGCTCGGCAAACGGGACCTGCACGATACGGCGTTTGTTGTGACGGGCTTTATGCCACGGATCCGGGAAGAACAGCTGGACCATACGCAGCGAGTTGTCCGGGATCATTTTCTCCAGCACTTCCACCGCGTCGTGACACATCACGCGCAGGTTGTCGACGCCCGCTTCTTTCGCAGAAGCCAGACAGGCACCGACGCCCGGCAGGTGTACTTCAATGCCGAGGAAATTCTGCTGTGGCGTATTTTGCGCCATGGTGACCAGCGAGGCGCCCATGCCAAAGCCGATTTCCAGCGTGACCGGCGCGTCACGGCCAAACAGCTGGGGCAGATCGATCGGCTCCGGCTGATATTCCACCCCCATCTCCGGCCAGTATGTGTCAACGGCCTGCTGCTGCCCTTTGGTTAAGCGGCCCTGCCGGCGTACAAAACTGCGGATCCGGCGCAATGGCCGCCCGTTCTCATCAAATTCTGGGGTGATGACGTCATTAATCATGTCGAAGCCTGCTGGTTAGCCTGTTCTGGGAAACGGGCATTATGCAAAGTTCATAAGCAGAAGCAAGCCTTTGCAATCTTCCGGTTTACACCCAGGTGCGCATGTGCTGGAATTCCTGCCTGAGTGTAGAGTAAACACGGAAAATTTCCTTCTTATGATGCAAGCGCCGCAGTTCGCGCAACAAGTGCTGGACTGGTATCAGCGCTTTGGCCGCAAAACCCTGCCCTGGCAGCTGGAAAAGACGCCTTATAAGGTGTGGCTGTCCGAAGTGATGTTACAGCAAACCCAGGTTGCCACGGTTATTCCCTATTTCGAACGCTTTATGGCGCGCTTCCCCACGGTTGGCGATCTGGCGGCTGCACCGCTGGATGAAGTGCTGCATTTATGGACCGGCCTCGGCTATTACGCCAGGGCGCGTAATCTGCATAAGGCGGCAAAGCAGATTGTTGAGGTCCATCAGGGCGAGTTCCCGCGTAATTTCAATGACGTCGCCGCCCTGCCCGGCGTGGGTCGATCTACTGCTGGCGCGATCCTGTCGTTATCGCTGGGTCAGCACTTCCCGATTCTCGACGGCAATGTGAAACGCGTGCTGGCGCGGTGTTACGCCGTCGGCGGCTGGCCGGGTAAAAAAGAGGTAGAGAAACGCTTATGGCAGATCAGCGAAACCGTCACCCCCGCCGAGGGCGTCAGCCAGTTTAATCAGGCGATGATGGATTTGGGGGCGATCGTCTGTACCCGCTCGAAACCGAAATGCGATATCTGTCCGCTGAACAGCGGCTGCGAAGCCTATGCTCATAACAGCTGGGCCAGCTATCCCGGTAAAAAACCGAAGCAGGTGTTACCGGAGCGCAGCGGCTGGTTTTTGATGATGCAGCATGGTGAGCAGGTCTGGCTGGAACAGCGTCCGCCGGTCGGATTGTGGGGCGGCCTGTTCTGCTTTCCGCAGTTTACCAGTGAAGAGGCGCTGACTGACTGGCTGGCAGCACGCGGTATCCACGCCAGACCGCAGCAGCTCACCGCCTTTCGTCATACCTTCAGCCATTTCCATCTGGACATTGTGCCTATGTGGCTGGCGTGGCCTTCTGTCGGGGCGGCGATGGATGAAGCGGGCGGTCTCTGGTATAACTTAGCGCTGCCACCATCTGTGGGATTAGCCGCGCCCGTTGAGCGCCTGTTACACGAATTGCGCCATCCCCAACAACTGGCTTTAGACAGTTGTGAGATCAATGAGGAAGAATAATGAGCCGCACTATTTTTTGTACTTTTTTACAACGCGACGCGGAAGGGCAGGATTTCCAGCTCTATCCTGGCGACCTGGGCAAGCGTATTTATAACGAGATTTCGAAAGAAGCCTGGCAGAAGTGGATGGCGAAACAGACCATGCTGATCAATGAGAAAAAACTCAACATGATGAATCCGGAAGATCGCAAGGTGCTGGAAAAGGAGATGATCAATTTCCTGTTTGAAGGCAAAGAAGTTCATATCGAAGGCTATACACCGCCAGAAGCGTAAACAGTTTGGGCCTCAGCGTTGAGGCTCTTTATCCAGGTCAGGCATGCATTCCCAATGAATAAAAAATTGATCGCCCTGCTGGTGATGGCACCACTTTTGGTTTCCTGCTCCGGACAAAAAAAACAGCAGTTTCATGAAGATTGGGTAAAAGACACCAACGGTTTCGATATTCTGATGGGTCAGTTTGCCCACAACATTGAGAATATCTGGGGTATTAATGAGGTCCTGATCGCCGGACCGAAAGACTACGTCAAATATAGCGACAACTATTACACCCGCAGCCACATCAACTTCGAAAGCGGTAAGCTGACGATTGAGACCATCGCGGGCACCGATCCGATGGCCAGCCTGCGCCAGGCGATTGTGACCACCCTTTTGATTGGCGAAGATCCGGGCAACGTCGATCTCTATTCCGACGCCAATGACATTGTGATCAGTAAAGAGCCGCTGCTTTACGGTCAGGTGCTCGACAATACCGGTCAGCCGATCCGCTGGCAGGGTCGTGCCGAAGCCTTTGCTGATTATCTGATCCAGAATAAATTGCAGCGCCGCACCTCGGGTCTGCATGTGATCTACTCGGTCTCAATTCCGATGGTGCCTAACCATCTGGATAAACGTGCGCACAAATATCTGCCGATGGTGCGCAAAGCGTCGGAACAGTATGGCGTCGACGCCTCGCTGATTCTGGCAATCATGCAGACCGAGTCGAGCTTTAACCCCTACGCCGTCAGCCACGCCGATGCGCTGGGTCTGATGCAGGTGGTGCAGCATACCGCTGGGGTCGATGTGTTCCGCATGAAAGGGAAATGGGGTAAACCGAGTCGCAGCTATCTGCTGGATCCGGAGAATAATATTGATGCCGGTACTGCCTATCTGTCGCTGCTGCAACGCAGTTATCTGGGCGGCATTCAGGACCCGGTATCACGCCGTTATGCGGTGATCACCGCCTACAATGGCGGCGCGGGCAGCGTGTTGCGGGTCTTCTCCAGTGATAAAGATCGCGCGTTTTCGATAATCAACAACATGTCACCGAACAAGGTTTACCAGACCCTGACCAGCCAGCATCCTTCGGCGGAGTCACGTCGCTATCTGTATAAGGTGAGTACCGCACAGCGTAGTTATCGTGGGTTCTGATAGCGGGTGGGTTCGCCTGGCGGCGGGCTGGCATTGAGCGGGTTTCGCCCGGCGGCGGGCTGGCATTGAGCGGGTTTCGCCCGCCAGGCGGTGGGGAGTTTCAGCCTGCCCGGGCAGGCGGACGCGTCAAGGGGCGGCCGCCCGCCCCTTAACAATCCTGGCGTCCGGCTACCTGCGCGCCACGCTTCGCGCGGTCCCTTCGTCACTCCCTGCGGCCGACGGACCGGCCGGACGCGCCATCCCTGGCGCGAGCCGTCCTTTCGCCGACCTCCTGTCGGCTCTCCTGGCCTCCGGTTGTTCCTCAGCGCTGCGGACGCTCTGGTAAACCCCTCGTCTGTAATCTCTCTGACTTGTATATGGACTGGTTTTGCCTGGTGGCTGGTGGGTTAGTTAGACCTGCTGCGGTCTGACATTGAGTGAGGTTACGCCCGCCGGGCGGTGGGGAGTTTCAGATTGCCTGAGCAGGCGGACGCGTCAAGGGGCGGCCGCCCGCCCCTTCACAATCCCGGCGTCCGGCTGCCTGCGCGCCACGCTGCGCGCGGTTCCTTCGTCACGCCCTGCGGCCGACGGACCGGCCGGACGCGCCATCCGTGGCGCGATCCGTCCTTTCGCCGACCTCCTGTCGGCTCATCCTGGCCTCCGCTCATTCCTCAGCGCTGCGGACGCCTCTGGTAAACCCCCGTCTGTAATCTCTCTGACTTGTATATGGCCTGATGTAGCCTGGTGGCTGATGCCCGATGGCTGAGGGCAGGGATTACGCCTGGCGGCGCTAATGGATACTTTCCGTTTCTGACGGCTAACGGTCCTGAACGCAGAAAAACGCTGAAAGTAATGTTACTCACTCATCACAGCGACGAAGCACCAAACAAAGAAAAAAAGAGATAACAGCGAGAAGTTAGGAGGCCGTCAGAACCGCTGAGCCGATGAGGGATTTCAGGATGAGCGACAGGGAGGTCGCGAAGAGGCGGGTTCGTGCCAGGGATGGCGCGTCCCGCCGGTCCGTGAGAAATCCGGAAGAGGCGAAGGGACCGCGAAGCGGCGGTGAAGCAGGCCGGAGCCCGGGGTCAAGGGGGCGCGGCGACTGGCGCCCCCTTGTCGGTCGCCGGCAGCGGCGAAACTGAAACTGCCGCAGCCAGCCGGCGAACGAAAACCTCTCATAGCCCCGCGCAGCGAACCCAGGGCCCGGCGGGCGAAAATCCATTAAGTGTCAGCTCGCTGCAAAGCGTACACCGCCGCCAGGCGAAAACCTCTCATAGCCCGTTCGCACAGCGGACAAAAGGCCCGGCGGGCCGCTACCCGCCTCTGCCCACGCTCAGATCAGCGGCCCACCATCATATTAGCCACCAGATACTTGCGCCCCGCGGCGTCCTCCTCGGTATAAACGCCCTGCAGTTCCGGCGAGAAGCCTGGCAGTAAATTAACGCCCTCTTCCAGCGCCAGGAAGTAGCGCTGCACCGCCCCGCCCCACACTTCACCCGGCACCACGCAGAGCACGCCCGGTGGATAAGGCAATGCGCCTTCCGCAGCGACACGCCCTTCGGCTTCAGCGATCGGCACCAGTTCAACCTCGCCACGAATATACGCCTGATGTGCATCCTGAGGATTCACCGCCACCGGCGGCAGACCCGCTTCGCGGAACATCATTCGTTGCAGGCTCTTCACATCATGGCTGACATAAAGATCGTGCATCTCCTGACACAGCCGACGCAGGGTATAGCCGGCATAACGTTGAGCATTTTTGCGGTAAATCGTCGGCAGCACTTCAGCCAGCGGCGCATCCTCTTTAACGTGCTGTTCGAACTGCGCCAGCATCGCCACCAGATTGGCCATTTTCTCCGGGCTTTCGGCCGGCGTCAGCAGGAACAGAATCGAATTAAGATCGCACTTCTCCGGCACGATCCCGTTCTCACGCAGATAGTTCGCCAGAATGGTGGCGGGGATCCCGAATCCGGCATAGTCACCGCTCGCCGCATCAATGCCCGGCGTGGTCAGCAGCAGCTTGCAGGGATCAACGCGATACTGATCGCGGGCATAACCCGCAAAACCGTGCCAGTTGGCCTGCGGTTCAAAGCTGAAATAGCGCAGATCGCGGGCGATCGTCTCAGTCGGGGCCGCCTGCCAGGGTTGCCCATCGACCGTTTCCGGCACAAACGGCAGGATCATCTCACACCGCTCAAGGATCGCTTTTCGCGCCTCGATCCCCAGCGTAACGCACTCATCCCACATCCTCCGTCCCGCCTCGCCCTGATGCATGCGGGCGTTGATGTCCAGCGCGGCGAACAGCGGATAGAACGGACTGGTTGAGGCGTGCAGCATAAAGGCGTTATTCAGGCGTTTATGCGGGCAAAAGCGTCGCTGACCGCGGATGTGGTTATCTTTTTTATGGATTTGCGACGTCTGCGAAAAGCCCGCCAGCTGCTTATGCACTGACTGGGTGACAAAAATGCCGGGATCGTTTTCAGTCAGCGTCAGGGTCAGCGGCGAACACCCTTCCATCAGCGGAATAAACTGCTCATAGCCGAGCCAGGCGGAATCGAACAGGATGTAATCACACAGATGCCCGATGCGATCCACCACCTGACGCGCGTTATAAACCGTGCCGTCATAGGTGCCCAACTGGATAATCGCCAGTCGGAAAGGACGCGCTTCCGCGGCACGCTGCGGGGCCACCTTGCCAATCTGCTCGCGTAGATAAGCCTCATCGAAGCAGTGCGCGTCAATGCCGCCGATAAAGCCGAAAGGATTACGCGCGGCTTCAAGATAAACCGGCGTAGCACCCGCCTGAATCAGTGCACCGTGATGATTCGATTTGTGATTATTGCGGTCAAACAGCACCAGATCGCCGCGCGTCAGCAGCGCGTTGGTCACCACTTTATTGGCGCTGGAGGTGCCGTTAAGCACGAAGTAGGTTTTATCGGCGTTAAATACCTTTGCCGCGAACTTCTGCGCATCTTTAGCCGATCCTTCGTGAATCAGCAGGTCGCCCAGTTTGACGTCGGCATTGCACATATCAGAACGGAAAAGGTTCTCGCCATAAAAATCATAGAACTGTTTGCCCGCCGGATGCTTTTTGAAGAATGCCCCGCCCTGATGCCCCGGACAGGCAAAGGTACTGTTCTGCATATCCACATAGCGGGTCAGCGTCTCGAAAAACGGCGGCAGCAGAGCCGCTTCATACGCCTGCGCGGCGGCTTCCAATGCGATCCAGTCCTGCGGTTCACCGTTCAGTTCACCGCTGACGCCAGGCAGATGCATCACCTCTTCTTCAAACGCGTTAGCCACAAATACCGGCAGATTAAAGCCGGTGTGGCGCAACAGGGCGAGTACGCCACTGCGGGTATCTGCCAGTGAGACGACCACCGCCGCCACATCGGTAAAGTCAGTGTTATCCAGCGTCACTACGTCGCGCGCAGTGTTAAGAGTCAGATTGGGCGCCACCGCGGCGCTGGCAGCAATTTTCAGTGGAGTCATAAGGCAAATCCCTAACGTCAGGGCGTGAGTGCCAGAGGCACAGCAATGGGGAGATCTCCCCGGCGGATAATGTCAAACAGGGGCATGCGGCCGCTTTCAGCCACCGGTGATCGGTAATACGTCATCTTTACCGATAGCCGGCAGCCAGCGCCAGACTGGCCTCACCGCATGGTGATGCAGAACGTGATCGGCGGAGCGGAGAATAATCGGGCGTAAGCCGGAAAAAACGAACGGTAACCAGAGCGAGTGCGCGGTGAACCGGACATGGCAACGTCCTCTGAAAGCGATAAGCGGGTGCAAAAAAGTGGCGGTCATGATGTCATCTTTTTTTGGCGCGAACAAGCCGCAGAAAGCAATTAATTAGTCAAACCATTAAAATCGCAAGCCACTGTTTTAATTGACTTAAATAATAATAAACCTGAAATATTCGACTAATTAACTGAATTATATGCTGATTTATGCATACCTCTTTCGCTAATCAGTTCGACGTTGCAGGCGGGGAGAGCGGCGCGGCCAGCCGTTAGCGACCCAGTCCCTACCGTAATCACGCCACCAGGCGTAAACTTATTCCCCTCTTTCCTATTTTGCCGGAGGCTGCATGTTCAAGGCACTGGTCATTGAAAATGACGAACAGGGTTACCGTTCTCTGCTGAAAGATCTTCCCGAATCTCAACTGCCCGACCACGATGTCACTCTCGACGTCAGTTACTCATCCCTGAACTATAAAGATGCGCTGGCGATCTGCAATAAAGGTCCGATCGTGCGTCAGTTTCCGATGGTTCCGGGTATCGACTTTGTTGGACGGGTTACCGCCAGCCGCCATCCCGACTGGCAACAGGACGACGTCGCCCTGCTCACCGGCTGGGGCGTGGGCGAAAAACAGTGGGGTGGCCTGGCGCAGAAAGCCAGTGTGACCGGCGACTGGCTGGTGGAAGTGCCCGCCACGCTCAGCCCGCTGCAAACCATGGCGATTGGCACCGCAGGCCTGACCGCGATGCTGTGTGTGATGGCGCTGGAAAAACAGGGCATTACGCCAGATCGCGGTCCGGTGCTGGTGACCGGTGCCAGCGGCGGCGTCGGTAGCTTTAGCGTCAGCCTGCTGGCCCGCCTCGGCTATCAGGTGGTGGCCTCCAGTGGGCGCGCCAGCGACCACGCTTATCTGCTTGATACGCTGGGTGCAGCTTCGGTTATTGACCGCAACGAACTCTCCCAGCCCGGTAAGCCGTTAATGAAAGAGCGCTGGGCGGCAGCGGTAGACAGCGTCGGCAGCCACACCCTGGCCAACGTGCTGGCCGCGACCCAGCGTGACGGTGCGGTCGCCGCCTGTGGAATGGCGCAGGGACTGGATCTGCCGACCAGCGTTGCACCGTTTATCTTACGCGGCGTCACGCTGGCTGGCGTGGACAGTGTGATGTGTCCGATCCCGCAGCGCCAGCAAGCCTGGCAACGGCTCGGGGAATTGCTCGATAGCGATCTGCTGAGCCAGCTGACGCAGGTGATCCCCTTAAGCGAAGCCCGCCAGGGGGCTCAGGACCTGCTGGATGGCAAAGTTCGTGGCCGTCTGATCGTCGACTGTCGCTAAGGCAATTACCCCTGCCGGATAAGGCGCAGCATTGCGCCTTTATTCCACCGGCAGCTGAAGCCGTTTAATCAGGCCTTCCAGCGCGAACTGCGCACCCTGCTCCATCACCGATTTGGGATCGCCACTGAACTGATGGCACTCGGCGTAGTCGCGGCCGTTCGGCAATACCCAGCCAAACCAGATGGTGCCCGCCGGCGTACCATCTTCTCCGCCATCAGGCCCGGCATAGCCGCTGATCGACAGCCCGACCGGCTCGCCGGAGCGCGCACAAGCACCCTGCGCCATCTCCCGCACCGTCTGTTCACTGACCGCCGTGTGCTGCTCCAGCGTCGAGGGGCGGACACCCAGCAGGCGGATTTTGGCATTCTCGCTATAGGTGACAAAGCCACTGGTATAAAAGTTGCCGCTGTTCTCCACCGCCGCCAGCGTCATGCTGATCAATCCGGCGGTACAGGATTCGGCAGTGGCAAGATGAAGTCCGGAAGAGAGTAAAATTTCACCCAGTTGTTTAGCGGTTTGGTCTAATGATTGCGCCATTATTGTCTCCTTAATAACTCACCCAGGAACACAAGTATGGCGCAAAACTGGCAAGACATAACTTCGCAACACAATGTTTTAAAAGCGAAACGGCCTAAACCCGCAGCTGAATATGCGGCTGCCCGCCCGCCCCCTGCGTGACCTGCAACTCGGCCTGATACCAGCGGGTCAGCGTCGCTTCCGTCATCACCGCCTGCGGCGTACCCTGCGCCACCAGCCTGCCGGCGTGCAGCAGCAGGATGCGATCGGCCCATAACGCCGCCTGGTTCAGATCGTGTAGCACGGCGCAGACGCTAAGCTCACCGCCACGGGTGAGCTGTCGCAATAAACGCAGCGTCTGCTGCTGCCAGAAGAGATCCAGCGCCGAGGTCGGTTCATCCAGAAACAGCCAGCCGCGCGGCGCGCCATCCTGCCATAGCTGTGCCAGCACCCGCGCCAGTTGCACCCGCTGCTGCTCGCCGCCGGAAAGCTGGCGGTAGTCGCGCTGTGCCAGCGAATCACAGCCGGTCAGCTGCATGACCTCAGCCACAATCTGTCGACTGCCGGTATCCGGCCAGGGCGCGCGTCCCATCGCCACCACCGATTCGGCGGACTGAGAAAAGGTCAGTTGGGTTTGCTGACGCATCACTGCCCGGCGGCGTGCCAGCTGATGGCGTGACCAGTCCGCCAGCCGGGCCGCACCCAGACGACATTCCCCCCGATCGGGCGGCAGAAAGCCTGTCAGCAGGCGCAGCAATGTCGATTTACCGGCACCGTTAGGGCCTATCAGCGCCACCATCTCACCGGCCGTCAGCGTCACGTCGAGCCGATCGATAATCGCCTTGCCGTCGCGGAATAAACAGAGATCCGTGGCCTGCAGTAACTCGTTCATTCGATGCCTCGCTGTTGACGCAGGATCAGCCAGAGAAACCACGGCCCGCCAATCAGGCTGGTGAGCAGGCCGACCGGCATCTCCGCCGGCACCACCACCGTGCGCGCCAGGGTATCGGCCAGCAGCAGCAGGATCGCCCCGGCCAGCGCCGAACCGGGCAGCAGCCAGCGATGATCGCTGCCAAGACAAAAACGCATCACGTGTGGCACCACTAAGCCGACAAAGCCGATCACCCCGCTGACCGAAACCGCGGTGCCGACCAGCAGCGCGCTGAGGATCAGTAACTGGTGCTGAGTGCGTTTCACATCAACGCCCATGTAATGGGCATCTTCTTCCCCCGCCTGCAGCAGATTCAGCTGGCGCGCCCCGGTCTGTAACAGCAGCAGCGCCGGTAAAATCAGCACCGCGCAAATCAGCAGCGCCGGCCATTGCGCCTGGCTCAGGCTGCCCATTCCCCACAGCGACAGCTGGCGCAGTTGCTGATCGTTGCTCAGCCACGACAGCACGCCGACCGCCGCCCCACACAGCGCATTAATGGCGATGCCCACCAGCAGCAGCCGCGACAGGTTGCCGCGCGCCAGCCGGCTGAAACTGAAGATCAGTAGCGTCACCAGCAGGCTGCCGATAAACGCGGCGATCATCGGCAGCCACAGCGCCAGCGACGGCGGCAGGGCCTGCGGGACAATGATTGCCACCGCCACCGCCAGACCGGCACCGCTGCTGATGCCGAGCAGACCCGGATCGGCCAGCGGATTACGAAACACGCCCTGCATCACTGCGCCCGACACCGCCAGCGCCATGCCGATCAGCACCGCCAGCAGTACGCGCGGCAGGCGGATATTCAGCCAGATTTGCCAGATCATATCGCTGAGCGGTGCCTGCCACAGGGCGCGCAGCGACAGGGACATCGCGCCAAGGTTGGCCGCCAGCACCATGGATACCAGCAGCATAATGGTCATCAGCGCCAGCCCGCGCAGCGTATTACCGTTCATGCATCAGAGATTCCGCAGCCTGACGTAACCGGACGATGGCCCGCGGCGTATCCAGACCAAAGCCCAGCAGCGCCTGGGTATCGATCACCAGTAAATGATGCTGCTGACCGGCTGGCGTCAGCGCCAGGCCGGGCAGCTGCCACAAACGCTGTTCGCCGCCAATGGTTTGCAACCCCTCTTCACCCACCACCACCAGGTCCGGCGCGGCAGCGATCACCCCTTCCTGCGACAGCGCCTGATAGTGCGGCACGCTGCCCATCGCATTCTCCAGCCCGGCGCTGCGGATGGCGCTATCAGCAGCGGTCTGCTTACCCGCCGCCATCGATTTCATGCCGCTGTTGGCCATAATGTAGAGCACCTTCACCGGCAGCGTCTGCTGTGGCAGCTGGCTGATTTGCTGCGTTACCTGCTGTGCCAGCGCCTGCGCCTCGGTCTGATGGCCGAGAGCCTGGCCGATAGTGATAATTTTTTGCGGGATCGCCTGCAGGCTGTTCTCGCCGCTGACCGTGACAACCCGTACCCCGGCCTGGGCAATCTGTTGCAATACCAGCGACGGCTTAGCCTGCGCACTGGCGATCACCAGCGTCGGTTTAAGCGCCAGAATCCCTTCGGCATTGAGCTGGCGCATGTAGCCGACATCCGGCAGCCGGGTGGCCAGCGCCGGGCGCAGACTGGTGCTGTCGCGCGCCACCAGCTGCGGCTGGGCATCCAGCGCATAGATAATCTGGGTAACGTCACCGCCAATCGATACTACCCGCTCCGCCGCCAGCGAAGGCAGCACCAGCAGCAGGCCCAGCAGAGTCAGCCATTTCATGCCATTGCTCCCGCCGCGCGCAGGGCCTCGATCTGCTCGCGCCAGCGTTTCTGTTCCGGCGTGCCTTCACTACGCTGCCCGTACAACTGGGCGATCTGCGTGCCGTCGGCAGCAAACAGTTCCAGGCTGGTGACAAAACCATCGCCACTCGGTTTGCGGGTGATCCAGCTTTCGCTGATCTGGTCCGCCATCAGATGCAGGGTGAAGTGAGGATTAAAGACGTTGAGCCAGTTTTCCATCGGCACCAGCCTGTCGATCGCGCCGGTGAAAATCTGGGTGCAGCCCCGGTTACCGACAAAAATCATAATTTCGTTACCTGCCTGCTGCGCCATCTGCAACAGACGCGCCAGCGCATCGTTGCTGGTCTGCCAGGCCAGATCGTCACCGGCGGCGCGGAACGCCTGCTGGCGCGACAGGTTATGCCGCCTGAGCAGGCTGAAAAACTGATGTACATCGGTCATGGCGCGCCATTCGCGATCGACGGCAGCGGCATCGATCGCAGGGTTAAGAGCGACGGTAGCGACCGGTTCCACCTGCAGCGGTGCCGCACTGGCTTCGGTAAACGTGGCGATCAACGCCTGCCACGCCGCCTGGTCGGTCTGATCGGTCGCATAGATCTTCAGTACCGCATCACCGTGGCGATCGAAAATCTGAATACTGTGCCGTTCGCCCTGTGCGGTTTGCTCCTGCAGGGCAAACGCGCTTCGCCACTGGGCGACAAACAGACGCTGATCCAGTGCACGCGGGTTCAGCACCAGCCCAGCATGGGCACCGAGCTGCAGGTTTTTGTACTCGCCGAGCTGTTCATGGACGGCATAGGCGTTACGGGTAATGCTTTTGGTCTGGCCGACCGACTCCAGCGCTTTCAGCAGTGCCGGAAAGTCGCACTTCAGCCGCCGGGCATCCATCCCGATTCGCGCCTCGCACAGCGCCGCTTCGCTGATACCGATCAACGCCGCCAGGTCACGGGCATATTTTTTCGGTTGTTCGCCTTTCAGGGCGAGATAGTGCTGATAAACAGAATTCATAATGATGTGCTCCCATGATGATGCCCGGCGTCAGCACCGGGCATCAGTGATCAGAAATCGACGTTAACGCCCAACTGGAAAGTACGGCCCGGCATCACCGCCAGCGCCTGATCGTTGCGTTCCTGCTGGGTGGCACTGGTCAGTTCACGGCTGCTGAGGTAATCCCGGTATTTACGATCGGTGATGTTATATAGCCCGCCGCTCAGCCTGACCTGTGGCGTCATCCGCCAGTAAGCCGTCATGTCCACCATGCCGTAACCGGGTACCCGCATGTAGTCGGTGCTGGATCCGGTCAGGCTGCCGCCGCTATTGGCATAGCTGTTACGGTTGGTGGCGCTGGCCTGTTTGCCTTTGACGAAGGTGGCGGTGACGGCCGCGCCGTAGCCGCGCGCATCATCATCCCAGGCCAGTCCGACAATCGCTTTCATCGGGGCCACACTCTCCAGGTCGATATAGCGGTCGCCGAGGTAGCTCGACTTTGCCGCCCCCTGGGTGTAGCCAAACGCCAGCCTGGCGCTCAGGCCATCCACCTGCTGGAACCAGCTGCCGAAGTTCACTTTGCTGCTGATTTCCGCGCCGTAGATATAGGCTTTATCGCGGTTCTCCGCCTGGTAAGTGGTGTAGATGTTGCTGGGGACATTAACGAACTTACCCGGATTTGCCGCGCGGCTGTAGCGGGTAAAGGCGATAAAGTTTTTGTAGTCGTTATAAAACGCCGCGGCATTAATCGTAATACCGTCGGTCAGCTGGCCTTTCACGCCCCACTCATAGTTATTGCTGGTCTCGGTTTTTAAATCCGGGTTACCAATCAGCGCGTACTGCGCGGTACCAGCATAGCTGGAGCCGAGGTTCCATGAGCCATACAGCTGGGTATCATTGGGGAACTGCGCCCCGCGGGTATATTGCAGATAGGTCATCAGGCCAGGCGTGAGATCGTACTGGAAGGCGATCGACGGTAACACCTGAGTATCGGTGTTGGCCGAACCGTACAGCGCGGAGACTTCACTGGCATCGAGTACGCTGCTGTTGGTGGTCAGCGTTCCGACATCACGCGGTTTGGTGTTCTGGTATGCCACCCGCACCCCGGGGATCAGCGCCGCTTTATGTCCGTCAGCATCAAAATTGATTTTGTCCTGCAGGTAGCCGCCCAGCGTATAGCTGCGACTGTTGGCCTGCGGCTGCATGATGACACTATAAACACTGGGGGCCGGCGACTGACGGAACGGCCGCTCGGTATCCACCTGCCGCGCATTCAGTCCGCCACTCAGCTCATGACGTCCCAGGGTTTTGGTCGCCCGGGTATCGATTCCGTAGGTGTCACTGTTGTAATCGGAATAGACGTTTTGCCAGGCGGTGGCGCTCGACGGCATCAGGGTATTGTCGTGCGCCTCAGTTTGTTGCCAGTAAATACGGCTGGTCAGGCTGTCGATGATCTCATTGTAAGGGGTGTATTCATCAGCAAGGCTGATGCCCCAGCGCCGCGTATCGCTCTGCTGCTGTGCGGTACCCCAGATCGTATTGCCTGAGGTATCCCAGCTGTCGTAATGGCTGTGATTGGTTTTGTGGTAGTAGTCGAGGGTGGCGCTCAGCTGATGCGCATCGTTGGGCTGCCAGATACCGGAACTCATAAAGGCGTCGGAGTGCCAGTTAGCAGGATACGCATCCAGCGTGCCGCTGTTATTGCGGGTTTGCTGGCCGTCGCGGCGGCTGTAGACAAAGATACCGCGCAGCTCATCGTCGCCTGCCGCGGCGGTAAGGCCGTTATGCCAGCTGCGGCTGGCGGAATCGTAGTCGCTCTGGTAGCCAAAATAGGTCGATTTGCCGGGACGCAGGTAATCGTCGGGGGATTTGTTGCGGAACGAGACATTGCCGCCAATCGAGGTGTTGGGCTGATCCACCGCAGTAGCGCCCTTTTCAATGTCGATGCGGCCAAACAGATAAGGGTCGATGTAGTCCCGGCCAATGCCAAAACTGTCCAGCCCGGCACGTCCGACGTAACTGCGACCGGTAGCCTGGGGTAACGGGATGCCATCCACATCCAGCCCGACCCGGTTACTTTCCAGTCCGCGAATGTTGTAGCCGGTATAGCCCGCGCGATCAAAGCCGCTCTTGCCGGCAGACGATCCGCCCTGCGAGCCGGTGGCGCTGATCAGCGGCTCATAACGCATGATTGAGCCAAAATCGGTGGCCCCACGCTGTTGCAGATCGGCCGCCGACAGGCTGGTTTTGCTGCCCGCCTGTTTTTTAATTTCGGGCGCCGTAACCGTCATCACCGTTTCGGACGGGCTTTGGCTGTTATCGGTGCGCGCCAGCAGAGCAGATTCACTCTGCGCGGCATAACTGCAGGTGGCGTGGATGGCAGAGGCAAGTAATGCCAGTTTAAACAGACGCTGTTGCGTCAATCCCTGAAAAAGTAGTGACATGGGCGCGAATTACCTGATTAATTGTTAGTATTCGCTCACTTGCTTACTGGCATCATCAAAACGGCCTGGCACAAAAGCCGTAAAATCGGACTTATTTCTGACTATAAATTATGATCCGGAATTTAATGCAATTGCTAATCATTATCAATCTTATTTACATTTAACTCTATCTTGCAGCGCACAGTTTGTTAACTACAATTAACCGGTAATTTATCAATACGTTAAAGGAATAGAGTTATGGCACAAAAACCTGTGGTCGTTATCCACTACTGTATGCAATGCAACTGGCTGATGCGTTCAGCGTGGATGGCACAGGAACTGCTGCACACCTTCGCTGACGATCTGGCGGAAGTGACGCTCAGGCCGGGCACCGGCGGCATCTTTGAGATTACCCTTGATGAACATCTGCTGTGGGAGCGTAAACGGGATGGCGGCTTCCCTGACGCCACCAGCCTGAAGCAGCGGGTGCGTGACATCTGTTTCCCGGATCGTACGCTGGGTCACATTGATAAGCACAAGTCTGAAGTGAGCTAAGTTGCCCGCTGGCAACCCGCCAGGGAGAACGTTCAGCTGCGGGTGATTTTTTCTGCCGCGTCCTGCAGCGCCGCGATCAGCGTCTGCAGCGCGGCCTCAGAGATATCCTGCTGCGCCAGTCGCGTATTGAGCGCCATTTTCAGGTCGTGAATTGCCTGTTCTACCGCCGGAATGCTGCGGTTGTTGACCAGAATGGCCAGCGACGATAAACGCGCGATCAGGCTGGCAATAGGGTCGCGGTTGGCCGCCAGCAGCGCCTCACCAGCCTCAGTCAGCCGGTACGCTTTACGGGTGGCCTGCGCATCCACCACCTCAATCGCCTCCATCTCTTCCAGCAGCGTCAGATTGGGGTAAATGATGCCCGGACTGGGCGTATACTCCCCTTTCGACAACTCCTCTACCGACTTGATCAGCTCATAGCCGTGCGCGGCATTCTGCGCCAGAAAATGGAGCATCAGCAGACGAATATCACTCGCCTCCAGCATTTTTTCCCGCCGCTTACGCCGGCTGCCGCAACCGCCTGCGCGCGTGGGTTGATCGCCAGATGAAGATGCTGAATGGTCTTTCATTGCCTGCCCGGAGAGAAGAAAAGGAGATTGATGGTAGTCCGCCACCTGGCAAAATTCAACACAGGCGGCGGACCCGCTTACTTCTGGTGCCAGTACGCCACGGCCCGCACGTAGTCGCTGTTTACGCCGCGCTGAGTGGTGAAGTAATCGCTCAGCGCCTTAACAAATTCGCCTTCGCCGGTAAGCCAGATGAAGTAATCTTCCGACGGTATCGCCAGTTGATCCAGCCTGGCGGTCAGCTGGCTGAGCTGCGCCAGTTGCATCTGGCCGCTGCCGAGCCAGTTCAGATTAACCCCCGCCGTATCGGTTAAATAATCACGGCCGGTGGCCTGATCGGCATAGGCAAACAGGTGCAACTGTTGGGCGCGGGCATCCTGCTTACGACGCGCAAAAGCAGGCAGGCCGGTTTCGTCGCAGACATAGAGCTGGAACGCGTAATCGGTCGGTACAATCAGCGAGCCGCGCGGGCCACCGACGATCAGACTGTCACCGATCTGCGCCTGGCTCGCCCAGTCGCTGGCGACGCCATGCTGATGAATATAGAAATCGAGCGTCAGCGATGAGACGCCATCAAAGGCCAGCGGCGTGTAATCACGGGCCGCCGGACGCAAACCGTCTGGCCAGACAATCCCCTGGTCAGTAATCTGCGGCAGTACCGGCGTTTCACCGGCGGTGGCAGGAAAGAAGACCTTAATGTGGTCGTCAAAGCCCGGCGAAGTAAAGCCCGCCAGATCGCTGCCGCTGAATTCGATGCGCCAGAAGTTACCGGCAATGTTGGTTTTACTCGCTACCTGAATATGACGAAAGCGCAGTTCGTTACGGACGCGCTGAGGAAGGCGATCAGAGTTAGGGTTTGGCAAAAGATCTCTCCTGAAACGGGGTGAATGCCCGTCACGTCAGGGCATCAGCTAAATTATGGAATCAAAATCATTCTCATCTGTGTGGCTCAGGTTAGCTATGATATATCTTCAACACAATGACGAAAAATGCGATCGACCGGGATTAAGATATATTTTACGCCCGGGCTGCGCATCTGAATCGCCTTCAGGCAACCATGTCAGGATCGAAAAGGCTGGTCAGCCGTCAGATGACGGGCGAGAGCGGAGAGTCAGTATCAGGTGCAGATCAGCGATGGCAGGAGAAGCAAACCGAATTGATAACCGGCTGGTGGCGCTATAGACAGGAGCGAGGTCGACGGGACGCGCTATCACCGTCACAGCAGGTGACAGGCGGGTTATCCTGCCGGTAATGCCCGCCGCGCCTGTGAACGGGCGGTCACTCGATTACCGGCAGAACGGTTACAGCGTGTCGTTAAATCCGGATGCGGCAGGATTATTCTGGCTATGCTGCGGCAGCTGGCCGTCGCCCAGAATTTCGTGCTGAGAGATCTGTGAATGCGGGTGCAGCCCGGCGGGTGGCGAGAACGGTTCTGCCAGTTGAGCCGCAGCCAGCATAGGCAATGCCGAAAGCATTGAAATAAGGAACAACATTGAGCGTCGCATAATTTTCTTCGTTTATCGTTTTTAGCCAGGAATGGCCAGAAATGCAGATGATTGTTTCAGCCCCGCCAGGAAAGCACGATGAATGGAGCACAGCAGGGTTTCGGTGAAGGATTTTACGCCAGAATGGTAAGTTATTTTATAAAATCGTGCGGTTTGTCACGGTTTACCGCACGGAATATGCATTTGTCGCTTTGATGCCGCCCGAATCGGGCTAACGCAGCGTGCTGACTCTCAGGCTGGAGTCACCGGAATCGAAAAAACACCGCTCAGCCAGTCGGGTTTACAGAGCGCAAAATCCAGCTGCAGCAGATCTTTGCCCTGGCGACGCGCCACGCCCAGCGTCGGCAGGTGCAGATAGTAGATATCCGCAATGAACCGGGTCAGTTGCTCGGGCGTGCCACTCCAGTCAATCCGCGCATACAATCCACGCGTCTCGCTCCAGGTTTCACGGTGCCCTTCCAGCAGCGCCGCATGCTGCGGCTCCAGCGCCTGAAACAGGCTGATATTCTGCTGCTCAGCCGATGAGTGGCCGGGACCATACTGAAAACCCAGCCAGCCGTGCCGGGCCTGACTGCCGGCCAGCGCCACCAGCCGCCGCGCCTGCTCGGCCACCCGATGCTGATGATCGGCAATATACTCGCCAAACTGGCACTCCCACTCCAGCGTCTCGCCACACAGAAGCAGATCATCATCCCGCTCAACCAGCGCTGCGCGTTCAATTGGCGAACGCACCGGAATCCGGCCATGGAAGTTTTTCACCGGCAGATGAGGAATGCGCCGAAACGCGCCGGGCGTCAGGGAGAAATGGCTTTTAAACACCCGGGTAAAGTTCTGCTGGTTATCAAAGCCAAAGCGTACCGCGATGTCGATCAGCGGCATTCGTGTCAACCGCAGCGCCATCGCCGCCATCGTCAGGCGTCGTTTACGGGTGTAAGCGGCCAGCGTTTGCCCGGTCATCTCCTTGAACATGCGCTGCATGTGCCATTTGGAATAGCCCGATTTGAGGGTGATCAGATCGATGTTGATGTCGTCGGTCAGATGGGCTTCTATCCACTCTACCAGAGCGTTAATGTGCTGTTTCTTAAGGGCCTGACTGAGCATGATGGCGATTTACGACGCGGATTGAAGGGTGATATTTGTCACAAAAGGATAACAAAAAATGTGACCGTCTGTAAGGAAAGGCCTGACCGGAGCGGTCTCCTGGCGACGATTTCGCATTAATTGCTTAGGTGACTAATTAAAAAAGGCTGACCGAAGTCAGCCTTACCTGCGCACCGTCGCCGTAAAGATGGCGACAGTCTGTAACAATCAGTGACTGCGCATCCCAGCGGCGGTCATCATCATGCGGAACAGTGAAGCGACAACGCCCAGTGCCAGCACGCTTGCGGCGTAGATAACCACCAGCCACATCACGCGTTTCCACCACGGAGCCCTGGACTCATTGTGATCTTTCATGCTGCTGAGCTCGGTTTTCATATCAATGATATCCTGCGTCTGCTTTGATTTTTCCACGGAACACGTAGTAGCTCCAGAAGGTGTAGCCAAGGATCATCGGAATGATCAGCAGGCTACCGACCAGCATAAAGGCCTGACTCTGCGGCGGTGACGCGGCGGCCCAGATGGTGACGGACGGCGGAATGATGTTAGGCCAGATACTGATCCCGAGGCCGGAGAAGCCGAGGAAAATCAGCGCCAGCGTCAGCAGGAACGGCGAATAGTGCGCCTGACGTTTAATCGCCCGCACGATACCCCACGAGCAAAGCAGTACCAGCACCGGAACCGGCAGGAACCAGAACAGGTTAGGCTTGCTGAACCAGCGTTGCGCGATATCTGCGTGTGCAAACGGTGTCCACAGACTGATGATGCCGACAATCACCAGCAGCGCAATCACCAGCGGCGTCGCCAGCGCTGACATTTTGCGATGCAGTTCATCTTCGGTTTTCATGATCAGCCAGGTACAGCCCAGCAGCGCATACGCCACCACCAGACCGACGCCGCAGAACAGCGGGAAAGGTGCCAGCCAGTCCATCGCGGAACCGGCAAAGTGACGTCCTTCGACCGGGATACCGTCCAGCATTGCGCCCACGGCCACACCCTGGCTGAAGGTCGCGATGATCGAACCGGCAATGAACGACTTGTCCCAGAATGCCCGGTGCCCTTCTACCGCTTTGAAACGGAACTCAAAGGCGACGCCACGGAAAATCAGGCCAATCAGCATCGCCGTCAGCGGAATCGACAGCGCATCGGCAATCACCGAGTAGGCCAGCGGGAACGCGCCATACAGCCCTGCCCCACCCAGCACCAGCCAGGTTTCGTTACCATCCCAGACGGGCGCGACGGTATTCACCATCATGTCGCGTTCACCCGCGTCCTTATTGAACGGGAACAGCAGGCCGATGCCGAGATCGAAACCATCCATCACGATATACATCAGGGTGGCGAAGACGATAATCGCGAACCAGATAATTGAAAAATCGATCATCTTAGTGGTCTCCATCCTTAAATGTGGCAGCCGAAAGTGGACGCGCCGGCGTTTTCTTCTGGCCCGGACCACCCTGCTCAGTAATGTGTCCTTCGCCGGTTTCAGGTCCCTGCTTAATCAGACGCATCATGTAGTGATAACCGATGCCGAACACCGAGCTGTAGACCAGAATAAAGGCCAGCAGGCTGATGCTCATGTGCAGATCGCCATGCGCCGAGACTGCATCAATGGTGCGCTGTACGCCATACACCACCCACGGCTGACGGCCGATTTCTGTGGTAAACCATCCCGCTAGAATCGCAATCAGACCTGAAGGACCCATCAGCAGTGCAAACCACAGGAAAGGACGAGACTCATACAGACGCCCTTTGAAACGCAGCCACAGACTAAGCACGCCGAGAGTAATCATCAGCAGCCCCATCGCCACCATTACGCGGAATGACCAGAAGATCACGGTGGAATTCGGCCGGTCCTCTTTCGGGAAACTCTTCAGCGCCGGGACCTGCTTATCCAGGCTGTGGGTCAGAATCAGGCTGCCGAGGTAAGGCACTTCCAGCGCATATTTGGTGCGCTCCTGCTCCATATCCGGGATACCAAACAGAATCAGCGGGGTAGCTTCGCCTGGCGGGTTTTCCCAGTGTCCTTCAATCGCCGCAATCTTCGCTGGCTGGTGTTCCAGGGTGTTGAGACCGTGCGCATCACCGATCATCGCCTGAATCGGCGCGACAATCAGCGCCATCCACAACGCCATTGAGAACATTTTGCGAATTGCCGGGTTGTTTTTGCCTTTCAGCAAATGCCAGGCTGCTGACGATCCAACAAAGAAGGCGCTGGCGAGGAAGGCCGCCACGGACATATGGAACAGCCGGTACGGGAACGACGGGTTAAAGACGATCTTAAACCAGTCCTGCGGTACCACGATACCGTTCTCAATGATGTAACCCTGTGGTGTGTGCATCCAGCTGTTCGAGGCGAGGATCCAGAAGGTAGAGATCAGTGTGCCCAGCGCCACCATGCAGGTCGCAAAGAAGTGCAGTCCGGGACCGACGCGATTCCAGCCGAACAGCATGACGCCAAGGAAGCCCGCTTCAAGGAAGAAAGCGGTCAGGACCTCGTACGTCAGCAGCGGGCCGGTGATACTGCCGGCGAACTGCGAGAAGCCGCTCCAGTTGGTGCCGAACTGATACGCCATTACCAGACCCGATACCACGCCCATACCGAAGTTAACGGCGAAGATTTTCGACCAGAAATGGTAGAGATCGCGATAGGTATGATCGCGGGTTTTCAGCCACATCCCTTCAAGCACTGCCAGGAAACTGGCGAGGCCGATGGTGATGGCGGGAAAGATAATATGGAAGGAAACAGTAAATGCAAACTGAATCCTCGCCAGATGAAAGGCATCTAATCCGAACATTGCTTACCTCTTTGCCACATAGAACACCACATATTTACTTATAATTAACAACTTAAGCCTGACGCACTAATTTCGTTGCGCTTAATGTAATTCCCGCCGCAAATTTAAAACTATTCGCAGCGAGGAAACAGAAACAATCGGGTTAATGAAAACTATAACAGTCTTTTTTGATTATGATCATTGTTTTTCATGGGAATTACTTATTTAAAAATAAGGTGCAAAGGTTAATTACAGCGTAGTTATGTGACATGAATGTTATGGTATTTGTCAGTTCAAAATGAGCCGGCAGCTATGGCCCCCCTTACCCAAAAATAGCCCTCAAGCTGCTGTTTTTCGGTGTTATTATTTTATAAACCCTGTACCGGGAAAGGTCAAATTTGACAATAACCCAGGGAAATAGACTTACTTTTTAATGGGTTAGAATGACAGATATTTTTGCCTGCCGCTTTGTTTGCTTTTTTGCCTGAGATTGTCTATTAGCGCAATTATAATTGCAGGCGAAGCCGCATAAATCGGGCAATTTGCCGGCTGCGCATATGTTAATAAATTGGAATGGATCCTTAATCCTAATTAACAGCCAGCGCATCCCCGACGGTTATTCTGTTCCCCACCGCAGCAGAAGCGGTTTAATAAGCGGCAATCAGGGTGAGCGGGCTGAGTGAGTTATTTCCCTCTGCCGTTTCGTTACCGCCGTTTTAATCGGCAGCTGTACGCAGGTTGCCTGCGCGCTCAGGCTGTGCTTTGTTAAGGTGGCACACATCCTCTTATCCGGGTTAAGGAGTTGCTATGGCACGTCTGACCGCACAGGATTTTCCGCAGGAACTGCTTGAGCTTTACGATTACTACGCCCATGGCCGCATCAGTAAACGAGAGTTTATTGCGATGGCCGGGAAACTGGCGATTGGCGGTATGACCGGAGCGACGCTGCTCGGTATGCTCAGCCCCAACTATGCGCTGGCGACCCAGGTTGAATTTACCGATCCCGACATCAAACCAGCGTATATCCACTACCCTTCGCCGCAGGGGCACGGTGAAGTACGCGGCTATCTGGTAAAGCCAGCCAACCCCAAAGGCAAGCCGCCAGCGGTGGTCGTGGTGCATGAGAATCGCGGTCTGAATCCCTACATTGAAGATGTGGCGCGCCGGGTCGCTAAAGCGGGTTACATCGCGCTGGCACCCGATGGCCTGAGTTCGGTCGGTGGCTATCCCGGTAATGATGAAGAGGGACGCGCCTTACAGGCGAAGGTCGATCCGACCCGGCTGATGAACGATTTTTTTGCCGCGCTGACGTTTTTAATCGAACATCCGGAGGCGAGCGGAAAAGTGGGGATTACCGGCTTCTGTTATGGCGGCGGCGTTGCCAATGCGGCGGCGGTGGCTTTTCCGGAACTGGCCTGCGCGGTGCCCTTTTATGGCCGGCAGCCGAAAGCGGAAGATGTGCCGCGCATACAGGCTCCGCTGCTGCTGCACTATGCGGCGCTGGATAACAACATCAACGCTGGCTGGCCCGCCTATGAGGCGGCGCTTAAGCAACACCAGAAGATCTATCAGGCCTGCCTCTATCCCGGCGTAAATCACGGTTTCCACAACGATTCGACGCCTCGCTACGATAAACCGGCGGCAGAGCTGGCATGGCAAAGAACTCTGGCCTGGTTTGAAAAATATCTGCACTGACCCACGCGTCTGGCGGGCGTCAGCGGCGGCAAAGGTGCGGCGGAAAACAGAGCCGCTGCGCCTGCTGAGCGCGGACTTACTCTCCGCCCGCCTGGGCTTTTTCACGCTGCGCCAGAATCCGGCTCAGATTGACCTCCAGCCAGTCGGCCAGTCCGACCACCTGCTCACTCACTTCACGGCCAAGCGGCGTCAGAGAATATTCCACGTGGGGGGGGACCACATCATAGGCGATGCGCTGCACGAAACCATCTTCTTCCAGATGACGCAGGTTCTGCGCCAGCATTCGCTCACTTACGCCGCCCACAACCCGCCGTAGCGCGCTGAAGCGCAGCGTCTGATCCTGCAATGCCAGCAGAATCAGGACGCTCCAGCGGCTGGTGACTCGTTTGAGCACCTCGCGCGAGGGGCAATTCACATTGAGCAATTCACCCCTAATAAATTTTTCACTTAGCTTTTCAGTCATTTACTTTGCAAACCCCATACTAACTCATCTGTAAGTACTTACGAAAAGTTAGTTTATAGCCCAGGATTGATTTTACCAACAGCGAAATAATCGGAGCGATACCATGTTTGCAGTAACCGGTGCCACCGGCCAGCTCGGCCGTTTAGTGATTGATGCATTGCTGAAAAAAGTCCCGGCGGGCGAAATCGTCGCCGCCGTGCGTACGCCAGCCAAAGCGGCCGATTTCGCTGCGCGTGGCGTCGTGGTTCGTCAGGCCGATTACGGCCAGCCTGAGACGCTGGCAGCCGCTTTTGCCGGCGTCGACAAGCTGCTGCTGATTTCCGGCAGTGAAGTGGGCCAGCGTGAAGCCCAGCATAAAGCGGTGATTGAGGCGGCCCGCACCGCCGGTGTGAGTTTCATTGCTTACACCAGCCTGCTGCACGCCGATCGCTCTCCGCTGGGACTGGGCGTTGAGCATCGCGCAACCGAAGCGCTGCTGCAGGCTTCCGGCATACCGTTCGCCCTGCTGCGTAACGGCTGGTACAGCGAAAACTATGCCGCCAGTATCGCCCCGGCGCTGGCGCATCATGCCTTTATTGGCGCGGCAGGCGAAGGACGGATCGCCTCGGCGGCACGGCAGGATTATGCCGATGCGGCAGCTGAAGTGCTGACCCGGGATAATCAGGCGGGCAAAGTGTATGAACTGGCCGGTGACGACAGCTACACCCTGGCGCAGTTTGCCGCTGAGATTGCCGCTCAGAGCGGTGAGAAAGTGGATTACGTCAATCTGTCCCAGCAGGAGTTTGCCGCAGCTCTCAAAGCGGCAGGGTTACCTGAGGGCCTGGCAGAGATGCTGGCAGACTCAGATGCGGGCGCAGAGCAAGGCGGGCTGTTTGATGACTCCCACCAGCTGAGCCAGCTGATTGGGCGTCCGACCACCCCTTATCAGGATGTGATTGGCGCGGCACTGGCGAAGCGCTAAGCCGTTATTCCCTGAGCGGGCCACTTTGGCCCGCCCTTTTCATCCGGCTGAGGCGCGTTTTCATGCCATTCTGGCGTTGCGTATGCCATCTTTTGCACCTGATTTCGCGCCACACTTCTCTTACAAATTGTAAATAAACGCCGATTTTCTTCAGACAAAATCTTTTTCTTTTGCTGACTAAGAGATTCATCTGAAATGCGTTTTTTATGAACAACCGCATATTTGGTTGAATTGTCTGGAATTTATGCAAAAACGCCGATTAATAGACAATTATTATTACGTTCATAGATATTCTGCATTGTTGTACCACAGCATCAGAGGGCTATAATTTGTCCTTTGTGCAACCCCGACCGCTCAGGAGGCCGCTATTAATACTTATCGCCAGCAACTAAATGCACTTGAAGAGGTTCGTGCCGGGGCGGAAGTTGAGTATCAATACGATCCCCATGAACTGAAACTGGATCGCATGCAGGATTCTGAACCGGAGCCCGAGCTGATTGAAGGCTTACCGGCTCCGGATGCGCTCACGCCTGCCGATCGTTATCTGGAACTGTTTGAACACGTTCAGATGTCGCGCATTTTCGAGGATAGCAAAACCTTCCCCGACTGCTCGCCAAAATACGATCCGCTGGATGTGCTGATGCGCTATCGTCGTCAGAAACGCAGCAGTGATTTCGACCTGTCGCGTTTTGTCGCCGATCACTTTTATCTGCCTGGCGTAAATGAAAGCTTTTATGTCTCCAACCCGGATAAAACGCTGAACGAGCATATTGATGATCTGTGGCCGGTTCTGACCAAAATGCCGCAGCAACATATGCCGCACTCTTCTCTGCTGCCGCTGCCGAAACCTTACGTGGTGCCGGGCGGACGCTTTGGCGAGACCTATTACTGGGACTCCTACTTCACCATGCTCGGTCTCGCCGACTCGGGCCGTGATGACCTGCTGCGTCATATGGCGGATAACTTCGCCTGGCTGATTGATAACTACGGCCATGTGCCAAACGGCAACCGCACCTATTATCTCAGCCGTTCTCAGCCGCCGGTGTTTGCGCTGATGGTCGAGCTGTTTGAAGAGGATGGCGTACGCGGTGCCAAGCGTTATCAGGAACAACTGATGAAGGAGTATCAGTTCTGGATGGACGGTGCCGGCTCACTGATGCCGAACCAGGCCTATCGTCACGTGGTGCGGATGCCGAACGGTTCGCTGCTGAACCGCTACTGGGATGACCGTGATACGCCACGCGATGAGTCGTGGATCGAGGATGTGGAAACGGCGCGCCAGTCTAAACGTCCGGCGAGCGAAGTCTATCGCGATCTGCGTGCCGGTGCGGCATCAGGCTGGGACTATTCGTCACGCTGGCTGCGTAACCCGAAACGCCTGTCGAGCATCCGGACAACCCAGTTTATCCCGATCGACCTTAACGCGTTTCTCTACAAGCTTGAGCTGATGATTGCGACGCTGTCGCACGCCAAAGGCGAAGAGCTGACGGCGCTGGCCTGGCAGAAAAAAGCGGAAGCGCGTAAACGCGCAATTACCCGCTATCTGTGGGACAGCACGGCTGGTGTGTTCCGTGACTATGACTGGCGTCGTGAGCGCTTCGGTGCGTTTACTGCCGCCTCGGTGGTTCCGCTGTTTGTCGGCTTAGCCACGCCGCATCAGGCGCATCTGCAGGCGATTGCGCTGCGTCACCTGCTGTTGAGCAACGGCGGTCTGCTGACCTCTATGGTGGAAAGCGGCGAGCAGTGGGATAAGCCCAACGGCTGGGCGCCGATGCAGTGGATGGCGATTGTCGGCCTGAATAACTATGGCGAAGAGACGCTGGCGAGTGAGATCGCGGTGAACTGGCTGAATACGGTCAATAATTTCTATCAGCTGCACCACAAGCTGGTCGAGAAATATGACATCAGCGGCGATCGTGCCCGTCCTGGTGGTGGCGGTGAATATCCGTTGCAGGACGGTTTTGGCTGGACCAACGGCGTTACGCGTCGTCTGATGACTATGTATGGCCACCTGATGGCGGATTAAGCCAGCAAGGGTGGAATGGTTGAGCGTCAGCCGACATTGACCGCTTTACCTGACAATCAGCCACAAAAAAGCCGGGAATTACCCGGCTTTTTTTCGCGTTGAATATTATTTCTTAGCTTCAACGCCTGGCTGTGCTGCACGCTGCAGGAACTGCTGCGTCACTTCAGGCAGATGCTGAAGCAGCCACTCAGCCATCGCCACTTCCTGCTCACGAATTTCAGTCAGCACTCTGACGCCTTCGGCATCACCGACCTGCTCAGCCGCCGCAATCAGGCTGGTGTAGCTGGCGATCTCCGCATTTTCGAAGACATAGCCGCTGATTGCGCCTTTCACTACTTCGTCTGAATTGAACATGCCGCCTACCGCCTGGCCGGTCGCTGCCATCTTGCCCATCACGTCTTTCATCACGGAGTGGTCAATGCCGTGGGTGTCAAGCAGCCGCTCCAGCAGCGAGAGCTGATGTTTAGTCTCGTCAAGATGCTGAGCCAGACGTTGTTCCAGCGCCGGATAGTGCTCCAGACGACCAGACATTTTGCTCAGCATGCTTTCAGCCTGCTTTTCCATGGCGTGCGCATCGCGCAGCCAGTCATGATAATTTTCGATTGCAGTCATTTGCTACTCCTTAAGACACAGTAATGGATTCCGCCACCGAAGTGAGCTTCTCATCCGTCTGTTTCTCTTCATTCAGGGTCTGTTCCAGCAGTTTCGCCGCCTGGGTGTAACCCAGTTTCAATGCCAGCGCATGCAGGGTGCCGTAGGTAGCAATTTCATAGTGCTCAACTTTTTGTGCCGCACCAATTAAGCCCTGATCGCGAACTTCGCCCTTCTCTACTGAATCAATGATTTCCTGCGCTTCTTCAACCAGACCTTCAAGCGCATGGCATTTCATTCGTTTGATTTTAACCTCTGGCGTGGCTTCCACTAACTGGTCCAGCCGTTCGATTTGGCCACGTGTCTCTTCAAGATGCTGATTAAACGCAGCGATAAGTTTTTCATCACTGGCAGCGCGCGCCATTTTCGGCAATGCACGGGTTATCTGTTTCTCAGCGCTGTACACATCAGACAAATCATGGATGAAGAGATCGTTTAGCGTTTTCACTGTCATAAGATAGCCTCATTGATTGAAAAGTTGCGTAAGTAAGAAATAACGCAACGCCAGTCGTATCGTTGCCACTTAAAAATTCTAGCGGAGATTTTTTATATCGCACGCCGCATCGGTACGAATTTACGCCAGAAGTGGCATGTAAAATGCATTTTCCTTTTTACAGCAATACGTTAGAGCTCTAATGTTTTTTGTTATTACGGCTTCGCTAAGATAGAAAACCTGTACAAATAAAAATTAAGTTGTATAAATTTGCTCAGCTAAAAAACCTCAGACAAATCTAACCGGCAGGCTAATCGGTACAGCACGTTATTAAAACTCACCGTTAAAAAGCACAAAAAATAAAAAAACCGGAAGGGAATACCCCTTCCGGTTTAATCGACCGCTCTGCCACCGCTATTGATTAAGCGCTGACATAATGCTGGCAGTAATTATCATGCGGGAGAATTAAATAGATTTAACATTGCCCAGCAAAATGATGGTAACTGCTGTTACAGCAGAGTTAAAGACGTTCAGCTCCGGCGACTTACCTTGCCTCCTTTCCGACCCGCCTCAATGGCGCGCTCGGGATCATTCTTAAAGTTCCCGCCGCTTTTCTGGCCCCCTTTACGTCCCGCTTCAGCCGCACGCTCTCTGTCCGCAGCAAAATTTCCCGCTCCACCACGATATTGAGTCATTCTGTGTTCCTCATTGGATTTAATAATAGAAATAGCACAGTTAATGCTTCATCAGGCCGATTCAGCAAATATAAATGTAGCCATAAAATGTCGTCTATCAAGGTGGAAAAATAGAAAACTCCGCCTGATTTTGGTTAATTTATGGCGATTAGCTTTACTGGCTGATAAAGCTGCGCAACTAATCTTCATAACCACTGAAAAAGGCGCCATGGAAAATCAAAGGCCTTCCCAGAGCCATTGCGAACTCTATTAATCGATCATTTTCAAAAAAAGTCCAATTGAAAAGAATATAAGCGAAGCGGTGGGATAAAGTCGTCATATGAAACAGTTAGTGAAGATGATCAACAAACGATCAATTTACCTAAGCGAAGCGTGAAAGCGGTTTAAAAGGCTTTTTAATTTTGTAAAAAATAAGCGAAGCGTCAGTTACGATTAAAACCAGATAAAACCTGAGCAGATTGATCAATAAATGATCAAATAGCCCGGTTTATTCGAAAAATATTATAATAAAGTGAAGAAAAGCGGGACGGAAAGGCGTTTTAAATAAGCGAAGCGCGACAAATGGTTTGTATAACGGTGGACCGTTTTTTCTCAGATTAGTACTAAAAATGTTTTTTTGTGTGAATGCGCACTAAACAGGCGAGTAAAGAGTGGATGAAGGCAGGTTTGAGCAAGCGTTACTATGGTGTCAGGTGTCGACCCGCAGAGTGACGGGATAGCACGATCCGATCGGGCAGGGGTTGACCAACAGCAAAGGAAATTCAGGCAGGATCGGGATAAAGCGGGTCAAATGCCACGCCGCGCTTACCGTTTTTCTTAATGCGATACATCGCTTCATCCGCACGCGCCAGAGCAGAATCAAAATCATCCTTTCTCAGCACCTGGGCCACGCCAATCGATGCACCAATCATTGCATGGCCATTAGCCATATCAAACGGCGTCAGGACCGCATCCAGACAGGCGTGCGCCAGCTGGCTGACCTGCGGGTTATCCCGCGAAAACGGTATCAGCAGCACAAATTCATCCCCGCCCGGACGGCCAATAATCACCTCTGGCGGACAGACGTCGATAAAGCGCTGGCTGAGATGGATTAACACTTCATCGCCGCTGCGATGACCTAAGGTATCGTTAACGTGTTTGAAATTATCTAAGTCGATAAACGCGACGCATAACGGACCCTGAGCTTTAAGTTCGCGAAAATGATTTTGCAGCGCATGGCGGTTGGTGAGCAGGGTTAGCGGATCGTGCAGTGCCAGCAGCGCGAGCTGTTCCTCATACTGCTTCTCTTTGGTCATGTCGATATGGGTGCCGGTAACCTTCAGCGGCCGGCCTTGTTCATCCCATTCGCTGACCCGTCCCCGATCCAGCACCCAGGTAATACTGCCATTTTTAGCGATCATCCGATGCAGCGCTTCATAATAGGGCGCTTTTCCGGCGAGATGATCGTTAAACGCTTTTAATACTTCAGCGGCATCGTCGGGATGCAGGCTCTCTTTCCAGGATTCGAAATTGGCGTCGGTTTCCTTCGGCTGAAAGCCCAGCATCGCGCCCCAGCGTCGGTTGAAGATCACCAGCTTGCCGCTGGGGATATCCAGTTGCCACAGGCAGAGGCCAGTACCATCAAGGGCTGCGCTGAGCTTGTTACGGGCGTCATGGGCTATACGCTTCAGTCGCGCATTATGCTTTTTCAGGGTCAGTATCTGTAGTCGCAGCGCTTCTTCTGACATAGCCATAACAGAGGAGTAAAAGAGGTTATTGTGCCTGTCCGGCTGATTGTGTAAAGAGAGGCTTATAAAACACGATTAGTCGCGGCGAATTGCAGGCTAGACAGGATTTCAGGCGGTGCGGCCCTGGCTATACAGCATAGAGGCGAGCCGGCAAATTAGTTTCGCCGTGAAATCTGTTCAGTCAAGACCGGCGTAAAAAAGAGCGCGTGAAAGGATGAGTCGGCGGCTGAAATGCAAAAACCCGCCAGAGGCGGGTTCTTTAAAGATGGTGCCCGAACCCGGACAAAAATGCCGGGAGCATTTTTGAATCGCACGCTGGCGTGCGGACCCGCAGGGCGAGCCACAGGGAAGTGGCGAGTACATCGAACCTTCGAGGCCGGGTTCGCCGTCCTGAAAAGCAAA